>NZ_JBIWCN010000003.1:225094-381036 GCF_044761525.1 Streptomyces sp. NPDC097595 | reverse complement strand
TTATGCTTCTCTTAGTGTTGCGTGGGTGGGGCGCCGCCCCCCCCCCCGCCGCCCCCGGGGGGCGCCCCCCCCCCCCCCCCCGCCCGCGCCCCCCCCCCCCCCCGGGGGGGGGGGGGGCGGGCCCCCCCCCCCCCCCCCCCCCCGCTTCCGCCTGCGGTAGTTCGTACCACGAATGTCCGGTCCGGACGGGTCGGTACCGCTCGCGCCTGTCATATTCTGTTCACATGCGAAAGGCCGACGAGGGGCAGATGGGGATCGCCACCGCATTGGTGCGCTCCGCATTCCTGGTGAATGCCGTGTACGCCGACTCCGGCCGCGAACACGGGATCACCGCCCAGCAGGGCCAGCTGCTCTGCGTGCTGATGGTGAAGCCGTACGGCATGCGCGAGCTGGGCACCGTCCTTGGTCTGGCGAAGTCCAGCCTCACCGGCCTCGTGGACCGAAGCGTGCAGCGGGGCCTGGTGCGCCGGGAGGCCGACCCGGAGGACGGGCGCGCGGTGCGGGTCGCCACGACCGAGGCCGGGAGCGAGCTCGCCGAGGTGTTCTACGCGGAGACCTGCCGGCGCGTCGAGGCCCTGGCGGAAGGGCTCGACGGGGCCGACCGCGAGCAGCTGACCGCACTCCTGGGCCGCCTGGTGCTGGAGAACAAGGTGCCCATGGTCTTCCGCGAGTCCTGCGAGAACGCCCCGGCGGCCACCCCCGGCTGCTGAGCCCCGCCCCGCCGCCGGGACCTCAGCGCGCGATGCCGAAGAGCTCCGCGAAGCGCCCGGTGAACAGGTCCTTGCCCTTGTACGCGCTGACCTGCTCGGCGGGCAGCAGTACAGGGCCGTCCGGCGAGGGCACCTGGCCCACCCCGCCGCCGGGCCCGAGCGGGAGCAGCGCGGACGGCACCGGGGACGGCAGATAGACGGCCGCCGGGTCCTCGCCGCGCACCTGGGCGAGGATGTTGGCCGCGACCACCTCGGCGTGCTTCATCGCGTACCCGGCCATCTTGGCCTCGGCCAGGTCGGTGAGGTCGCCGAGGGCGTAGATGTGCCGGTGCCCGGTGACGTTCAGCCGTTCGTCCACCGGCACCCGGCCCTGCGCGTCGCGCTCGGCGACCCGGCCGTCGGCGAGGTAGTCGCCGTTGGAGCGCACGCCGTAGCAGCGGAACCAGATGTCGGCCGCGATGCGCCCGCCGCCGTCGGTGGTCACCGTGAACGGGTCGAGCCGCCCGGGGACGGCCGCCGGTTCGCCGGTGAGCGCGGTGGAGAGCCGCAGCTCCACGCCGAGCGCGTCCAGCTGGCGCAGCAGCTCCTCGCGGAGCTCGGGCAGGAAGCCCGGCAGCAGCTCATCGGCGGGGTCGGTGATGACCACGTGCTTCTCGGGCCAGACCGCCTTGATCTCGCCGGAGAGTTCGATGCCGACCGGTCCGGCGCCGGTGATCAGGACCCGCCCGGCGCCGGCCAGCTCCTGGTGCGCCTCCTTTATCCGGGCCAGCGCGTCGCCCGCGAGGTCGGTGTCGGTCTTGGCCGGGAAGGGGTAGTCGGA
Organism: Streptomyces sp. NPDC097595; assembly: GCF_044761525.1. Taxonomy (NCBI): domain Bacteria; kingdom Bacillati; phylum Actinomycetota; class Actinomycetes; order Kitasatosporales; family Streptomycetaceae; genus Streptomyces; species Streptomyces sp. NPDC097595. The sequence goes on along the minus strand of NZ_JBIWCN010000003.1, from coordinate 379,506 downwards.
CCCGGAGGCGAGCACCAGGTAGTCGGCGACGACGCGTTCGCCGCCGGCCAGGGTGACCCCGCCGGGGTCCACGGCGACGGCCCGCTCGCGGCGGACGGTGCCGCGCTTCAGCAGGGTGTCGTACGGGAAGAAGATGTTCTCCGCCCAGTCGGGCTCGACCAGCGCCCGCAGGGAGCCCGCCGCGTGGACGAATGCGTCCTTCGGGTCGACCAGCACCACATCGGTTTCCTCGTCGAGCGCCTTCGCGACGGCGGAGCCGCCGTATCCGCCGCCGATGACGACGACGGTGCGATTCCCTGTTCCGTTTGCCATGCCGACTCCAACCATTGAATGGACACGTTTGAATGGACACGCCATTTCGTTCGTTACACGAACCATAGTAGTTCGCACAACGAACTGACAAGACGGAAAGGGCCTGAAGCGGAGAAGATCCCCCGGGCCCGGCCCGCCGCGCCGCACGTCTGCGACCATGGACGGGTGACTGAGATTCCGCGCGACACGGTGCAGGAGCTGACCTTCTACGAGCAGGTCGGCGGCGAGGAGACCTTCAGGCGCCTGGTGCACCGCTTCTACCAGGGCGTCGCCGAGGACCCGCTGCTGCGGCCGATGTACCCGGAGGAGGACCTCGGTCCTGCCGAGGAGCGGTTCGCACTGTTCCTCATGCAGTACTGGGGCGGGCCGCGCACCTACAGCGACCGGCGCGGGCACCCCCGGCTGCGGATGCGGCACGCGCCGTTCCGGGTGGACCGCGCCGCGCACGACGCCTGGCTGCACCACATGCGCGTCGCGCTGGACGAGCTGGGCCTCGCCCCGGAGCACGAGCGGCAGCTCTGGGACTACCTCACTTATGCGGCCGCCTCGATGGTGAACACCGACGGCTGACCGCCGGTCACGGACCGCCCACATCCGTGCGGAATCCGGCGCCCTGCGGCCGGATAGCGGTCACGAATGCATCAAGTTGTACCCGTAAGCGGTTTCCACGGGCACGGGCCGTCTGACAGCATCCAGACAACGCCGGGGGGCGCGCGTGCGGTGAGTGGTGACTGGGGGGCAAGTGACGGGGTTCGTCTTTCTGCGGGTGAGGGCGCACCGGCTCCTCCTCGCGGCGGCCGTGCTGGCCGTGCTCCTGACCACCTCGGTCCTGGCCGCGCTCACCGCGTTCTCCGGTTCCGTCGGCGACGCCGCGCTGCGCCACACGCTCACCCACCGCTCCGCCGTCCCCGCCTCGCTGGTGGTCTCCGCGCAGCTGGAGCCGGACGAGCGCCGGCCGGCCGACGCGGCGGCGCGCAAGGCCGCCCGGGAGACCTTCGACGGGCTCCCGGTGACCGTACGGAAGCTGGAGGCGTCCGGCCCGTACGCGCTGCCGCGCAGCCTCCAGGACCCGGCCGCCCGGCGCGGTGACCCCGACCTCACGCACTTCGCCTCGCTGGACCGCAGCCGCGTCCGCCTCACCGCCGGACGCATGCCCGCCGCCGGAGCGGGGAAGAGCGGCGCCCCCGTCGAGGTGGCCCTGCCCGCGGCCGCCGCCGAGGCGCTGTCGCTGAAGCCCGGCGCCCGGCTGAAGCTCTCCGACCGGCTGGGCGGCAAGCCGGTGGACGTGACGGTCACCGGGCTCTACAAGGCCGCCGACCAGGCCGACCCGTACTGGCAGCTGGACGAGCTCGGCGGGCGCGGCGTCCGCAAGGTCGTCTTCACCACGTACGGTCCCCTGCTCACCGACCCGGCCGTGCTCGGCTCGGGCCGGACCAGCTCGGGCGAGGTGTCCTGGCTGGCGTCCGCCGACTTCCGCTCGGTCACCACGGACCGGATGGCGGCGCTGCGCGACGCGGCGGCCGCCGGCCCGAAGAGGCTGCTGGCCGCCCCGGAGTTCAAGGACGGGGGCACCGCGCAGACCTCGCTGCCCACCGTCCTGGAACAGATCGACCGCGCCCTGCTCGTCTCCCGCTCGACGCTCACCATCGTGGCCGTGCAGCTCGTCCTGCTCGCCGGATACGCCCTGCTCCTCGTGGCCCGGCTGCTCAGCAGCGAGCGCGCGGGCGAGACCGAACTGCTGCGGGCGCGCGGGGGTTCGCGGGCCCGGATCACCGGGCTCGCGTCCGCCGAGGCGCTGCTCCTCGCGCTCCCGGCGGCGGTCGTCGCGCCCCTGCTCTCCGGCCCGCTGACCCGGCTCCTCGCGGACCGCAGCGAGCTCTCCCGGATCGGGCTCCGCCTGGACACCGGCGTCACCGGCCAGGTCTGGCTGGTCGCCGCCGTCACCGCGCTGGCCTGCGCGCTCGCGGTCGTGGCGCCCGCCCTGACCGCCGGCGGCGCGGGGCGGCGCACCACGCGGTCCGCCGCGCTGCCGGGCCCGGTGCGGGCGGGCGCCGACCTCGCGCTGCTGCTCGTCGCGGCGGTGGCGTACTGGCAGTTGGACCGGCAGACGAAGGGCTCGGGGAGCGGCGCGCTCAGCGGGGACCGGGCGGGCGGGCTCGGGATCGACCCGCTGCTGGTGGCCGCGCCCGCGCTGGCCCTGCTCGCCGGCACCGTACTGACGCTGCGTCTGCTGCCGCCCGCCGCCAGGCTCGCGGAGCGGCGCGCGTCCGGCGGGCGGGGGCTGGCGACCGCGCTGGCGGGCTGGCAGTTCAGCCGCCGGCCGCTGCGGGGGGCCGGGCCCGTGCTGCTGCTGGTCCTCTCGGTGGCGATGGGCATGCTGGCGATCGGCCAGAGCGCCTCGTGGAACCGCTCGCAGAGCGACCAGGCCGACTTCCGGTCCGGCGCCTCGGTGCGCATGACCGCCGGCGTCAACGCGGACCCGGCGAAGGCACCCGCGTACGGGCAGCTGCCGGGCGTACGCGAGGCGGCGCCCGCCTTCCGTACGACGGTGGACCTCTCCGGCGAGCGCACCGCCGAGATCCTGGCCCTGGACACCGCGCACGCCGACGAGCGGATGCTGATGCGGGAGGACCTCGGCAACGGCCCGGTGGCGGGGCTCTTCGACACGCTGACCCCGCCGAAGGCCGCCCGCGCCGGGCTGCCGCTGCCGGAGCACAGCACCCGGCTCCACTTCGACGTACGGATATCCGCCGAGGGCGCTCCCCGCGAGGTCTCGCCGTCCGGCATGACCGCCCGGGTCTCCGTCCTCCTGGAGGACCGCTACGGCCTGCCCTACCAGGTCGTCGCCGGGTCCGTCCCGGTCGACGGGAAGGCGCACCCGCTCTCCGTCGCCGTGGCGGCCGCCGGCGGGTTCGCCGTCACCGGGATCGAGCTGAGCGGCAAGCAGCCCGTGGACCGCGCGGAGTCGCACCGGCTGGCCGTGACCGCGCTGCGGACCACCGCCGACGACGGCACCGAGCACCCCGTCCCGGTCCCGGACGGCCTCCGCTGGCAGGGCGAACGGACCGAGGACTCCCTCGTGGAGGAGCCGAAGCCGGGCGTGCCGCTCACCCCGGCCGCGTCCGCCGCGACCCCCCTCGCCGTGGGCTACTCCACCGGATCGGTCACCGCCGAGGACGCGGCGTACGCGATCCCCACGATCGGCGTCCGGTTCACCGCGGCCCGGCCCAAGGCGCCGGCCCTGAACGCCGTGGCCACCGACGCGTACCTCAAGGCGACCGGTGCCAAGCCCGGCCAGAAGATCGACGTGACCCTGGCCGGCGAGACGGTCCGGGTGACGATCACCCGGACCGTGCACCGGCTGCCCACCACCGGCCCCGGCTCGGGCTCCTCCGCCGCGTCGGCCGAGTCCCAGCGCGCCAGGGACGGCGGGGCGCTCCTGCTGGACCTGCGCGCCCTCGGCGAGGTCTTCGCCACCCGCCCGACCGCCCGGCTGACCGCCACGGAGTGGTGGCTGAGCACCGAACCCGGCCGGACGGCGGAGGTGGCCGCCGCGCTGCGCGCGCTGCCCGACACCGACCCCGTCCAGGTCCAGGTGCGCGACGAGATCGCCGACGAGCTGGTCACCGACCCGCTGGGGGCGGGCCCGCAGTCCGCGCTGCTCGCCGTCGCGGTGATCGCCGCCGCGCTGGCCGCCGTCGGCTTCGCGGTGGCCGCGGTCGGCTCGCAGCGGGAACGTTCCGCCGAGTTCGCCGTGCTCCGGGCGCTGGGCACCCCGCGCCGCCAGCTGGCCCGGATGACCGCCGCCGAGCAGGGCGTCCTGATCGCGATCGGGCTGCTGGTCGGGGCGCTGCTCGGGGCGCTGCTGACCCGGGCGGTCGTGCCGTTGATCGTGCTGACCGGACAGGCCGCCCAGCCGGTGCCGCCGGTCCTGGTGCAGCTGCCGCCCGGCCAGGTCGCCGCCCTGCTGGCCGGAGTCGCCGCCCTGCCCCTGCTCATCGTCGCCGCTCTGACCCTGCGCCGCTCCGACCCCGCGACCTCGCTGCGCACCCAGGGGGACAACTGACATGAGTGCCCGCCCCGCCACCGCCTGCGCCCCCTGGGTACGCACCCGGCTGCGCACCGCGCCCGGCGCGTCCCTCGCGTTCGCCCTGCTGGTGCTGGTGACCGCCTTCCTGGCCGCCGCCTTCCCCCGGTCCGTGGAGCGCTACGAGGGCCAGGGGCTGCGCCACGAGCTCGGCACCGTCGAACCCAGGCATGGCGTCCTGGAGGTGAGCGGCCCGCAGCCCGGCCTCGAACTGCCCGTGTCCGCCCGCGAGAACGCGGTGCGCGGTGCCGAGATGGGCGCCGTCCAGCGCGGCATCCTGCGCACGCTGCCCGCCCCGCTACGGGCCGACGCCGCCCAGTCCGCGTACGGGGTCCGTACGTCGAAGACGATCTCGGCGACGGAGGCGTGGTTCCCCCGTCCCTACGGTCTCGACCCCGAACTCACGTACGTCTCCTGGTCCGGTCTCGCCGACCACGGCACCCTGCTCGCGGGCGCCTGGCCGAAGGTCCACGGCCAGGTGACCATGCGGACCCGCGAGGTCGAGGCGGCCGTCACCGAGGCGACCGCGAAGGCCCTGCACATCGAGGCGGGCGCGACCGTCGCGGTCCCGACCCGGGACGGCGGGACGCTGACCGTACGCGTCACCGGCATCGTCGCCCCGAAGCGGCCCGAGGCGTCCTACTGGTCGTCCGACGAGCTGCTGCGCACCCCGTCCCTGGTCCCCGCCCCCAGCAAGGGCGCGCCCCTGTTCTTCTGGACGGCCGCCCTGCTTCTGCCGCCGGACGCCGCACCCGCCCTGCTCGCCACCACGGGGCAGCCCGAGGTCCACTGGCAGTTCGCGCCGGAGAGCTCCGGCCTGACCACCCGCGACGTGCCCCGGCTGCGGACGGCGATCGCGTCACTGGAGAGCGGTCCCGGGCTGCTCGCCGTCCGCGAACGCGCCGGAGACACGGTCTCCGTCTCCACCGGCCTCGACGAGGTCCTGACCTCGTACGAGGGGATGCGCGGGGCGATCGAACCGGTGGTCACGGTCGCCGCGGTCGGTATCGGAGCCGTCGCAGCCGTCGTCCTCCTCATGACGGGTGGCCTGATCGCGGGCCGCCGGGACGCCGAACTGGCTCTGCTGCGGGCCCGGGGCGCCTCCCTCACCGGCATCGGGGGCCGGCTGCTCGCCGAGACCGCGGTGACGGCCGTTCCCGCCGGCGCGCTGGGGCTGCTCCTCGCGGTCCTGACGGTGGGCGAGGCGCGGCTGTGGCCGGCCGCCGTGGGCGCGGGCGCGGTCGTCGCGCTGGTCTGCGCCGCGCTCCCGCTGCGCACGGCCCTGCTGCACCGCAGGCACCGGGCGCACGGCGCCCGGGACGACCTCGCGACCGCCCGCCCGTCCCGGCGGCGCACCGTCGCCGAACTGACCCTGCTCGTGCTGGCCCTGGGCGCCGTCGTCGCGCTGCGCAGGCGCGGGACGGACAGCGCGGGCGGCGCCGACCTGCTGGTCAGCGCCGCGCCCGTGCTGGTCGCGCTGGTCGCCGCGGTGGTCCTGGTCCGGCTCTACCCGTTGCCGCTGCGGCTCGCGCTGCGCTTCGCGTCCCGGCTGCGCGGCGCGGTGGGCTTCCTGTCGCTGGCCAGGGCCGGCCGCTCGTCCGCCGCCGGCACCCTGCCCCTGCTCGCCCTGCTGGCCGCCCTGACGACGGCGGCGTTCGGCGGCTCGGTGCTCGCCGGGGTCGCCGAGGCCAGGGACGACGCGGCCACGCTCGCGACCGGTGCCGACGCCCGGATCAGCGGCCAGGGGGACGCCCTGCCCCCGCTGCCCGCCGGCCTGATCCGAGCAGCCGGGAAGGCGCCCGGCGTCAGCGCGGTCGTCAGGGTCCAGGTCGAGTACGGCGTCGCACTGCCGCCCACGGCGACCGGCGTCGCGGACCCCAAGGGCGCCACGCTGATCGGCGTAGACCCGGAGATGTACGCCGAGCTGGCCCGTACCGTGGGCCTCGGCGCCTTCCCCGCGGACCGGCTGAAGGCCACCGGCGCCCGGCCCGTGGAGGGGAAGCAGGCCTCCGAGGAACGGGTCCTGCCCGCGATCGCCTCACCGTCCGTCGCCGGCCGGCTCGGTGACCGGCCGCGCGATCTGCGTTCGGTGGCCGGCCACTTCAAGGTGCGGCTGGCGGGCACGGTGACGCGGACACCCGCCGTGAGCGACTCCTCCTTCCTCATCGTGGACGCGTCGGCCCTCACCAACCGGCACACCACCACGCTGCTGCTCACCGGCGGCCACCTGGACGCCGAGGCGCTGCGGGCCGCCGCCGACAAGGCAGGCGGCCAGTTCTCCGTACAGCTGCGCTCCGAGGCGCGCGCCTCGTACGTCGACACCCCGATGCAGAGCGGCGCCGAGCGGATCTATCTCACGGCGGTCGCGGCCGGCGCGGGATACGCCCTGCTCGTCGTCCTCCTCTCGCTGCTGCAGACCGCTCCGGAGCGCTCCACACTGTTGGCCCGTCTGCGCACCATGGGCCTGACCTCCCGACAGGGCGGGCGGCTCCTCGGCTTCGAGGCCATGCCGCAGGCGCTCCTCGCCGCCGTGGGCGGGCTGCTCGTCGGCCGGGCCACCATCGCGCTGCTCGCACCGGGCATCGACCTGGTGCACCTCGCGCTCTCGACCGGCCCCGGCTCCGGTCTACTGGCCACCGCTCCGCTGAGGACCGACCCGTGGTCCCTGGTCCTGCCGGCGCTGGGCGTGATCGTCCTCGCCGCCGCGGTCGCCGGGGTGCAGGCGTGGTGGGCCGGCCGCCGCGGATCGATCACCGAACTCAGGGCAGGAGACTCCCGATGACGACGCCGTCGACCGATTCCACGCTGGCGGAGCTCGAACAGCGGGCCACCGCCCGGCGCGACCGCCCCTCCTACGGCCATGACGCGCTGATCGCCTGCGACCGGCTGGTGCGCATCTTCACCACGGACGGGGTGGAGGTGCAGGCGCTCCAGGGCCTCGATCTGCTGGTGGAGGAGGGCGAGTTGCTGGCGCTGGTCGGCGCGTCCGGCAGCGGCAAGTCGACGCTGATGAACATCCTGGCGGGCTTGGACGAGCCGACGGCCGGGGCGGCGAAGGTGGCGGGCTGCGACCTGCTGTCCATGGGGCAGAAGGAGCGCCTCCGCTACCGCCGGGACGTGGTCGGCTTCGTCTGGCAGCAGACCGGCCGCAATCTGCTGCCGTATCTCACGGCGATCCAGAACGTCACCCTGCCCATGCAGCTGCGCGGCCGGGGCCGCAACCGCGAACGGACCGCGCGTGCCGAGGCGTTGCTGAAGATGCTGGAGGTCGAGGAATGCCGCGACCGGCGCCCTCGGCAGATGTCGGGCGGCCAGCAGCAGCGGGTGGCCATCGCCGTCTCGCTCGCCAACTCCCCCTCGGTGCTGCTCGCCGACGAGCCGACCGGCGAACTCGACTCGGCCACCGGCGAACAGGTCTTCGCCGCGTTCCGCCGCGCCAACGAGGAGCTGGGCACGACGATCGTGATCGTCACCCACGACCAGGCGGTCGCCAGTGAGGTGCGCCGTACGGTCGCGATCCGCGACGGCCGCACGTCCTTCGAGGTGCTGCGCCGCACCGAGGTCGACGCGGCGACCGGCCAGGAGTCCCAGGTCGCCCGCGAGTACGCGATGCTCGACCGCGCGGGACGGCTGCAACTGCCCGCCGATTACACCGAGGCGCTGGGCATGGAGCACCGGGTGATGCTGGAGCTGGAGCAGGACCACATCGGGGTGTGGCCGGACGGCCCGAAGGGCGGATGACCGGCCCCGGAAGGCCGTGTGACCGGCCGTTAGGATCCGGCCATGACGACGTTCGAACGCGAGATCACCGAGCCGGTCGACCTGTGCCTGCCCGACGGCCGCCTCGACCCGGCGGCGGTCGGCTGGTCGCGGACCCCGCTGCACCGCGCCAATCTGCGCGGCTGGGGCCGGACGAAGCGCTGGGAGTACTGGTGCGTGACGACGCCCACCCATCTGGTGGCGCTGACCGTCAGCGATCTGGACTTCCTCGCCCTGAACAGCGTCTATCTGCTGGAGTACGCGCCCGGCGGCCTTGAGCTGGAACGTACGGCGATCCTCCCCGGCGGCCTCGGCGCCCGCCTCCCCGACACGGTGGCCGGCTCCCCCGGCGCCCCGGACGTGGTGACGGGCCCGGCGCGCCCGACCGGCGGCAAGGTGCGCGTGGAGATCCGCGACGAGCCCGGCGGCACCCGGCTGCGGGCCCGCTGTCTGACCCCGGAGCGGGTGCCGGTGGAGGTGGACCTGCTGGTCGCCCGGCCGGCGGACCACGAATCGCTCTCCGTCGTCGTGCCGTGGGACAGCCGCCGCTTCCAGTACACCTCCAAGCAGACCGCGCTGCCCGCCTCCGGCCGGGTCAGGGTGGGCGGCGAGTTCCTGGACTTCGACGGGGACGACACCTGGGCCGTCCTGGACCACGGCCGGGGCCGCTGGCCGCGTACGGTCCGCTGGAACTGGGGCGCCGCGTCCGGCCGCACCGACGGGCACACCCTGGGCGTCCAGCTCGGCGGGCAGTGGACGCTGGGCACCGGCTCCACGGAGAACGCGCTCTGCGTGGACGGCCGGCTCAGCAAGATCGGCGAGGAGCTGGACTGGCGCTGGTCGCCCTCGGACCCGCTCGCCCCGTGGACGGTCCGCACCCCGCTGACCGGGCAGGTCGACCTGACGTTCACCCCGTTCCACAACCGCCGCGTCCGCACCGAGGCGGGGGCGCTGGCCAACCGCACCGACCAGTGTTTCGGCCACTACGACGGCACGGTCCGCGCGGACGACGGGACACGGATCGCGGTGGAGCGCCTGCTGGGGTGGGCGGAGGACGTGCGGATGCGGTGGTGAGCGGGGCGGGCTTTACGGCGTAAAGGCGCGGCTTCAGCCGGTTACGGAGACCGCGAGGTTGCCCAGGCCGCCCGCCGCACCGGCCCGGCGCAGGGCGACGGAGCCGTACGGGGTGCGCAGGCGCAGCCAGCTGCCGGCCGCCAGGAGGGCGACCGGGAAGGCGGGGTCGGCGCGCAGGAAGCCGAGGGACTGGGCGGCGTGCACCGCGCGCAGCGGGAGTTCGGTGCTCGCGAGGGTGCGCGACCAGATGTCGTGGCCGATGCGGTCCCGCTCGGCGCGGGTGCGCCGATCCTCGGGCAGGGCCTCGTCACGGACCCGGAATTCGGTGACGGCGGCGGTGAGCGCGGCGCGCAGGGCGACCGGGCCGGGCAGCCCGGACCGCTCCCGCCAGCCGCCGCGCGGGGGGAGGACACCGGCCCAGGGCGGCCCGGTGACCGGGGCGGGCAGAGCGGCTTCCAGCCCTTCGTTCGGCAGCGTCTCCAACAGGTCGCCGGCCGACACCGTGACGTCGAAGCCGTGCGCGTCGGCGAGCCGGGCCGTGCGGATGGCCAGCACGTCGAAGGACGGGGGCCTGCCGAACACGGCGAGCGCGCCGCCGCCCGCCTGGAGGCGGACGGCGGCGGCACGGTCGTAGTGGAGCAGCCGCCCGAGGAAGGCGCCGAGATCGGCGGCCTCCCTCGCGTCGGCGAACCGCAGCGACTGTACGGACACGGTCATACCGCGGCGGGCTCCTCGGCCAGATACTCCTGGAGGAACCGCTTCTCCTCCGGGGAGATGCGCCGGGGGCGTTCGGCGGCCAGGTCGTACGGCACGACGACGGTCGAGGCGCGTACGTAGACCTGGTCCGGGTCCTTGATCTCGTAGGCGATCGTCAGGGACGCGGCGCCTATCTTCGTGACCCAGGACTCGACGGTCACCGGCCGGTGCCGGTGGACCAGGGGCCGCACGTAGTCGATCTCGTGCCGCGCCACGACGGAGCCGCCCGCGAAGGACGGCGAGCCGTCCCCGGGCGCCAGCCGGAACATGAAGTCGATCCGCGCCTCCTCCAGATAGCGGAGGAAGACCACGTTGTTGACGTGGCCGAAGGCGTCCATGTCCGACCAGCGCAGCGGGCAGCTGTAGATGTGACGAGCCAAGACGATCAGCCTCGCGTGAGCTTCTTGTACGTGGCGCGGTGCGGGCGGGCCGCGTCCGGGCCGAGGCGGTCGATCTTGTTCTTCTCGTACGACTCGAAGTTGCCCTCGAACCAGTACCACTTGGAGTCGCCCTCGTACGCCAGGATGTGCGTGGCGACGCGGTCCAGGAACCAGCGGTCGTGGGAGATGACCACGGCCGCGCCCGGGAACTCCAGCAGGGCGTTCTCCAGCGAGGACAGGGTCTCGACGTCGAGGTCGTTGGTGGGCTCGTCGAGGAGCAGCAGGTTGCCGCCCTCCTTGAGCGTCAGCGCCAGGTTGAGGCGGTTGCGCTCACCACCGGAGAGGACCCCGGCCGGCTTCTGCTGGTCCGGGCCCTTGAAGCCGAAGGCGGAGACGTACGCCCGCGAGGGCATCTCGACCTGGCCGACGTTGATGTAGTCCAGCTCGTCCGAGACGACGGCCCAGAGGGTCTTCTTCGGGTCGATGTTGGCGCGGGACTGGTCGACGTAGCTGATCTTGACCGTGTCGCCGACCTTGATGGAGCCGCTGTCCGGCGTCTCCAGGCCCTGGATCATCTTGAACAGCGTGGTCTTGCCGGCGCCGTTCGGGCCGATGATGCCGACGATGCCGTTGCGCGGGAGCGTGAACGACAGGTCTTCGACGAGGACCTTGTCGCCGAACGCCTTCGAGAGGTTCTCGACCTCGACCACGATGGAACCGAGGCGCGGCCCCGGCGGGATCTGGATCTCCTCGAAGTCCAGCTTCCGCATCTTGTCCGCCTCGGCGGCCATCTCCTCGTAACGGGCGAGACGGGCCTTGGACTTGGTCTGGCGCCCCTTGGCGTTGGACCGCACCCACTCCAGCTCTTCCTTGAGCCGCTTCTGGCGCTTCTCGTCCTTGCGGCCCTCGACCTTGAGGCGGGTGGCCTTCTTCTCCAGGTACGTGGAGTAGTTGCCCTCGTAGGGGATGGCGCGGCCGCGGTCGAGTTCGAGGATCCACTCGGCGACGTTGTTCAGGAAGTACCGGTCGTGGGTGACGGCGACCACGGCGCCCGCGTACTTCGAGAGGTGCTGCTCCAGCCAGTTCACCGACTCGGCGTCGAGGTGGTTGGTGGGCTCGTCGAGGAGCAGCAGGTCGGGCGCCTCGATGAGGAGCTTGCAGAGGGCGACGCGGCGCTTCTCGCCACCGGAGAGGTTGACGACGGGCCAGTCGCCGGGCGGGCAGCCCAGGGCGTCCATGGCCTGCTCCAGCTGGGCGTCCAGGTCCCACGCGTTGGCGTGGTCCAGGTCCTCCTGGAGCTTGCCCATCTCGTCCATGAGCGCGTCGGAGTAGTCGGTCGCCATGAGCTCGGCGACCTCGTTGAAGCGCTTGAGCTTGCCCATGATCTCGGCGGCGCCGTCCTGGACGTTCTCCAGAACCGTCTTCGCCTCGTCGAGGTGGGGCTCCTGCATGAGGATGCCGACGCTGAAGCCGGGCGACAGGAACGCGTCACCGTTGGACGGCTGCTCCAGGCCCGCCATGATCTTCAGCACCGTGGACTTACCGGCACCGTTGGGACCCACCACACCGATCTTCGCGCCGGGCAGGAAGCTCAGCGTCACGTCGTCAAGGATGACCTTGTCGCCGTGCGCCTTGCGTGTCTTGCGCATCGTGTAGATGTACTCAGCCAAGAGAAACCGTCCGGCAATCGATGAGTGGGCAGATACACCCCATCTTGCCTGACGGCCGCCTCTTGACGGAAACCGGTCCGGTGCGCGATACGCGCGGTCCCGGGTCTCGGTACGCGTGGGGCGGGTGGGGTGGTGGGGCGGGGGTACGCGAAGGCCCCGGCGGGCCGAAGCCCGCCGGGGCCTTGATCAGTGCGTGTGACGGTGTGCTACCGCTGGTCACTCACTGGCGGTGCGGCCCTTGCGGCGAAGGAGCACGACCGCGCCGCCGCCGACGACGACCAGGGCGATGGCGATGCCCGCGATCATCGGGGTGGCGCTGGAGCTGCCGGTCTCGGCGAGGTTGGTGTCGTCGCCGCCCGTGCTGCCGCCGGCCGTGGCCGTGGTCGTGGTGGGCTTGTCGCCACCGGTCTGGGTGTCGGTGCCACCGGTGCTGCTGCCCCCGGTGCCGCTGCTGGTGGTCTTGCAGTCCAGGACGCCCTTGAAGGTCTTGGAGAAGCCGCCCGGGCCGGTGACAGTGACGTCGTACGCCTGGTCCTCGGCGACGGGCACGGTGACGGTCACGGTCTTGCCGGCCTCGACGGTGTTCTGCTTGCCGTCGAGCTCGAAGGTGAACGCCTCGTCGCCCTGGTTGCCGACGGTGATGTCGACGCCGCCCTTGTCGCAGTTCTTCTCGGCGGTGGCCGTCGGGATCGGACCCTTCTTGGCCCAGCCGGCGGTGGCGGTCGCGGAGACCGTCGACTCGCTGGAGCCGGCCAGGATCTGGGTCTGGCTCTTGGTGACCCCGGCGAAGGCGCGGCCGACCGGGACGGAGGTGGCGGCCTGGACGGTCAGCGAGGCGGTGCCCTCGTCGGAGCCTGCGGGAACGTCGAAGTAGAGCTGGTCGCCGTCGGACGCCGTGGTGACGGGCTTGCCCGCCTTGTCGGTGACCTTCACGCCGCTGGCGAGGTCCGCCGGCGGGGTCACCGTGGCCTGGCCGGCGTTGGTGCGGACGGTGACCGGGCCGAGGCGCTCACCGGAGCGGCCGGAGACCGCGACCGGGTCGAGTGCCAGGGACGCCTTGGGCTCGGCGATGACGGTGGCGGAACTCTCCAGCCAGTCCGCGAGCTTCTCCGCCTGCTCGTCCTGGGCGGTCACGTCGACGTGGTCGGAGAACCGCCAGATCGCGACCTGGGTGCCGGCCGCCGCGGTCTTCTCGGTGAGCGCGCCGGTGCCGGCCGCCTTGGCGAGCGCGGAGAGGTCGTTCACCTGCGGGTAGGAGTGCTGCAGGATCCAGAGGATCTTGCCGGCGTCCTTGTTGCTGCCGAGCGAGGTCTGGTCCCAGGGAGTCTCCAGGTACTTCGCCTGGTCCTGGGTGTGGTTGTGGATGTCGATGCAGTACGTCTTGAGCGTGCCGCCGCCGTCGACGTTCATCTCGAACAGGCCGGCGGACACCTTGTCCTGCTTGCCGTCGGCGTGGACGTAGGCGGTGTCATAGGTCTTGAGGCCGTCCAGCACGGCGGTGGCCCCGCCCTGGTGCGCGGGCACCTCGTCGGCCGTCGCGGTGCCGGCGCCGATGAGGGCTCCGGCCACGACCAGGCCGGACGCCATCGCGGAAGCGGTCAGCCGGGCTATGCGCCCGCGCCGTGCGGTCGGGGCCGTCGCCCTGGATGACGAAGCGGTCGCTGAAGAAGCAGAAAACACTTATTTCCCCTCCGGGCGAGACCCTCGCGCCCGGTACGCGTGTGGGGATTGTCCCGCCTGCTACTCAAGTGCCTTGTGAGTACGGGGAGATCCTATGGAGCGAGCCATGAACAGTCCCCCGTCATACCATCCGACAACCATTCCGAATCGCAATCGTTATCCCGAACGCCTCGCGCCCCGTTGCGACCACCCGCCCCGGCGCGCCCGGTCGTCACGCGGTCACCAGATCGGAGTCGGGCTTCCGGGGCGCCGCACCGCCCTTCTGACGCACCGTCCGCCGCCGTGCGGGCCGCTCCCGCACCGGCACCTCCTCCGGCGCCTCCTCCGACGGCTCCGCGCCGCCCGCCGGTCCACCACCCTCCACCGGCTCCCCGCCCGGCTGTTCCGGCGCCTCCCGCACCGCCCACGGATCGGCCCCCGCCGTGACCGGCGCCGGACCGTACCTCGATGTCAGCCCCGGCTCGCCCCTGACCACCCGGCGGAACGCGGCGGTGCCCCGGGTCAGATCATGGCCCACCGCCACCGCCTCGATGTCCACGAAGGTCCGGCGCTGCCCCTCCAACTCCTCCTCGCGCACCTTCAGCCTGCCGTGCACCACCAGTGGCTCCCCCACCGCGACCGAGCCCGTCAGATTCGCGGCCAGAGTGCGCCACGCCCACACGGTGTAGAAGCTCGTGTGCCCGTCGGCCCAGACCTCCTTCACCCGGTCCCACCGCCGGGGCGTCACCGCGAACCTGAACCGGGCCATGGCCCCGCTCGCCGTCTCCCGGAACTCCACCGCCGTCGCCGCGTTGCCCACCAGCGTCACCAGGGTCTCGTTCATGACTCCGCCTCCCCTTCGCCCGGATCCCGTGGCCGCGCCGTACGCGCGGTCACCGGTCCCATGCTGAAGGGGAGGCGGAAATCCTGCCGAGGGCTGTGGACTAACGGCCCGTTGTGGAAAACTCCGTCACCGCCACATAGCGTTCCCGCACTTCGCGATAGCGCATCAGCTCCGCCGCGACCGGGTCGAGCACCCGGGCCCGCCCGCAGGCCGCCGCCGCCTCGCGCAACCGCCGTTCGGCCTCCTGCCCGTACCGCCGGGCGGGCCCCCGGGCCGCCGCCGCGCACGACCACTCGACGAGCGGGCCGCCCACGATGCCCGCGAGCATCACCAGGGCGGGCGTCAGCAGCCCCGGCTCCAGCACCCCGATGATCTGGCCGGCCAGCCACAGGCCCCCGAAGATCTGCAACAACGTCATCGCGACCTGCGCCAGCACCGCCGCCGGCCACCACGCCGGCCGCGGCGGCCTCCCGGCGGCCCGACCGCCCCGGCTCTCACCCGCGCCCCCGCCCGCCGAGCCTCCCGCAGGCTCCGAAGCCGTCGCGCACACCACACCGCCGCCCGCGCCCCGCGCGGCCGCCTCGCCGCCCGCCACGCGCCCCGCCAGTTCGTCCAGCGCGTCCGGCAGCCCCTGCGCCCCGTGCACCGCGGCCTCCCGCACCGCCTGCGCCCAGGGCCCTGGCAGTCCGGCGGCGGCGTCGTCCGCGACCGTGCGCACGGCCTGCTCCACGCGCTGGCGTGCGGTGAGCCGTTCCTCGGGCGGGGCGGCGAGCGGGACCCGGTCCCGGCTGCCGGGCTGCCGCGTGGCCTCGTACCAGCGCCACAGCCGCAGCCACGGCGTGCCGCAGGCCCGTCCGGCGTTGCGGCGCCACTCGCGTTCGGCCGCCTGCCCCGCCGCCGCCGCGCCCACGGCCTCCGCGAGCCGGTCCGCGAACTCCTCCCGGGCCCGCTCCCCCAGACCCGGCCGCCCCTCGGCGACGTACACCGGGCGGAGCCTGGCCGCCGCCGCGTCCACATCGGCGGACAGGCGGCGGGTCGCGGCCGTGCGGTCCTGGACGAACCGGCCCAGCAGCTCGCGCAGTTCGCCGACGCCCTCGCCGGTCAGGGCGGACAGCGGCAGGACGGTCGCGCCGGGCTCGCCGTGCTCGCCGAGGGCCATGCCGTCCTCGTCCAGCAGCCGGCGCAGGTCGTCCAGGACCTGGTCGGCGGCCTCGCCCGGGAGCCGGTCGATCTGGTTGAGCACGACGAAGGTGACCTCGGCGTGGCCGGCGAGCGGGCGCAGGTAGCGCTCGTGCAGGGCGGCGTCCGCGTATTTCTCCGGGTCCACCACCCAGATCACCGCGTCGACCAGCGCGAGCACCCGGTCCACCTGGTCGCGGTGGCCCTTCGCCGCCGAGTCGTGGTCGGGCAGGTCGACCAGGACCAGGCCCTGGAGCGCCTCGTCGGCCGCCGCGCCCGGCGCCGGCCTGCGCCGGAGCCTGCCGGGCACGGCGAGGCGGTCCAGCAGTCCGGCGGCCCCGTCGGTCCAGGAGCAGGCGAGCGGGGACGAGGTGGTGGGGCGGCGCAGGCCGGTCTCGGAGAGCTGGGCGCCGGCGAGCGCGTTGAAGAGCGCCGACTTCCCGCTGCCGCTCGCCCCGGCGATGGCGACGACGGTGTGCCGGGAGGAGAGCCGCTGCCGGGCCGCCGCCTCGTCCAGCACCCGGCCCGCCTCGGCGAGCGCGGCCCGGTCCAGGCGGGCCCGGGAGAGGCCGACGAGCTCGCGCAGGGCGTCCAGGCGCGGCCGGAGCGGGCTGCCGGAGTCCACGTACGCCTCGACCTGCGGCCGTCCGTCGTCCTCTTCCTCCTCGGGGGCCTCGTCGGGGGCCTGTTCGACCTCCTTGCGGCCGGCCTGCGCGCGCCGGGCGATCAGCCCGTCGTCCCAGCCGGTGCCGGAGCGGGAGGCGTCGGAACGGGATGTGTCGGCACGGGAGGCGTCGGAGGTGTCGGAGGTGTCGGACAGCTGCTCCCCGGTCCCGCCCTGCCCCGGATTCTCGTCAGTGACGGCAGTCATCGCTGCCACCTCTCCTTCTGCAGTAGGGACAGCGCGGCGATGAGTTCGGCCTGTGGCTCGGGGGCCACGTCGAGGGCGTCCAGGGGGGCGAGCCGCCGGTCGCGCTCGCCGTTCAGCACGTGGTCGAGGCAGTTGGTGAGGAGCGCGCCGCCCTTGTCGCGCAGCCGCAGCGCACCCTGCGCCCCCATGCGTTCGGCGAGCTGTTCGCCGGCGGTGCGGGCGCGGCGTCCGCCGAGCAGGGCGGCGGCCAGCAGGGCGGCGACGGTCTCGGGGTCCGGGGCGGTGTTGCGCTCCATCAGGCGCAGCTCCTCCTCGGCCAGTTCTTCGAGGATGCGGCGCCATCTGCGTACGGTCATGTCGATCCGGCCCCGGATGTCCTCGGCCGGTCCCCAGCCGCCCTCCTCGCGGCCCGCCGCCTCGAAGGCGAAGGCCGAGGCAGCGGGCTCCTTGCGCCAGACGGCGCGGATCTGCTCGTCGGCGGCGGCGACGCCGCACTCCAGGAGCGCGGCCAGGCTCTCGACCAGGGCGTCGAGCACTTCCTCGGAGCTGCTGTACGTGGGGTAGCCGCGCCACCTGGTCCGGGCGTCGCCGGCGAGCGCGCCGCCGTTCTTCAGCCTGCGCCGGAGGCGGGCGCCCTCCTTCCCGTACGCCTCCTCGACCACACCCGTGAGCCGTACGGAGGCGGCGTACTGGGCGGCGACGGCGCCGGCGAGCGCGGGCATCCGGACGTCCAGGGAGTCGATGACCCCGGCGGCCGTCCGGCCGACGGCCTGCTGGCGGGCGGCGGGGTCCTGGGCGCGGTGCGCGAGCCAGGCGCGGAGCGGGGCGACGGCGGTGGTGGGCAGGAGGCCCCTGCCGCCGCCCGCCGATTCGGGCAGCTCGGGGATGGTGAAGCGGGGCACCTCGCCGAGGCCGGCCTTGGTGAGCAGGGCCCCGTACTGGCGGGAGACCTCGGCGATCACCTGGTGCGGGACCCGGTCGAGGACGGTGACGAGCGAGGCGTTGTACTCCTTGGCGGTACGCAGCAGATGCCAGGGCACGGCGTCGGCGTACCGGGAGGCCGTCGTGACCATGACCCAGATGTCGGCGGCGCAGATGAGTTCGGCGGCCAGGACCCGGTTGCGGACGACGAGGGAGTCGATGTCGGGGGCGTCCAGCAGGGCGAGCCCGCGCGGCAGCCCGGGCGCGGTCTCGACGCGCAGCGCGGTGCCCTCCTCGGCCGCGTGGCCGTCGGGTCCGTCGAGGTCGTCGCACTGGCCGGGCTCGGCGTACTCCTCGGGCGGCAGCCAGACCCGGGTGAGCTGCGGCAGCACCCGTACGCCCGCGAACCAGTGCTGGTCGTCCGGGTGGCAGACCAGGACGGGCGTGCGGGTGGTGGGCCGCAGCACCCCGGCCTCGCTGACCCGGCGCCCCACCAGGGAATTGACGAGCGTCGACTTGCCGGCGCCGGTCGACCCGCCGATGACGGCGAGCAGGGGCGCCTCGGGGTCCTTGAGCCGGGGCAGCAGGTAGTCGTCGAGCTGGGCGAGCAGCTCGGTCCTGGTCTGCCTGGCGCGCGGGGCCCCTGGGAGCGGGAGTGGGAGACGCACGGCGGCGACACAGTCGCGCAGGGCGGAGAGTGCGTCGATGAGCTGAGGCCGTACGTCCAAGGTCACCACATGCGAAGAATGCCCAATTTTGGCGCCTTTTTGAAGCGTATAGCCACCTCTGCGCGCCGGTTCCCCCGTCCGGACAGAGGGGATGAGTGGGGCGCAGGCATAACGAGTGCACAACACCCGTGGCGTGAAGCGCCAAAAGCGGTGCGTGATCCGGGCCTACCTGCGATTATCGTCTCGCTTCACCGAACCTCCACATCGTGCCACGCAGGTGAAGCAACGAGGTCGAGCCGATAGGAGCCCTATCCTTGTCCCGGCAAGGTCACGGACCGCCCGGGTCCCGGGGCTCCTGACCACCGCAGCCACCACCCGGCCCCCGTAGCTCAGTGGATAGAGCAGGTGCCTTCTAAGCACTTGGCCGCAGGTTCGAGTCCTGCCGGGGGCGCATCGGCCCCAGCCGCCCGCGCCGGACCTCCCCCCGAGGGAGGTCCCTTTTTTTCGCGGGGCACAGCACGCTAGCGCGGTCCGTGTAGTGACGGCGTAAACACCGCCGGAGCCCCGGGGGGAGCGCGCCGTCCCCCCGGGGCTCCTCCCCGTCAGTCCATCTCGCCCTCTCCCGTGTCCTCCACCGGGTACCGGTCGCCCTTCAGCCGGTCCGCGCGGGTGATCGCGTCGGCCAGCTTCGTGACCGAGGCGTCCTCGGTCGTCGTGGCCAGCTTCTCGGCCCGGTCGGCGAGTTCGCCGAGGCCCGGGGTGCCGGGCAGGTCGGCGCCGCACAGGTCCTCCGCGAAGTAGGCGGCCACCGCCGCCACCTGGAGGCGGGTGCTCCGGCCGCCCCAGAGCTTGCCGGTGATCGCCCCGGTCGCCACGGAACCGGTCTCCTCGTGCGGCGTGCGGGTCTTCGGGTCGAGCCAGCGCACGGTCGCGGTGGCGACATGGCCGGAGGCGCCGTCGCGCAGCCGCACCCTGTACAGGGCGGTGACGGTGTGGCCGGGGCCGACCTCGCCGCCGTCCACGGTGTCGTCGCGGAAGTCGTCGTCGGCGACCTTGCGGTCCTCGTAGCCGATCAGCTTGAACTTCTCGACGGTCTTCGGGTCGAAGGCGACCTGCGCCTTGGCGTCCCGGGCGGTCAGTTCGAGGTGGGCGGGGAGCTGGTCCACGAAGACCTTGCGGGCCTGTTCCTCGTCGGCGATGTACGTGGTGTGGCCGTCGCCCCTGTTGGTCAGCTGCTCCATGAACGCGTCGCCGTAGTCGCTGCCGACGCCCACGCCGAAGAGGGTGATGCCGTACTCGCGGCGGGCCGAGTCGATCCGTTCGAGGATGTCGTCCGCCTCGGTGTCGCCGGTGTTGGCCAGCGCGTCGGAGAGCAGGACGACCCGGTTGTTCACCCCCTTGCGGCGGCCTTCGACCGCTTCCTCGTAACCGCGCTCGATGCCCGCCCCGACATTGGTGGAGGCGGCGGTTTCCAGCGAGTCGACCGCGTCGCGGATCTTGCTCCGGTGGCCGCTCAGCCGGGTCATCGGCAGGACGGTCTCCGCGTCGTCGCTGAAGGTGACCAGGCTGATCGAGTCGTCGTCGCGGAGTTCGTCCGTGAGGATGCCCAGCGAGGTCTTGACCAGGCCGAGCCGGTCGGGCGAGTTCATCGAGCCGGAGACGTCCACCACGAAGGTGAGCGCCGCCGGGGGCCGTTCGGCGGTGGAGGGCGCGGCCTTGGTGGCCAGGCCGACCCGGACCAGCGACCAGTCGCCGTCCTCGCCGGCGGCCCGGGCCCCGTCGACGGAGACCGAGAAGCCGTTGCCCTCGGGGCGGTGGTAGCCCTGGCGGAAGCTGTTGACGAACTCCTCGGGCCGCACGGTCTCCGCTCCGGGCAGCCGGCCTTCGGCGAGGGTGCGGCGGGCGTAGCCGTACGAGGCGGTGTCGACGTCCAGCGCGAAGGTGGAGAGGTAATCGGGCCGGGGGGTCTCCTTCAGCCGGTCCGCCTCACCCCCCTCCTTCGCCCCGCCCGTGTAGGCGGGCGCGGGCGCCCCCGCGCGCCGCTGGTCGGACGTCGCCTTGCCGCCGCCGCTGTCCGTCCCCGTGCAGCCGGTGAGCAGCACGCCCGTCGCGAGCAACAGCCCTACTGCGCCTCGGTACTTCCGTGTGCGGTGTTCCATCCCGTACCCCCTGTGTCGTCACGTCAGCACTTGTGAATGTGACGTGCGAGCGGGCGGTCCGGACCGGACGAAAGCGTTGCGGAACGATCTCGATGCGGCAACGACGAGCGCGAAACCGGCGGAATGTCAAGGTCAGGACACGATGTCCTTACGGCTGAACCCTCGGAACGCGAAAGCGAGCAGGATCAGGGCATACGTCACCGATACGGCCGCGCCCTTCGCCATGCCGCCCCACTCGATGGTGGGCTGGAGCGCGTCCGCCCAGGCGAACTGCCAGTGCGCGGGCAGGAAGTCGCGCCAGGAGCCGAGCGCGGTGACGGCGTCGAGCACATTGCCGACGATGGTCAGGCCGACCGCCCCGCCCACCGCGCCCAGCGGGGCGTCCGTCTTCGTCGACAGCCAGAACGCGAGCCCGGCGGTCACCAGTTGCGACACGAAGATGAACGCGACGACGAGCGCGAGGCGCGGCACCGCGTCCCCGGCCGACAGCGCTCCCCCGGTCGGCAGCTGGAGCGGTCCCCAGCCATAGGCCGCCGCTCCGGCCGCGAGCGCGACGAGCGGCAGCAGCACCATCGCGGCGAGGCTGAAGCCCAGCGCGACGACGAGCTTGCTCCACAGCAGCCTGGCCCGGGGCACGGGCGCGGCCAGCAGATAGCGCAGCGAGGACCAGCTCGCCTCGGAGGCCACGGTGTCGCCGCAGAACAGCGCGACCGGGACGACGAGCAGGAAGCCCGCCGAGACGAACAGGCAGGTCGCGGCGAAGTTCGCGGCGGACGCGGTCGCCGTGTCCATCAGCGTGATCCGGTCGGCGCCGCCGGGGCCGCCGTCCGGGGTGCCGCCGATCGCGAACGCGATGATCAGGATGAACGGCAGCGCGGCCAGCACCCCGCCCATCAGCAGGGTCCGGCGCCGGCGCAGCTGCCGGACCGCCTCGACGCGCAGCGGGAGGGTGTGGCGGGCGCGGTAGCCGGGCGCCTCGGGGGCCTCGGGGAGGCCGGCTGCGGTGCTCATGCGGAGCCTCCGGAGATCAGGGTGAGGAAGGCGTCCTCCAGGCGGCGGTGCGGGCCGACGCCCGTCAGCGGCACGTCGAGGCGGACCAGCTCGGCGATCAGCTCCGGGGAGCTCGCCCCGTCGAGCCGGACGAGGAGCCCGTGGCCGTCGTCGGTGCGGACGGCGGAGCCGATGCCCGGCAGGGCGGCGACCTTCTCCACGAGGGGTTCGGTGAGCGGGTCGGCGGCGGTGACCAGGAGCATGTCGCCGGAGCCGGTGATCTCGGCGACGGGGCCCGCCTGGACGAGCCGGCCCCGGTCCATGACGACCAGATGCGTGCAGGACTGCTCCACCTCGGACAGGAGGTGGCTGGAGACGATCACGGTGCGGCCGCCGGCCGCGTACCGGATCATCACGTCCCGCATCTCGCGGATCTGCGGCGGGTCGAGACCGTTGGTCGGCTCGTCCAGGATGAGCAGGTCCGGCATGCCGAGCATGGCCTGGGCGATGGCGAGCCGCTGCCGCATGCCCTGCGAGTACGTGCGCACGGCGCGGGCCAGGGCGTCGCCGAGCCCGGCGATCTCCAGCGCCTCGTCGATGCGCGCGTCCTCGTCGGGGCGGCCGGTGGCCTTCCAGTACAGCTCCAGGTTGGCGCGCCCGGACAGGTGCGGCAGGAACCCCGCGCCCTCCACGAAGCAGCCGACCCGGGACAGCACGGGCGCGCCGGGGCGGATGGCCCGCCCGAAGACCCGGATCTCGCCGTCGTCGGGGGTGATGAGCCCCATGAGCATGCGCAGGGTGGTGGTCTTCCCGGCGCCGTTGGGCCCGAGCAGGCCGAGCACCTGCCCCTTCTCGACGCGGAAGGACAGGTCGCGCACGGCGTACCTGTCGGCCGACTTGGCGTACTTCTTGGACAGGCCGGTGATCTGGAGCGGTACGTCGGCGAGCGCGGGATCGGGTGCGGGCGTCGCGGTACGGCGCCGGGCGGTGAGCAGCAGGGCTGCGGCGATCACGAGGGCGGCGGCCGGCAGTCCCCAGGTCCACCAGGGCAGTGCGGCCGAGGCGGTCTTCAGGCCGGGCGCGGTGGGAAGCGCGAGGGCCCCGTCGAGGGAGACGGTGTACGTGGCGGGCTCGGCCGGGGACGCGTAGCCGAGGTCGGTCGCGGCGAGGACGAGGCGGAGGCGGTGGCCCGCGTCGAATTCGTGGTCGACGGCGGGCAGGGTCAGCTCGATCGGCTTGCCCTGCTGCTCCGGCGTGATCCGGTACGGCGCGACGAGCTGGGCGGGCAGCACCTGCCGCTTCCCGTCCGGCGCCACGTCGTACACCTTGCCGAACAGGACCGCGTCGCCGTGGTCGGCCTTCACCGTCACTCGGACCGTGGGGGCGCCGGTGACGCGGCGGGCGGTGGGCAGCGGGGCGGAGTCGAAGCGGGCGTACTGGCCGGGGAAGTCGAGGGCGAGGCCGCCGACGCCGAGGGAGGAGAGCTGGGCGAGCGAGCCGCCGACGCCGGGTACGGCGGAGATCGACGGCGGGTTGGCCCCCGCGGGGTTGCTGATCTTCTGGGTGCGCCCGCGCAGTTCGACGGCCTCGGGTCCGCTGTGCAGGCCCGGGTACGTGTCGCTGGTGGCGCCCCGGGTGAGGGCGGCGCCGTCCGTGGAGTCGATGCCGCCGGTCCGGGTGACGCGGAAGGCGGGGCCGGTGTCGGCGCCCTCTTCCCCCTTCAGGTAGCGGTCGAACCAGCCGGCGATCCTCTTCTGTACCCGGCCGGTCTCCATGTCGCCCCCGTCGTGCCCGCCGGCCGCCCAGTCGACGGAGACGGGGGCACCGTTGGCGGCGATGGCCTTCGCCATGGCGTCGGCCTGGCCGAGCGGGAACAGGGAGTCGGTCTGGCCCTGCACGATGAGCGCGGGGGCCTTGATGCGGTCGGCGACGGCGCTCGGGGAACGCTTCGTGAGCAGGTCGCGGGCGGCGGCGTCCGGCTTGCCGCTGACGGCGACCCGTTCGTACAGGTCGCACAGCTCCTTCTCGAAGTTGGCGCAGCCGCCGCCGGAGTTGACGAAGATCCCGGCCCAGAGTTTCTTGAACACGCCGTCCGGGAAGAGCGCGTCGGCGAGGTTCCAGTAGGTGATCTGCGGGGCGATGGCGTCGACGCGGTGGTCGTACCCGGCGGCGAGCAGCGAGACCGCGCCGCCGTAGGACGCCCCGGTGATGCCGACGCGGGGATCGCCCTTGGCGTCGAGCCGGACCTCGGGGCGGCCGGCGAGCCAGTCGATCAGCCCGGACACGTCCTTGACCTCGCGGTCGGGCGCGTTCAGCCCGATCCTGCCGCCGGACTTGCCGAAGCCGCGCGCGGACCAGGTGAGGACGGCGTATCCGTCGCGGGCCAGCTGCTCGGCCTGCGCCCGGGTCTCCGCCTTGCTGCCGCCGAATCCGTGGCCGATGAGCACGGCGGGCCGGCGCCCGTCGCCCCCGGCCGTGAAGTACGAGGTGTCGAGGGAGACCCCGTCGACGCGCATCATCCGGTCCTGGCGGTGCACGGCGGGGCCGCTGTCGTCGGCAACGGCCGTCCAGGTGCCCGCACCGGCGAGCACGAGGAGCGCGGCACCGGCCGCCGCCCACCGGCCTCGGGTGCGGGGCAGCAGGCGCCGCCACCGGGACGTACGCGCAACAGGGGAGTCCATGCGTACGACCCTATGCGGCCCGCCACCCCGTCCCACCTGCCGCCGGGCGGAACTCCCGGGCATCCTCAAGGCGTACGGAAGCGGCCCTCGTACTCCGGACGCGGTATGCGCCGGGGCCGGGCAATTGCGTCGCGCGACGCCCCCGCGCTCTGGAACGCTGCCGCCATGGAACAGCCGGAAGTACTGCTCATAGGCGGCCGCGCGGGCGTGGGGAAGACCACGGTGGCCTGGGAGGTGTCGGCGCGGCTGCGCGAGGCGGGGACCGTGCACGCGGTGGTCGACGGGGACTTCATGTGCGCCGTGCATCCCGCGCCGGACGACGACCCGCACCGCTCCCTGATCACCGAACGCAATCTGGCGGCGGTCTGGGCCAACTACGCGGCCCTGGGCGTGCGCCGCCTCGTCTACACGAACACGGTGAGCGTGCTGTCCGGTTCGGCGCCGATGTTCGAGCGGGCAATGGGGGCCGGGGTGCGGTGCGTACGGGTCCTGCTGACCGCGTCGGACGCGACGGCCGCTCGGCGGCTCACCGGCCGCGAGATCGGCTCCGAGCTGGACCACGAGCTGCACAGCAGCCACCGCAAGGCCCGGATGCTCGACGCCCGGACCCCGGCGGACACCGCGCGGCTGGCGACGGACGGACGGACGGTGCCGGACATCGCGCGGGAGATCGTGGAGCTGACGGGGTGGGCCGGGGCCTGACCCCTGGAGGTACGACGACTTGGCGCGGCCGTGTCCGCGGCCTTGTGGGAAGCTCACTCCCCGCCCGCCCGAAGGCTGTCCATGCTCGCCAAATCCCTTTCAAAGAAGGCGTGTTGGAATGCCTCTATGGTCAATTCCACTGACGGAATCACGCGCCTGGGGCCGGACGATCTCGCGCAGCGGCTGCGTGCCGAGATCGTCCGGATGAGGGACGAGGCGACGCAGCAGAGGAAACTCGCGCACCGTCGGGCCGAGTTCTGGGCCAGGACGGACATCGCCCTCGGGCTCCCCGCTGCCCTGCTGGCGGGCACGGCGGGAGCGGCAGGGCTGGCCTCGGCGGATGTGCGCGTGGCCGCCGCTCTATCCGCCCTCGCCTCCGCCGGGTTCGCGGCGGGAGCGGCCTTCCTGCGCGGCGACACCAGGCGCCGCGCCAACAAACGTGCGCGGCACGCGTGGGCCTCGGTCGAGGCCAGGGCCATGGTGGCGCTGGCCCGCGAGCACGTGTCCCACGAGAACCTCGACGAGCTGCTGGAATGCCGCCAGGCTGCGCTGGCCGCCTACGACGGCGAGGATGCCCAGCCCGGGACCGCCACCGGCGCCGGGTAGACCCGTTCGTCCGGCAGCAGCGCGCTCGCGGCCTCCGTCCCGCCCGCCCGGACCAGCGCGTGGATCTCCCGGGCGAGCGGGGTGACGTCGCGGACCGAGACCGTCCACTCGTCCGCGTAACGCCGTGCCGCCTCGCCGGACAGGCCGAGCTGGAGCGAGCGGTACGGGAGCCGGTTCAGGTGGAGGTCGCGCTCGGGGTCCCACTGGACGCGGGCGGGGGCCCGGCGCAGGTCGCGCTGCCAGGTGGCGCGATCCGGGTGCACGCCGCTCTCGTAGTGGGAGAGTTCGGCGTGGGCGAGGGCCCAGTCGAAGCCCTCGCGGGTGATCTCGACGGCGAGGACGGTCTCCTGGCCCTCCTTCGTCCCCCAGCCGCAGCGGTACATCATCCACAGGAAGCTCGGCTTGATCCACGTCATCCGGTCGCGCTTCCAGGCGGCCGGGAAACGCCCGTCGCGGGCGGCGGGCAGCCCGAGCGACGGGGTGTACGCCTGATAGACGGTCACGGTCTCGCCGGTGTGGAGCGCGCGGATCTCGTGCTGGGGCGGGATGGCTGCGGATGCGGTCATGCAGCCATCCCAGCACCGGCGGCGGGCGGACGGCGAACGAGTTTCCGGCGGCGCCCCGCCGGTGGCGCTAGCGGGCGGCGTGCATCACGCGCGGACCGTGCATCACGCGGACACCGGACGACACGACGACGTGGTCGCCGGTCGACGCCTTCGCGCCGGCCGTGGAGTTCCCGTAGTAGTTCCACCGCCAGGTGCCGGAGTCGGTGGCCTTCACGGTGGTCTTGAGCGCCCCCGTCGAACCGGACGTCACCTTCTTGACCGTCTTGTACGAGGACGCGCCGTCCGCCTTGAACTGCAGGCTGACCGTGCGGCCCGCGTACCCCTGGTAGGTGTGCGTGTCCCAGTTCGCCCGGGTGACCTTGCCGGTGATCGTGATCGTCTTGCCGAACACGGCCGGCTCCGGGGCGGCGTTGACGGTGACCCGGGTGGCGCGCTGGACCTGGATCGGGATGTTCAGGTCGTCCTTGTCGTAGTCGTCACCGACGTACGAGACCTCGGCGGCCAACTTCCAGGTGCCCGCGTCCTCGTTGCCGAAGTCGATGTGCCGCGGGTCGATCTCGAGCCACTCCTGGAAGTCGCAGACCCCCTTCGCCACGGGGCGGCAGTCGCTTCCTGTGATGACGTTCCACAGGGTGTCCCCGCCTTCGAGGCTCCCCCGGTACGGATACACGGTCGGCCCGAAGTCGAACGTGCGCGTGGTCGTCATGCGGAAGGTGCCGTGCACCTCGACCACATCGTGCACCCCGATCACGATCGGCTTGCCGCCGTTGAACGACACCCGGGAGAAGGACGCGCCTCCCTCCGCCGCCCCCGCAGGTACTGCCGCCATCGCCGTGAACACGGCCGCCGCTCCCCCGGCCACCACCGCGTTCCACATCGTCTTCGTCATACGCGAGACCGTCCCCTCCCTTTGAAAACCGGAACGTCATGGGGACCAGGGAGGACCCGGCGCGGTTGTACGCCGTACGGCAACGATCGGGTCACGCGCTCGGAGCCGTACAACCGCATGGCGAAGGCCATGACATTCGTCATGCGGAGGTCAGTACACGCGGCTCTGCCGGGGAGGGGGCCCGGATCGGCAGTCTTGTACGTGTCGAGAGCGGGAGCCACGGAGGCGCCGCCGCAACGGGAGGAACCGACATGAGCAGCCCGGCCGCCACACTCACCGCCCCCGCCGTCGACGCCCCGGCCGGCGCCACCGCCCCGATCGAGCGCCGCAAGGCCCTCGTGGACAGCCTGAAGCCGCTGCTGGTGGACGTCGCGCTGCCGCTCGCCGCGTACTACGCGCTGAAGGCGGCGGGGCTCTCCACCTTCGGCGCACTGGCCTGGAGCAGCGTGGTCCCCGCGCTCCGCACGGTGTGGGGCGCGGTGCGCGAGCGCCGGCTCAACGGCCTCGCGGCGCTGATGGTGTCGGTCAACGCGGTCTCGCTGCTGCTGGGCCTGGTGTCCGGGGACCCCCGGCTGATGCTCCTCAAGGACAGCGCGGTGAGCAGCGTCATCGGCCTGGCGTTCCTGGTGACGGCGCTGCGGGGCCGCCCGATGCTGTCGGCGGGCCTGCGGCCGTGGCTGACCCGGGGCGAGGCCGGGAAGACGGCCGCCTGGGAACGGCTCTCCGCCGGTTCGCCTGCCTTCCACCGGGCCGAGATCCGGTTCTCGGCCATCTGGGGCGGGGCGCTGCTCACCGAGTGCGCGGTGCGGGCCGTGGGCGCGTACACCGTGCCGGTCGAGACGATGGTGTGGGCGGGGACGGTGCTCATGGTCGCCTCGATGGTGCTGGCCTTCCTGGTCTCGGGCCGCTTCGGGGTCGTCCCGATGGAGCGCATGATCGAGGCGGAGACCGCCGCCTCCTCGGACCGCTGACCGCCCACCAGAACGCCGCAGGGCCACTCCGGGGGAGTGGCCCTGCGGTCATGTGTGCGGCCGGAAAACCGGTTGACCTCGGCGTTTACCGTTCTCGCATGACTACTTCACCGAGGCTGGCCGAGGTCACCGCCGCCAATGTCGATGCCGCGATCGGCCTGCGCGTCCGGCCCGACCAGGAGCACCTGGTGGCCCCGGTCGTGAAGTCCCTCGCCGAGGCGTACGCGCATCAGGAGGCCGCCTGGCCCCGGCTCGTGCTCGACGGGGACCGGCTCGTCGGGTTCCTGATGGCCTTCCTGGACATCGACTTCGCGGGCGACGGCACCGGGCGGGACATCCGCTCGGGACTGTGGCGCCTCAACATCGCGGCGGGCGAACAGGGGCGCGGATACGGGCGGTTCGCGGTCGGGTGCGTGGCCGACGAGATCCGGCGGCGCGGCGGTACGCGCATGTACGTCACCTGGCACCCGGGCGACGACGGGCCCGAGGGCTTCTATCTGGGGCTCGGTTTCCGGACCACGGGCGAGACGAGCGGGGACCAGACGGTCGGGGTGCTGGAGCTGGGCTGAGTACGGGCCGGGGTCCGGCCCGTACTCGGGGCGTCGGGTCAGTGGTTCCTGGGGAAGCCCAGGTCCACGCCCGCCGGGGCGTCCGCCGGGTCGGGCCAGCGGGTCGTGGTGACCTTGCCCCGGGTGTAGAAGTGGACGCCGTCGTTGCCGTAGATGTGGTGGTCGCCGAAGAGGGAGTCCTTCCAGCCGCCGAAGGAGTGGTAGCCGACGGGGACCGGGATCGGCACGTTGACGCCGACCATGCCGGCCTCGATCTCCAGCTGGAAGCGGCGGGCCGCGCCTCCGTCGCGGGTGAAGATCGCGGTGCCGTTGCCGTACGGCGAGGCGTTCATGAGGGCGACGCCCTCCTCGTACGTCCCCACGCGCAGCACGCACAGGACAGGCCCGAAGATCTCGTCCTTGTACGCGTCGGAGTCGGTGGAGACGTGGTCGAGGAGCGAGAGGCCGATCCAGTGGCCGTCCTCGAAGCCGTCGACGGTGAATCCGGTTCCGTCGAGGACCACTTCGGCGCCCTGGGCGGCGGCGCCGATGACGTAGGAGGCGACCTTGTCGCGGTGGGCGGCGGTGATCAGCGGGCCCATCTCGGACGAGGGGTCCGTGCCGGGGCCGATCGTGATCCGGGCGGCCCGCTCCTTGATGCGGGCGACCAGCTCGTCGCCGATCGCGCCCACGGCGACGACGGCGGAGATCGCCATGCAGCGCTCCCCCGCCGAGCCGTACGCGGCGGAGACGGCGGCGTCGGCGGCGGCGTCCAGGTCCGCGTCGGGCAGCACCAGCATGTGGTTCTTCGCGCCGCCGAGCGCCTGCACCCGCTTGCCGTTGGCCGAGGCGGTGGCGTGGATGTGGCGGGCGATGGGCGTCGAGCCGACGAAGGAGACGGCGGCCACGTCCGGGTGGTTCAGCAGGGCGTCGACGGCGACCCGGTCCCCGTGCAGCACGTTGAGCACCCCGTCCGGAAGCCCCGCCTCGGCGGCCAGCTCGGCCAGCAGATTCGCGGCGGACGGGTCCTTCTCGCTGGGCTTCAGCACGAAGGTGTTGCCGCAGGCGATGGCGAGCGGGAACATCCACATCGGCACCATGGCCGGGAAGTTGAACGGGGTGATCCCCGCGACGACGCCCAGCGGCAGGCGGATCGAGGAGACGTCGACCCGCTGGGAGACCTGCGTGGACAGCTCGCCCTTGAGCTGCGTCGTGATCCCGCAGGCCAGCTCCACGATCTCCAGGCCGCGCGCCACCTCGCCCAGCGCGTCGGAGTGCACCTTGCCGTGCTCGGCGGTGATCAGCGCGGCGATCTCGTCCCGGTGGGCGTCCAGCAGCGCGCGGTAGCGGAACAGGACCGCCGTACGGGCGGACAGCGAGGAGTCGCGCCACGTCCGGTACGCGTCCTTCGCGGCGGCCACCGCCGTGTCCACCTCGTCAGGGGAGGCGAACGCGACCCGGGTGGTGACGGCGCCGGTGGCGGGGTCGGTGACCTCGCCGTAGTTGCCCGAGGTGCCCTCGACGGTCTTGCCACCGATCCAGTGGTTCACGGTCTTCATGCTGTGGCTCCTTCAGAGGTGACGGCGTCGGCCGGCGCTGTGTCGTTCGTACTCTTTCCGTGCTTCGACCGCCGCGGGGCGGGTGGCCGTCCCGGCCACGGGAACATCCCACCACGCCTGCGCCTCGGGCGGACCCTGTCCGTCGCCGGGCGTTTCGGTCTCCACGTGTACGCATACGGGCCGGTCCGCCGCGCGGGCCTCAGCGAGGGCCGCCCGCAGCTCCGCCACCGTCCCGGCGCGCAGGACCCGCATGCCGAGCGACGCGGCGTTGGCGGCGAGGTCCACCGGAAGCGGGGGGCCGGTGAAGTCACCGTCCGCCGACCGGTGGCGGTAGTCCGTGCCGAAGCGTTCGCCGCCGGTCGCCTCGGAGAGGCCGCCGATCGAGACGTAGCCGTGGTTCTGGAGGACGACCAGCTTGACGGGGACGTCCTCCTGGACGGCGGTGACGATCTCGGTGGGGTTCATGAGGTAGGTGCCGTCGCCGACGAGCGCCCAGACGGGCCGGTCCGGGGCCGCCATCCGCACGCCGATCGCGGCCGGGATCTCGTAGCCCATGCAGGAGTAGCCGTACTCCACGTGGTACTGGCGCGGGGAGCGGGTCCGCCAGAGCTTGTGCAGGTCTCCGGGGAGCGAACCGGCCGCGTTGACGAGGATGTCCTCGTCGGTGACCAGCTCGTCCAGGAGGCCGAGGACCTGGGTCTGGGTGGGGCGGGCCTGCGGGTCCGGCGTGGCGTACGCGGCGTCGACGCGCCGCTCCCAGCGGGCCTTGGCCCCGGTGTACTCGGCCTCGTACGCGGGGTCCGCGCGGTGTCCGGCCAGGGCCTCCGTGAGGGCGTCCAGGGCGGTGCGGGCGTCGGCGACGAGCGGGAGCGCGGCGAGCTTGTGGGCGTCGAAGCCGGTGAGGTTGACGTTGAGGAAGCGGACGCCGGGGTGCTGGAAGAGGGTCGCGGACGCGGTGGTGAAGTCGGTGTACCGGGTGCCGATTCCGATGACGAGGTCGGCGGTGCGGGCGAGGTCGTCGGCGGTGGCGGTCCCGGTGTGGCCGATGCCGCCGACGTCGGCGGGGTGGTCGTGGCGCAGCGAGCCCTTCCCGGCCTGGGTGGAGGCGACGGGGATGCCGGTGGCTTCCGCGAACGCGGCGAGCGCGTCCTCGGCGGCGCTGTGGTGGACCCCGCCGCCCGCGACGACGAGGGGGCGGCGGGCGGCGCGCACCGCCCGTACGGCCGCGTCGAGTTCGTACGGGTCGGGGGCCGGGCGGCGTACGTGCCAGACGCGCTCCGCGAAGAACTCCGCCGGCCAGTCGTACGCCTCCGCCTGCACGTCCTGCGGCAGCGCGAGGGTGACCGCACCGGTCTCCGCCGGGTCGGCCAGGACCCGCATGGCGTGCAGCGCGGCCGGGATCAGGGCCTCGGGGCGGCTGATCCGGTCGAAGTAGCGGGAGACGGGGCGCAGGCAGTCGTTGACGGAGATGTCGCCCGCGTACGGCACCTCCAGCTGCTGGAGTACGGGGTCGGCGGGGCGGGTCGCGAAGGTGTCGCCGGGCAGCAGCAGGACGGGGAGGTGGTTGACCGTGGCGAGGGCGGCGCCGGTGACGAGGTTGGTGGCGCCCGGGCCGATGGACGTGGTGACCGCGTGGGCGGACAGCCGGCCGGACTGGCGGGCGTAGCCGGTGGCCGCGTGCACCATGGCCTGTTCGTTGCGGCCCTGGAGGTACGGCATCGCGGGGCCGGTCTCCAGGAGCGCCTGGCCGATGCCGGCGACGTTGCCGTGGCCGAAGATGCCCCAGGTGGCGGCGATCAGGCGGTGCCGCTCGCCGTCGCGCTCGGCGTACTGGCGGGCGAGGAAGGCGACGAGCGCCTGGGCGGTGGTGAGGCGGCGGACGGCCTCCCCGGTCGTGCCGGGCGTCGCGGTCATGCGTGGTCCTCCGGTCCGTGGAGCGGCAGCCGGGGGTCGACCGGCTGGGACGGCCAGGTGTCGCGCACCCACCGGTGGTCGGGGTGGTCGCGGATCAGCCACTCCCGCTTCTCGCCGGGGCCCGCCATGACGTTGAGGTAGTACAGGGTGCGGCCGGGCGGGGCGATGGAGGGGCCGTGCCAGCCGTCCGGGATGAGGACCGTGTCGCCGCTGCGGACCTCGGCGAGCACGTCCGTACCCCCGGGGCGGGACGGGGAGACCCGGTGGTAGCCGAGGCCGCCGTCCTCGACCTCGAAGTAGTAGATCTCCTCCAGGACGGACTCCTCGCCGGGGAGGTGCTCGTCGTGTTTGTGCGGCGGGTAGGAGGACCAGTTGCCGCCGGGGGTGAGGACTTCCACGGCGATGAGCCGGTCGCAGTCGAAGGCGTCGGCGGCGGCGAAGTTGTGGACCTGTCGGGAGCAGGTGCCGGCGCCGCGCAGTTCCACGCGTACCTCCGGCGCGGGGCCGTAGCGAGCGGGGAGTCGTCGCTCGCACTTCGCTCCTGCCAGGGCGAAGCGGCCGCCTGCGCCGGAGGCGATCTGTGCGTGGGCGTCGCGCGGTACATAGGCGAAGTCGGAAACGCCGCTGAACACGCTCCTACGGCCCAGCAGTTCAAAGATCTCATCTGAGATGTGCACCGTACAGCTGCCGGTCAACGGCAGTACGATCCACTCGCTCTCCCCGGTGACAAGTGTGTGAACTCCTCCCGGTTCCAGCTCCAGCACACGCAGGCCGGACCGCTCCCAGCCGGCCTGTTCGGGGCCGATGTCCAGGGCGTAGGGGCCGTGCGCGGTGGAGCCCGCCGGGAGGTGGTACGCCGGTTCGCCTCGCATGCTCATGCCCTTTCGCCGTGTGCGGTGACCGCGCCTTCGGTGAGCGCGGCCTCGACCTCGTGCGGGAACGGCATCGCGGAGGAGCAGGCGAGCCGGGCGGCGACGATGGCGCCCGCCGCGTTGGCGTACCGCATGGTGCGCGCGAGGTCCCAGCCGCTCAGCAGCCCGTGGCAGAGGGCGCCGCCGAACGCGTCGCCCGCGCCGAGGCCGTTGACCACGTCGACGGGGAGCGGCTCCACGTCGGCGACGGTCCCGTCCCGGTGGACGGCGAGGACCCCGGCGGGACCCTGCTTGACGACGGCCAGCTCGACGCCGGCCTCGATGAGGGCGCGGGCCGCCGCATACGGTTCGCGCTCGCCGGTGGCGATCTCGCACTCGTCCAGATTGCCGACGGCGACGGTCGCGTGGGCCAGGGCCTCGCGGTAACGGGCGGACGGGCTCGGTTCCGAGACGCCGGGGGGCCAGAACATCGGGCGCCAGTCGAGGTCGAAGACGGTGATGCCGGAGCGGTCGCGGGCGCGCAGCGCGGCGAGGGTCGCCGTACGGCTCGGCTCGGCGCACAGGCCGGTGCCGGTCATCCAGAACACCCGGGCGGCGCGGACCGCTTCGAGGTCCAGCTCAAAGGCGTGGATCTCCAGGTCGGGGGCCTTGGGCTGCCGGTAGAAGTAGAGGGGGAAGTCGTCGGGCGGGAAGACCTCGCAGAAGGTGACCGGGGTCGGGTAGACGGCGACGGGCGTCACCCACCGGGCGTCCACCCCGAACTCCCGCAACTGCTCGCGCAGATAGTCGCCGAAGGGGTCCTCGCCGGTGCGGGTCACCACGGCGGTGCGTCGGCCGAGGCGGGCGGCGGCGACGGCCACATTGGACGGGGAGCCGCCGAGGAACTTCCCGAAGGTGTCGACCCGGGCCAGCGGCACACCCGTCCGCAAGGGGTAGAGGTCCACCCCGATCCGCCCCATCGTGATCACGTCGTACGGCTGCTCAGGCATGCAACGTCCCTTCGGCTGGGCGCCTGTACCTGGATCATCTCCGCTTGGATCATCGTCAATCATTTGTACGGACATACGGACGTATTCTTGACACCGCTCCGCCCCCGTGGTGAGGCTGGGGCATGACGTCCTCCTCGGCCTCCGCTCCGCCCTGCATCCGCATCGGCTCCGCGCCGGACTCCTGGGGGGTGTGGTTCCCCGACGATCCCCGGCAGGTGCCGTGGCGGCGCTTCCTCGACGAGGTCTCCGCCGCGGGCTACGAGTGGATCGAGCTGGGTCCGTACGGTTACCTCCCGACCGATCCGGCCCGCCTCGCGGACGAGACGGGCAGCCGGGGGCTCTCCGTCTCGGCGGGCACCGTTTTCACCGGATTGCACCACGGGCCGGACGTCTGGGACCGGACCTGGGAGCATGTCGCCGGTATCGCGGCACTCACCCGGGCGATGGGCGCCGAACACCTCGTGGTCATCCCCTCCTTCTGGCGCGACGACAAGACCGGCGAGGTGCTGGAGGACCGGGTCCTCACGGCCGGGCAGTGGCGCCACCTCACCACGCAGACCGAGCGGCTGGCGCGCGAGGTCCGGGACCGTTACGGGCTGCGCGTCGTCGTCCACCCGCACGCGGACACCCACATCGACACCGAGGAGAACGTCGCCCGCTTCCTCGACGCCACCGACCCGGACCTGGTCTCGCTCTGCCTGGACACCGGGCACTACGCGTACTGCGGGGGCGACAGCGTCGAGCTGATCGAGACGTACGGGGAGCGCATCGGCTACCTCCACCTCAAGCAGGTGGACCCGGCGGTCCTCGCCGAGGTGGTGGCGGACGAGGTGCCGTTCGGGCCCGCCGTGGCGCGCGGCGTGATGTGCGAACCGCCGGGCGGGGTCCCGGCCCTGGAGCCCGTCCTGGCCGCCGCCCGCCGGCTGGACGTCGATCTGTTCGCCATCGTCGAGCAGGACATGTACCCCTGCCCGCCGGACCGCCCGTTCCCGATCGCCCGCCGCACCCGCGACTACCTCCGCTCCTGCGGGAGGTTTTGACCCTTCCCCGGGCAGTGACGTGAGGCCGGCCCGGGCTGTTGTCCTCGGTGAGACCGGGCCCCCGGGCCCGCCCCCCGCACTCACCGAGGAGCCACTTCCATGCCCCGAACGCCGATGTCCCCGATGTCCGCGCCGTCCCCGCAGTCCCCGCAGTCCCCGAATCCTCCGCAGCCCCCGCGCCGGTCCGCCGGTGCCTCGGTCCTGACCGGCGGGCTTCTGGCCGCCCTCGCGCTGGCCGCCGCCGTGACCGGGGCCCCGGGGGCCGCCGCCGACGCCGAGAACGTGCCGCCGGCCGGCTCCAGCCCCGTGTGCGCCTTCTACGACGGGGACGGGCTCACCGTCTTCGGCGACCAGGGCGACCGCGCCTTCCAGGTGCAGTGCATGCTGGCCAACCGGCGCTACCTGCCCTGGGACGCGGTGGACGGCACGTTCGGCCTGCGCACCCTGGACGCCGTCCGACGCTTCCAGGCCGACCACCCGCCCCTGTTCGGCACCGGCCTGGTCGACGCGGACACCTGGGCCGCGCTGTGGCGGGGCGACGTCCCGGTCGACGCCGCGGCGTGACACGCCGGACCCGGCTCGCCCGGTACCCCCTAGGGGTATAAAGTGGGGATCGTGGAGGCGCACCGGTGTGCGAGCACCCGTGCGCCCCTCCGCCCCGTGTGCCCGTCGAAGAGGAGAACACCATGACCGCCGAGACCCAGCTCCCCCAGGCGACCGGCTCCTGCTGCTCGCCCAGCGGTTCCTGCCACGACAGCGCGGACGCCGGGCGGTCCGGCGTGACCACCGTCTACCAGGTGACCGGCATGACCTGCGGGCACTGCGAGGGCGCCGTCACCGAGGAGGTCTCCGCCATCGAGGGTGTCACCTCCGTGAAGGCCGTGGCGTCCACCGGGCAGGTGACGGTGGTCTCGCAGGCCCCCCTGGACGACGAGGCCGTACGCGCCGCCGTGGACGAGGCGGGCTACGAGCTGACCGGGCGCGCCTGACCGCCCCGGGGAACACCCACCCGCGTCACCCCGTTCCGACCGGGCCGCACCGACCAGCAGATACTGGTGGGGTACGGCCCGGTCGGCGTTCCAGGAGCTCGGACATGCACAGCGCATCGGACACCCACAGCGCGACGGAGGCCGACGTCCCGGCGGCGGAGCCCTCCCGGGCCGAGTTCACGATCGGCGGCATGACCTGCGCCTCGTGCGCGGCCCGCGTCGAGAAGAAGCTCAACCGGATGGACGGCGTCACGGCCACCGTGAACTACGCCACGGAGAAGGCCCGCGTCAGCTATGACGGCGCCGCCGTCTCCGTGCACGATCTCGTCGCCACGGTGGAACGGACCGGCTACACGGCGAAGCCGCTGCCCGGGGCCGCCGCGCGGGCCCCGGGGCCCGCCGCCACCACCGATGACGCCCCGCAGGCCCCCGAGGCCGCGCCCCGCGCACCCCGGCCGGAACCGGAACCGGAACCGGAAGCGAAACCGGAAGCGGAAGCCCCGCCCCACCCGGACGAGGCTCCCGACGACACCCCCGACCCCGCCCTCACCGCCCTCACCGCCCTCCGGCAGCGGCTCGTCGTCTCCGCCGTGCTCGCCGCCCCCGTGGTCGCCCTGGCGATGATCCCCGCCCTCCAGTTCGACTCCTGGCAGTGGCTCTCGCTCACCCTCGCCGCGCCCGTCGTGGTCTGGGGCGGGCTGCCCTTCCACCGGGCCACCTGGACCAATCTGCGGCACGGCGCGGCGACCATGGACACCCTGGTGTCCGTGGGGACCCTCGCCGCCTTCGGCTGGTCGTTGTGGGCGCTGTTCCTCGGGGACGCCGGGATGCCCGGCATGCGGCACGGCTTCGACCTGACGGCCTCCCGGGCCGACGCCTCGTCCACCCTCTACCTGGAGGTCGCGGCGGGCGTCGTCACCTTCATCCTGCTGGGCCGCTATCTGGAAGCGAAGTCCAAGCGGAGGGCCGGGTCCGCGCTGCGCGCCCTGATGCACCTCGGCGCGAAGGACGTGACCGTCCTGCGCGACGGCGCCGAGATCCGGGTGCCCGTCGCCCGGCTCGTCGTGGGCGACCGCTTCACCGTCCGCCCCGGCGAGAAGATCGCCACGGACGGCACCGTGGTCGAGGGCACCTCGGCCGTGGACGCCTCCATGCTCACCGGCGAGTCCGTCCCCGTGGACGTGGGCGCCGGCGACACGGTGACCGGCGCAACGCTCAACGTCTCCGGCCGCCTCGTCGTGGAGGCGACCCGGGTCGGTGCCGACACCCAGCTCGCCCGGATGGCCGAGCTGGTCGAGGACGCGCAGAACGGGAAGGCCGAGGTGCAGCGCCTCGCGGACCGGATCTCGGCTGTGTTCGTCCCGGTCGTCCTGCTCCTCGCGCTCGCCACGCTCATCGGGTGGCTGCTGGCCACCGACGACGCGACGGCCGCGTTCACGGCGGCGGTGGCGGTCCTGATCATCGCCTGCCCCTGCGCGCTGGGCCTCGCCACGCCGACCGCGCTGATGGTCGGTACGGGGCGCGGCGCCCAGCTCGGCATCCTCATCAAGGGCCCCGAGGTCCTGGAGTCCACCCGCCGCGTCGACACGATCGTCCTCGACAAGACGGGCACGGTCACCACGGGCCGGATGACCCTCCAGGCCGTCCACACGGCCCCCGGAACCACCGAGACCGCCGCCCTCCGCCTCGCCGGCGCCCTGGAGCACGCCTCCGAGCACCCCGTCGCCCGGGCGGTGGCGACCGGAGCCGCCGAGCGCACCGGCGCGCCCCTCCCCGCCCCGGAGGGCTTCACCAACGTCCCCGGGCTCGGCGTCCGGGGCACCGTCGAGGGCCACACCGTCCTCGTCGGGCGCCCCCGGCTGCTCACCGAGGCCGGGATCGCCCTCCCCGACGCCCTGGCCGCCGCCGTCGCGGACGCCGCCGCTCAAGGGCGTACGGCCGTCGCGGTCGGCTGGGACGGCGAGGCACGGGCGATCCTGGAAGTCGCCGACGCGATCAAGGAGACCAGCGCGGAGGCCGTCGCCGCCCTCCGGGAACTCGGCCTCACGCCCATCCTGCTGACCGGAGACCACCGCGCCGTCGCCGAGTCCGTGGCCCGCGAGGCCGGGATCGAGGAGGTCCGGGCCGAGGTGCTGCCGGAGGAGAAGGCGCACGTCATCCGGGGTCTCCAGGAGCAGGGTCGGGTCGTCGCCATGGTCGGCGACGGGGTCAACGACGCGGCCGCGCTGGCCACCGCCGACCTCGGTCTGGCGATGGGCACCGGCACGGACGCCGCGATCGAGGCGAGCGATCTGACCCTGGTTCGTGGAGATCTCAAGGTGACAGCAGACGCCATCCGCCTCTCCCGACGCACCCTCACCACCATCAGGGGCAACCTTTTCTGGGCATTCGGTTACAACGTGGCCGCCCTACCCCTTGCGGCATTTGGGCTGCTCAACCCTATGATTGCCGGAGCGGCGATGGCCTTCTCATCGGTCTTCGTCGTGACGAACAGCCTGCGCCTGCGGTCCTTCACGTAATTTCCACAATGAGATTCAGATCACATCGGTTTCAGGGTAACCATTCGATGGGTTCGTAAGTCTTAGAGTGCGATGCCAAGGATGTCTTGGGGGACGTCCGGCGGAGCGTCTTGGGGGATGCTCCGGGCAAGAGTGGGCCGGGGCACGTACACCGGGGAGCTTTGAGCGGCCCTCCCGTCGGTACGTACCCCGGCAGACCACAGCGCAGGAGCAGGACAAGCAGTACCGAGGCACAGCCCAGGAGCTACGGCTCCCACTGAACGCCCGGCCGGATCCCGTGGGGGGAATCCGCTCCGGGACATGGGAAGCGCCTCGCTGTCGGCCCGTGGGGGGATCGATGGCGAGGCGCTTCTCTCTTTGCGCGGGAGCGCTCCCGGACAGCGCGCGCCCGGCGTACGCCCCCACGCACTCCCCCCGGAACGCCACACGCCCCCGACCGCCGCGTCGCTCGGGGGGAGGGCGCGGCAGGCGGGGGCGCGGGTTCCGGCGTCAGTCAGGGCCGGGTGATGCGTGAGGGGGCGTTCAGCGGCCCTCGACCGGGACGAAGTCGCGCAGGACCTCGCCGGTGTAGATCTGGCGCGGGCGGCCGATGCGGGAGCCGGGCTCCTTGATCATCTCGTGCCACTGGGCGATCCAGCCGGGGAGCCGGCCGAGCGCGAAGAGCACGGTGAACATCTCGGTCGGGAAGCCCATCGCGCGGTAGATGAGGCCCGTGTAGAAGTCCACGTTCGGGTAGAGGTTGCGCGAGACGAAGTACTCGTCGTTGAGCGCGTGCTCCTCCAACTTGAGCGCGATGTCCAGCAGCTCGTCGGACTTGCCGAGGGCGGACAGCACGTCGTGCGCGGCGGCCTTGATGATCTTGGCGCGCGGGTCGAAGGACTTGTACACCCGGTGGCCGAAGCCCATCAGGCGGACGCCGTCCTCCTTGTTCTTCACCTTGCGGATGAAGGAGTCGACGTCGCCGCCGTTGGCCTGGATGCCTTCCAGCATCTCCAGGACCGACTGGTTGGCGCCGCCGTGCAGGGGGCCCCAGAGCGCCGAGATGCCGGCGGAGATCGAGGCGAACATGTTCGCCTGCGAAGAGCCGACCAGGCGCACGGTGGAGGTCGAACAGTTCTGCTCGTGGTCCGCGTGCAGGATGAGCAGCTTGTCGAGCGCCGAGACGACGACCGGGTCCAGCTCGTACTCCTGGGCCGGGACCGAGAAGGTCATGCGCAGGAAGTTCTCGACGTAGCCCAGGTCGTTGCGCGGGTAGACGAACGGGTGACCGATCGACTTCTTGTACGCGTACGCGGCGATGGTCGGGAGCTTGGCGAGCAGCCGGATCGTCGAGAGGTGGCGCTGCTCCTCGTCGAACGGGTTGTGGCTGTCCTGGTAGAACGTGGACAGCGCGCTGACGACCGAGGACAGCATGGCCATCGGGTGGGCGTCGCGCGGGAAGCCGTCGAAGAACCGCTTGACGTCCTCGTGCAGCAGCGTGTGCTGGGTGATCTCG
Source organism: Streptomyces sp. NPDC097595 (assembly GCF_044761525.1). NCBI lineage: Bacteria > Bacillati > Actinomycetota > Actinomycetes > Kitasatosporales > Streptomycetaceae > Streptomyces > Streptomyces sp. NPDC097595. Next base: position 339,837 of record NZ_JBIWCN010000003.1, on the reverse strand, counting down.
TTCTTGAAGGTCGACAGCTCGTCGACCTTGGGAAGCTCACCGTTGATCAGCGTGTACGCGACCTCGAGGAAGGTCGAACGCTCCGCGAGCTGCTCGATCGGGTAGCCGCGGTAGCGCAGGATGCCCTGCTCGCCGTCGAGGTAGGTGATGGCCGATTTATAGGCAGCGGTGTTGCCGTATCCGCTGTCCAGCGTCACCAGGCCGGTGTTCGCCCGGAGCTTCCCGATGTCGAAGCCCTTGTCGCCGACGGTGCTGTCGATCACCGGGTAGGTGTACTCGCCATCGCCGTACCGCAGTACCACAGCGTTGTTGGTGTGCTCGCTCACGTCATCCCTCACCGACGTAGTGCCTCTTCTTCGAGGTTCCCTGACTGTCTCCACCCTCCCCCATTTGGCTCAGGAGAGTGCACTCGGGGTCGTCCATTGGACCTACTCGCGGCACTGAGTGCCGCGAACTTAGCCATCCTGCCCCCTTGACTGCGGTTCCGGAAGACCTCCGTGATGTTTCCCACCGATTTGATCGATCATTTTTACCGACGATCCTCCGTCGCCGCCTCCTCGGAGCCGGTGATCCAGCGCCGTACAGCGTCTGCCTGCGGAAACCGTGCGGACCGCCTGGCCGATCGCCTGTCGCGAGCCGACCAGCACGACGAGCTTCTTGGCCCTGGTCACGGCGGTGTAGAGCAGGTTCCGCTGGAGCATCATCCAGGCGCTCTTCGTGACGGGGATGACGACGGCCGGGTACTCGCTGCCCTGGGAACGGTGGATCGTCATGGCGTACGCGTGGGCGAGCTCGTCCAGCTCGTCGAAGTCGTAGCCGATCTCCTCGTCCTCGTCGGTGAGGACCGTGAGCCGCTGTTCGTCCAGGTCGAGGCCGGTGACGACGCCCACCGTGCCGTTGAAGACGCCGTTCTCCCCCTTGTCGTAGTTGTTGCGGATCTGGGTGACCTTGTCCCCCACCCGGAAGACCCTGCCGCCGAACCGCTTCTCGGGCACGTCCGGCCGGCCCGGGGTGATCGCCTGCTGGAGCAGACCGTTGAGATGTCCGGCCCCGGCCGGGCCCCGGTGCATGGGGGCGAGCACCTGGACGTCCCGGCGCGGGTCGAGCCCGAACTTGGCCGGAATGCGGCGGGACGCGACGTCCACCGCGAGCACCCCGGCGTCCTCCGTCTCGTCCTCCACGAAGAGGAAGAAGTCGCTGAGCCCCTGAGTGAGGGGCGGTACGCCGGAGTTGATGCGGTGCGCGTTGGTGACGACGCCCGACTGCTGGGCCTGGCGGAAAATCGTGGTCAGCCGGACCGCGGGGACCGGGCCGCCCTCGGCGAGGAGGTCCCGCAGCACCTCCCCCGCCCCCACCGACGGCAGCTGGTCCACATCGCCGACGAGCAGCAGATGGGCACCCGGTGCCACCGCCTTCACGAGCTTGTTGGCGAGCAGCAGATCGAGCATCGACGCCTCGTCCACGACGACCAGATCGGCGTCGAGCGGGCGGTCCTTGTCGTACGCCGCGTCGCCGCCCGGCTTCAGCTCCAGCAGCCGGTGCACGGTGGACGCCTCGGCGCCCGTCAGCTCCGAGAGCCGTTTGGCCGCCCGGCCGGTGGGCGCGGCCAGCACGACCTTGGCCTTCTTGGCCCGGGCCAGCTCCACGATGGACCGGACCGTGAACGACTTGCCGCAGCCGGGGCCGCCGGTCAGCACGGCGACCTTCCGGGTCAGCGCGAGCCGTACGGCGGCCTCCTGTTCGGGCGCGAGCTTGGCGCCCGTCCGGCCCGCGAGCCACTTCAGCGCCTTGTCCCAGTCCACGTCCGCGAAGGCCGGCAGCCGGTCCTCGGGCGTCCGCAGCAGCCGCCGCACCTGGGCGGCGAGGGAGATCTCCGCCCGGTGGAACGGCACCAGATACACCGCCGTGACCGGCTCCCCGCCCTCGGGCGACGGCACCTTCTCCCGTACGACGCCCTCCGGCTCCTCGGCCAGCTCCGCCAGGCACTCGATGACGAGCCCGGTGTCCACCTGGAGCAGCTTCACCGCGTCCGCGATCAGCCGCTCCTCGGGCAGGAAGCAGTGCCCCTGGTCGGTGGACTGCGACAGCGCGTACTGCAAGCCCGCCTTCACCCGTTCCGGGCTGTCGTGCGGGATGCCCACCGCCTGGGCGATCCTGTCGGCGGTCAGGAAGCCGATGCCCCAGACGTCGGCTGCCAGCCGGTAGGGCTGGTTCTTCACGACGGAGATCGAGGCGTCCTCGTACTTCTTGTAGATCCGCACCGCGATGGACGTCGAGACGCCGACGCCCTGGAGGAAGACCATGACCTCCTTGATCGCCTTCTGCTCCTCCCACGCGGCGGCGATCATCTTCGTCCGCTTGGGTCCGAGGCCGGGGACCTCGATGAGCCGCTTGGGCTCCCGCTCGATGATGTCCAGGGTGTCCACGCCGAAGTGGGTGGTGATCCGGTCGGCCATCACGGGCCCGATGCCCTTGATCAGCCCGGAGCCCAGGTAGCGCCGGATGCCCTGGATGGTGGCGGGGAGGACGGTCCGGTAGTTCTCCACGTGGAACTGCTTGCCGTACTGCGAGTGGGACCCCCAACGCCCCTCCATCCGCAGGGACTCCCCGGGCTGCGCCCCGAGCAACGCCCCGACGACGGTGAGCAGATCGTTGCTCCCGCGGCCGGTGTCGACGCGGGCGACGGTGTACCCGTTCTCCTCGTTGGCGTACGTGATTCTCTCCAGAACGCCTTCGAGAACGGCCAGGTTGGGGGTGTGGGAAGCGGTGGTGGCCATGGCGCGACGGTACCGGGTGGGTGCGACAGCGGTGCCGCGGCCGGGGCCCCTCGACTTCCGGAGCAGGGCGGTGGGAACGGGGAGGGATCCGATCGGGAACGGGCTGTCCCAAGGTGATTCCAGTCCGAGCCACCGACCCGAGAGGGCAGCACCGTGATCTCCACCCTTGCTCCGCCTCGTGCCCCGGAGACCTATGCCGGCCTCCGCGCCGGACTCGACCGGCTGAGAGCCGAAGGCCTGTACCGCGACTTCGTCGCCTGCTCCTACCTGGCGGACGACCGGGGGCACGCCCTGCACCAGGGCCGCCGTATCCAGGTGTGGTGCACCAACGACTACCTGGGCCTGAGCCAGCACCGGCAGGTCATGGACGCCCAGCTCACCTCGACCCTGCGCCACGGCACGGGCAACGGCGGCTCGCGGAACATCGCGGGCACCAGTGAGGCGCACGTGGAGCTCGAAGCGCTCCTCGCCGGCTGGCACGCCAAGGAGCGCGCGCTGATCTTCACCAGCGGCTACGTCGCCAACGTGGAGACGCTGGCCACGCTGTTGCGGGCGGCGCCGGAGACCATGGTGTTCTCGGACGCCCTCAACCACCGTTCCCTGATCGAGGGGGTACGGACCGCCGGCAACCCCAAGCACATCTTCGCCCACAACGACCTCACGGACCTCGAACTGGCGCTGGCCCAGCAGCCGTTGGACCGGCCGAAGCTGATCGTCTTCGAGTCGGTGTACTCGATGGACGGCGACATCGCGCCCATCCGTGAGATCTGCGACCTGGCCGAGCGGTACAACGCGCAGACCTATCTCGACGAGACCCACGCCATCGGGGTCTCGGGGCCCACCGGCGCCGGGATCAGCGAGGCGATCGGTGAGGACCGGGTCACCTTCGTCCAGGGCGTGTTCGGCAAGGCGGTGGGCACCACCGGCGGGTATGTCGCCGGTCCCGACGTCCCGCTGGACTACGTACGCTCGCACGCCCCCGGATTCATCTTCACCACGACCATCCCCCGTGCCTCCCTGGACGCCACCCTGGCGAGCCTGTCCGTCATCCGCGGCCCCGAAGGCGCCACGATGCGGGAGGAACTGCACGTCAAGGCGGAGCTGATGCGCCGCCGGCTCACCGAGGCGGGAATCGGACACGTCCCCGCTCCCACGCACCTGGTCCCGGTCCTCGTGCCGGGCGGTGACCGCGTGAAGCGGATCTCCCGCCGGCTGCTCGACGAGTTCTCCGTCTACGTGCAGCCCATCAACTTCCCGTCGGTACCGAAGGGCGGCGAGCGCTTCCGCGTGACCGTCGCGCCCTTCCGTACGGAGGAGCAGATCGACCGGTTCGTCGCGGCGCTCGCACAGTGCCTCGCGGACGACCCGAGCTGACCGGCGCCCCTCCACAGCCTCACGTACGCCCTCACCTTCACGTACGCCCTCACCCTCACGTTCCCGATCGAGGAGACGACAGAACCATGACCATGACCGCGCCCGAGACCGACGCCGCCACCGGCATCCGGATCAACGACCTCACGCCGTTCATCGGTGCCGAGCTGACCGGGGTCACCTACCGGGACCTCCAGGACTCCGGACTCTGGGAGCAGGTGAGCACGCTGCTGCACGAGCGGGAGCTGGTCGTCATCCGCTCCCTGGACATCACCCCGGAGCAGCAGATCGAGCTCGCGAGCCGCATCGGCCGGCCCAAGCCCTTCCTGATGGCCAAGTACCGCCACCCGGAGCACGAGGAGATCATGATCTCCTCCAACGCCAAGAAGAACAACATGGCGATCGGTGTCGCCCGGGTCGGCAACTTCTGGCACCAGGACTCCTCGTACCAGAACGACGCGCCGCCGTACACGATGCTGCACGGCGTCGACGTGCCCGGCACCAGCGGCCACACGCTCTACGCCAACGCCGCCGACGTCTACGACCGCCTGCCCCAGGAGTGGAAGGAGAGGATCGAGGGGCGCACGGCGATCCACACCGTCTCCAAGCGCCAGCGCATCTCCGAGAAGCACGCGGGCCTGTCCATCGCGGAGTTCAAGGCGCTGGTGGAGGAGGAGTACCCGCCGGTCCGGCACCCGCTGGTGAAGACCGACCCCACCACCGGCCGCCGGTACGTGTACGGGGCGCCGGAGTACATGGAGCGGGTGATCGGCTTCGACGCGAACGAGAACGAGGAGTTCTTCGCCCTCCTGAACGAGCTGATCCAGGACCCGGCACACGTCTACGAACACCGGTGGACCCCTCGGGACCTGGTCATCTGGAAGTGCGAGCTGACCTATCACGCGGCCACCGCGGTGGCGCCGGGCGTCGACCGCACCGTGCACCGCGTCAGCATCGAGGCGAGGGACCCGTGGGCGGCATAGTCGACTTCGACGTGTGCTTCCCGTCCGCGACGGCCGACATCCGGGACATGCACCGGATGTCCGGCGTGCCCCTCGCGGACCTGGCCGCCATCACCCACACCGAGTCGTTCCCCGTCCTCGCGGACGGGGAGACGGCCTCGGGGCTGGCGGTCCGGGCCGCGTCACGACTGCTGGAGCGGCTGGAGACCGACCGCTCGGCCGTGCGGGAAGTGATCTACACGGGCTCCGGTGAGTGGGACCACCCGTTCTGGTCGCCGGCCGCCAAGGCCGCCGACGAGCTCGGCATCGGGAACGCCCACTGCTACGAGCTCACGAACTTCTGCAACGCGGGCCTGACGGCGATCCGGCTGGCGACCGAAAGCACCCGGAAGGGACCGGGCGTGTACACGCTGGTTCTCCTCGGAGACCGGCTGAGCAGGATGGTGGACCACGGTGACCCGGATTCCAAGGCGCTGTTCAATTTCGGTGATGCGGGCGCGGCGGTGCTGCTGGCGGATGACAAGCCTCTTTTCCGGGTCCTCCACTCCGCGATGCGCACCGACCCCGGATGGGCCGACTACTACCGGGGCGAGTGGCGCGAGGGCCGGGTCGTCATCCGCCGGGGCCCGCTCCGGCGGGGCCTCGGCGCCGCCTACGTGGAGAACTTCACCCGCCTGGTCGACGAGACCCTGACGGCGCTGGGGCGGACCATCGGCGACGTCGCGTGGTTCCTGATCAATCAAGGCGACAAGAGGATGCACGAGCGTCTGCTGACGACGCTCGGCATCCCCGCCGAGCACAGCGTTTTCAACTACGGACGGCTCGGTCACATGGGCGGAGCCGACACCCTGATCGCCCTCGACGGCCTCATGGAGGAGAAGAAACTCCGTGGGGGGGACCTGATCCTGCTGGCCACCAGCGCCATGGGATTCAGCTGGGGCATCACAGCCTTGGAGTACTCCGGATGAAGATTCTCGTGATCCATCAAGTTCCCTACCGCAAGATCTCCTACCACCGCGGGGTCGACCACGACGAGCACGAGGTCACCTACATCGGCCGGCCGGCCTCGCTGCGGCAGATTCCCGCGGACCTCCGCTGCTCGCTGGTCCCGCTCGACGAGGACGACGACCTGGTGGCCGGGGTGACGGCCCGTGTGCGGCCGTCGGACGGCTACGAGAAGGTGCTGTCCCTCTCGGAGTTCGGGATCCTGGAGGCGGTGCGCATCCGCCGTCACCTGGGACTCCCCGGCCCGTCCGAGAGCCGGATCGAACTCGTCCGGGACAAGGTCCGGATGAAGGAGGCGCTGGCGGGATCGGGCATTCGCCACCCTCGCTTCGTGAGCGCCCCTCCCCCGTGCGGTCCGCTGCCCTGGAGCGGGAAGACCGTGCTGAAGCCCCGCAACGGGGCGTCCAGCGACGGGGTCATGGTCCTGGAGACCGCCCGCGAGGCGCTCAGCGTCTACCGGAAGCTGGCGGATCCGGGGAACTACCAGATCGAGGAGCACATCGAGGGCGACATCCTGCACATCGACGGACTGCTCCAGGACGGCGTGTTCGTGGAGCTGGCGGCCAGCCGTTACGTGAACAAGCCGGTGGAGTTCGCCGACGGGCTGCCGCTCGGCTCGCACCAGATCCCGTTGACCGGTGCCCATCGCGAACTGGCGCGGGAGGTGTCCATCGCCCTCGGTATCGAGGAGGGCTGCGTCCATCTGGAGGCGTTCCACACGGCCGACGACGAACTGGTCTTCCTCGAAGTCGCCAACCGGGTGGGCGGGGCGGGGGTGGTCACCGCGCACGAACGCGGCACCGGTGTCCACCTCCCGTCCCACGAGATCGCGGTACGCCTCGGTCTGGAGCGGCCGCCGACGAGCGCCCCCAGCGGCCGCTACCACGGCTGGCTGGCCTTCCCCGGCCACCACCTCCCCGCCGGGACCGCCGAGGTCACACTGCCGCCGGGGTTGGCCGGCCACCCCTGCGTGGACCGCCTGTACGTACTGCCCCCCGGTCGTCCGCTGACCGCGCACATCACCTACCAGGAGTGGGAGTGCCCCGTGTTCATCGAGGCCTCGCACACCGACGCCGCCGAGCTCGGGCGCTTCCTGCGGGAGTGCGCGGACGCCATCACGGTCGTCTCCGCGACCCGTAAGCCTGCCCTTCTGAGGAGCGCCGCATGAACCGCCACTACCCGACCGACCTCGTGCTCGCCGTCGAGCACGTCCAGCGGGCCCTGGCCGATGACGCCTCGGCGCCGGTGACCCGGGCGCTGAAGGAAGCCGATCTCCTCGAACTCGGCTGCCTCCTGGACGCCGACGCGCTGGCCCACGCCCTCGACGAGGGGCTCGGCGGCCTGAGCCAGTTCCCCTGGCGCCCGCTCACGGACAGCGGCGACGTCTGGGAGCAGCACCCGGTGGGCCGGGTCGTCCTCGACGACGACCGGGCGGGCAACACGCTGCGGGGGCTGCTGCTCGCCTGGGCGCTGGGCAATGCCGTGGTGGTCCGTACCGCCCGGCCCGCCCTGTGGACGGCGGTGACCGGGGCGCTGCGCGAGCCGGGGTTCCCGCTGCCCGCGGCCGAGGTGACGACGTGCGGCGCGGAGGTGGCGGGCACCGTCGTGGCGGTCCCCGATCTGGTGGTGCTGAGCGAGGACGCGGCGTCCTCGTCCGGTGAGCTGTACGCGGGCGCCGCGCGTCCCGGTATCCCCTCGGTACGGGTCAGGGTGGCGCCCGGTCAGGACGGCCCGCAGGCGGCCGTGGCGGACATCGACTGCCGGTCGCCGTGGTTCCGGGAGCTGTTCACCTCCGACTATCTGGCCGGTACCTCGCTGGACGCCGCCCGGAGCGCCGACCCCGGCCGGACCTCGCGTATGGACGCCCGGGTCCGCTACCTGGTCGGAATGGCCCAGCGTACGGCCCACTACCGGGACCTGCCGCGGATCGACGGCGTCGCCGGCCTGCCCGGCCTGCCCATCCTGGAGAAGGCGGAGCTGGAGGCCGGGTCGCTGCCCCGCGCCACCGCCATGTCCAGCGGTGCCCGTCCCAGCGGCGAGGTACTCCGCAGCGGGGCCTCCGGCGGGCAGCCGCGGTACATCGTGTACGCGCGGACCGACTGGGAGAACATGGTGCGCGAGGCCATCCCGCTGCTGCGGGCGCTCGGCATCCACCCCGGCGACCGGGTTCTCAACGCGCTGGTCGGCGGGGGGCTGTACGGCGGGCTGATGACGACGGCCAGCGAGCTGACCCGGATGCCGGTGGAGGCGTTCTCGGCCGGCCAGCAGGTCACCGCCGACCTGATGCTGATGCTGGTCCGGGACTTCTCGGTGAACGTACTGCTGGGCCAGCCCGCCGTGGTGCTGCCGCTGCTCCGGGAGGCCAAGCGCAAGGACCCCGGGCTGCGGCTGGAGAAGGTGGTCTACGGCGGAACCCCGATGACCGAGTCCGACAAGGCGTGGCTGCGGGAGGAGCTCGGCACGCGGTCCATCACCAGCATCCTGGCGGCCAACGACGGTGCGCAGATCGGCTACCAGTGCGAGGGGCTCGGCGGCACGCTGCACCACGTCAACGACGACTACAACCTCGTCGAGGTCGTCGACGAGGACGGTTCCCCGCTGCCGGACGGCGAGACCGGGCACCTGCTGATCACCTCGATGCAGAAGTTCGAGGGACCGCTGATCCGGTACCGCATCGGTGACCTGGGCCGGATCACGCGACGCGACTGCCCCTGCGGGGTGTCCGGACGGGTGCTGGAGTACCTGGGACGGAGCGACGGTCTGCTGAAGTTCAAGTCGGCGACGGTGCTTTACGGCGAGATCGCCACCGCCCTGGAGGAATTCCAGGTGTCCCAGCTCCAGGCGGAGCTGTTGACGAGGGAGGGGACCGAGACGCTGGTGCTGCGCACCGAATCGCGTACGGAACTGGATCCCGAGGTGCTGAAGTCCTTCCTCGCCGACACCTTCCCGCCGCTGAGCGACTCCCAGCTCTACGACGACGGCCTGCGGATGTTCGAGCTCGTGGTCGAGTGCCATCCGGAGGGCGGGCTGGAGCGGAACCCGGTCAGCGGAAAGATACGGACCGTGATCGACCGCCGGCTCAACTGACGTACCGCCGCGCTCCCCCCTCCCCGCCCCCTCCCACACCGTTCTGGAGTCCTGATGTCTCAGACCGCCCGATCCGTTCAGCAGGTGAGCCGGCCCCGCGGCCGGCCGACCGGCGCCGAGTTCGCCTTCGTCGAGGGGCCCGTGCCCGCCCCTGGGCCCGGCACCGCGCTGGTCGAGAACCAGCTCCTGTCCGTGGACCCGTACATGCGGGAGAACATGGACGCCGCATGGGAGCTGTCGGCCCCGCTGGAGGGCCGTTCCATCGGCCGGGTCGTCGCCTCCCGCGCCCCCGGTCTGACCGAAGGCGATCTCGTCTTCCACCGCCAGGGCTGGCGCACCCACGCCGTCGTGCGCCCGGAGGACGTACGTGTCCTGCCGCGGACACCCGGCGTACCGCCCGAGGCCTACCTCGGGATCCTGGGCGGCACCGGCCTCACCGCCCATGTGGCCCTCAGCCGCATCGCCCGGCTCAACCCCGGCGAGACGGTCCACATCTCGGCCGCGGCCGGCGGTGTGGGCAGTGCCGCGGGGCAGTTGGCGCGGCTGATGGGCGCGGGCCGGGTGATCGGCAGCGCCGGTTCTCCGGAGAAGGTCCGCTTCCTCACCGAGGAGCTGGGCTTCGACGCGGCCTTCGACTACCGGGAGGGCGGGCTCGCCGAGCAGCTGGCGAAGGCGGCGCCCGAGGGGATCGACGTCTACGTGGACAACGTGGGCGGCGAGCACCTGGAGGCCGCGATCGGCGCGATGCGCGAGTACGGACGGATCGCCTGGTGCGGTGCCATCGCCCAGTACGACTCCGCCGAGCCGCCACCGGCACCGCGCAACCTCTTCGACCTGGTGGAGAAGAGCATCCGGCTGGAGGGCTTCCTGGTACGCAACCACCGTGACGCACAGGACGAGTTGGAGCGGCTGCTGCTGCCCGCGCTCGCCGCCGGAACGGTCCTGGACCGGCACACCGTGACCGAGGGCTTCGACCGGATCGTCGACGCCTTCCTGGAGATGCTGGCCGGCGGGAACACCGGCAAGGCCACGGTCAGGGTGATGGGCTCATGATCCTCCGCGACACCACCGCGCGCACCATGCTCGGTTCGATCCTCGTGTCGAGCATCGGCATGGGCCTGTACACCCTGGCCCTCGGACAGACGCTGTTCCAGCACACCGGGAACGCCCAGGCATTCGCCATGATCTTCGCCCTCCAGGGGCTGGGCGCGGTGGCGGTGCTCCCGTTCTCCGGGCCGGTGGTCGACGCCTTCGACTCCAGGATCGTCTATGTGCTGTGCAGCGTGCTGCGGGCACTGACCGTGGGCGTCATCGTCATCGCCCTTTCCACCGGCGACGGTGTCGTCACGGTGGTCGGCACGGCCGCCGTCTTCCTCGCGATCTTCGACAACGTCCAGCGCACCGCCTTCTTCAAGTTCACCGCGCACCACATCGCGGGCGAACGCGCCGTGGCCTTCAACAGCCTGATCGGTATCGCGATCCAGGCCGGCAGCCTGATCGGGATGGCGGCCCTCGGCCTGGTCCTGATGGTCGGTACGGCCACCCAGGCCCTGCTGGTCGACGTGGTGGTCTCCTCGGTGGCGGCGACGGTGGTCTCCCGGCTCCGGGTACCCCGCCAGGAATCGGCCGGACGGCTCCGGGAGAGCACCCTGCGCTCGGCGCTGCCCGGTCTTCTGCACGACTGGGCGGGGCTGTTCCGCCGGCACCGCCACGAGGTGGTGGTCTTCGGGATGGTCCTGATGTGCGCGGGCGACTTCGTGTACTCCTACGGCCTCTCCACCCTGGTGGTGCCCCTGGTCGACGCCTGGCACGGCGGGCAGCCGTGGGCCATTTCGGCGCTGGAGGGCACCCTGGGGGCCGGGATGATCACGGCGACCCTCTTCACCAGGTACACGGTGCGTCAGGCGCTGCTCCCGGTCTGGGTCTCGCTCCAGGCGGTCATCGCGGTGGCCCTCGCCTTCACCACCGCGCCCGCCCTGCACTACGTCGGGTTCTTCCTGGCCGGCTTCGCCAACCTGAACGCCATCACCCTGCTCCTGACGCTCCTCCAGCAGCACGCGGGACCGATGGACAAGGCGAAGATGGCCTCGCTGCGGCTCCTGGCCATCGGCGGCGGCACCGCCGCCCTGATGCCCGTGCTGGGCCTGGCCGCCCGGCAGTCGCTCACCGCCGCCTTCCTCACCCTCGCCGCCCTGCTGGTGCCGTTCGCGGCCTGCGGGCTCTGGGCGGCCGTCCGCTTCGTCCCCCGGACCGCCGCAGCGGCGAAGGAAGAGGCCGGGGCCCAACCGGAGCTGACGCCGGCGGCCTGAGCCCGCCGGGGTCCCACCGCCGCACCGCACCCGCATCCCATCCGCCACCACGCCCTCTGGAGACACCCCATGCTCTCGTTCCAGCCGATCCCGCTCCTGGACACGGTCACGGCCCCACCGCTGCGCCTGGCCGAGCGGGCTCGCCGCATGGTGCCCTCCGAGACCCGGGCCCTGTTCTCCATGGCGGCCCGTGACGACGTCGTCTCGCTGGCCGGGGGGATGCCCAGCCCCGAGGCACTGCCCGACCAGGCGCTGCGCTCGGTCCTGGAGGACGTACTCGCCACCGCGGGTCCGGACGCGCTCCAGTACGGCTCCGCCCAGGGCGACGCGGTGCTGCGCGAGCGGATCTGCGAGGTCATGGCGGCGGAGGGCATCGCGGCACCCCCCGACGAGGTCCTGGTCACGGTCGGATCGCAGCAGGCGCTCGACCTGGTGACCCGGGTGCTCGTCGATCCGGGCGACACGGTCGTGACGGAGGGGCCCACGTACGTCACCGCGCTGAGCACGTTCGCGGCGGGCCAGGCCCGCGTGGTCGAGGTCGCCATGGACCAGGACGGTGTGGTGCCCCAGGCGCTGGCCGACGCCTTCGCCCTGTGCGCGGCCGAGGGACGTCCGGCGAAGTTCTTCTACACGGTGCCCACCTTCCACAACCCCACCGGCCGGGTGCTGGGCGCCGCCCGCCGCAGGGAGGTGCTGGAGGTCTGCCGGCGGGCCGGTGTGCTGATCGTCGAGGACAATCCGTACGGGCTGCTCCACTTCGGGGAGCAGCCGCACCGGGCCCTGTGCGCCGACGCCCCGGACCAGGTGATCTATCTGGGCTCGTTCTCCAAGACCCTCGCTCCGGGGCTGCGGGTGGGCTGGGTACGCGCCCCGCGTGCGCTGGCGGACACCCTGGTGCTCGCCGCCGAGAGCGCGATGCTCTCCCACTCGCAACTCGCCCAGCGGACGGTGAGCCGGTTCCTGGGCACCTGGTCCTGGCAGGGCCATCTCGGCGCCGTGCGGAGCCTGTACCGCGAACGCCGGGACGCCATGCTCGACGAGCTCGCCGTCACGATGCCGGACGGTGTGTCCTGGACGGTGCCCGAGGGCGGGTTCTTCGTCTGGCTGACCCTGCCGGAGCACCTGGACGCACGCGCGATGATGCCCCGCGCCATCGACGGCGGGGTGGCCTATGTGCCGGGGGCCGGATTCCACACCCGGGGCGGCGCGCGCAATCTGCGGCTCTCCTACTCCTACCCGGCCGTGAGCGCCGTGCGGGAGGGCGTGCGAAGGCTGTCGGACGTCATACGCGACGAGTCCGCCGGGACCGGCCCGCGCCGGCTGCGGGAAGCGGTGGCCCGATGAGCGGCCGCCCGACCGACGGTCTGCTGGAGGACGCGCGGAGCGTCCAGGACGACATGGTCCGGCTGCGGCGGACCCTGCATGCCCGGCCCGAGGTGGGCCTGGAGCTGCCGTACACCCAGGAGGCCGTGCTGAACGCCCTGGACGGGCTGGGTCTTGAGGTCTCCACCGGGCGCCGGCTCAGTTCGGTGACCGCGGTACTGCGGGGGGCACGGCCGGGCCCGACCGTGCTGCTCCGGGGTGACATGGACGCCCTGCCGGTGACCGAGCTGACCGGGCTGGACTTCGCGTCCGGCAACGGGGCCATGCACGCCTGCGGACACGATCTGCACACCGCGATGCTGACCGGCGCCGCGCGGCTGCTCGCCCACCACCGGGACCGGCTGGCCGGGGACGTCGTCCTGATGTTCCAACCCGGCGAGGAAGGGCACGACGGAGCACGCCTCATGCTCGACGAAGGGGTCCTGGACGTCTCGGGGAACCGGCCGACGGCCGCGTACGCCCTGCACGTCACCGCCTCCGGACGGCCCTCGGGCCGCTTCAGCGCCCGCGGCGGGCCCACCATGGCCGCGGTCGACAACCTGACCGTCACGGTCCGCGGGACCGGCGGTCACGGGGCGATGCCGCACACGGCGCAGGACCCCGTGCCGGTGGCCTGCGAGATGGTCGTCGGGATGCAGACCCGGGTCACCCGCGGGTTCGACGTCTTCGACCCCGTCGTGGTGACGACCGGTTCCTTCCACGCCGGCACGCAGAACAACATCATCCCGGACACCGCCGTCTTCGACACCACGGTCCGTACGTTCTCCCCGGAGGCCCGGGCCCGCGCCGAACAGGCGCTGACCGAGGTCTGCCACGGCGTGGCGGCGGCACACGGCGTCACGGCCGAGGTGCGCTGGCGGCCCCTCTACCCCGTGACCGTGAACGACGCCACCGCGGTGGACACCGTGGCCCGTACCGCCCGCGAACTCTTCGGGGCGGACGGCTACGAGACGCTGCCCCGGCCGATGACCGGCTCCGAGGACTTCTCCCGCGTCGTCGACGAGGTGCCCGGGGCCATGGTGTTCCTCGGCGCCACCACGCCGGGCGCCGACCCCCTCACCGCTCCCGACAACCACTCCCCGCGTGCGGACTTCGACGAGTCCGTGCTCTTGTCGGGGGCCGCTCTCTACGCGGCTCTGGCAGCCGGACACCTGAGCGCCCCCGCCGTGACGGAGTCCCCCGTCCCCTCCGGCCGGACCGGATCACCAGCGAGGCGAGCCTGATGTACAAGCCCTGCCGCGTCCTGCTGCTCACCCCCGACGACGGGCTCGTCCGCGCCGTCTCGGACACCGGGCTGGAGCCCTGGGCGCTGCGCCGCACCGGCTCCGGCGCCGCCTGCGGGATTCCGCCCGAGCGGACGCTGACCACCGACGACCCGGCCCGCACCCTGCGGGACCTGGTCGCGGACGCGGGCGCCGGATCCGGCATCGACTACGTCGTGAGCGGGGGCGACGCCGAACCCGCCGTGCTCGACGCCCTGCGGAACCTGGACCCCGGCCCCGCGCGCACCGCGTCCTGGCTCCCGGACCGGGCGGAGCTGCGGAGGATCCTGGGCCGGGAGCCGGCGCCCGGACCCGCCGACCCGGACGGGGACGAACCGGAGCCGGTGTGCCTGGTCGACACGGTGTCCGTGAGCGGAATGCACCTTCTTCTCGGCATCGCCTGGCCGGAGCGCCGGCCGCCCCTGGGCGAGTCGGAGCAGGCCGGTGTGCGGGAGACGGTCCGCCGCCTGCTCGATCTGATCGGCCACGAGTTCGGCGGAATGCGGACGGAGGTGGCGCTCACCCCCGCCGGTCCCAGCCCGGTGAAGGTCACGGGAACCCCGCTCCAGGTCGCCTCCCTCGATCCGGGAACGGAGCGGTAACCGCCCGGGAACGCCCCCCGGCACCTTGGGATCCGTCGAGAGCGGGACCGGAAGCCGGACCGCTCACCACCACCCCGGATCCTCCGAAGGAGTTCGAGATGAACACGCACACGAACCGCAGCCAGAGCCGCACCGCACGCATCGCCGGCCTGGTCGCCGTCCTGCTCATGACGGCGCCGGCGCTCCTGGTGGCCGTCGACGCCGGACTGGCCGGGAACGACGCGACCGCGACGAGCACGGTCCTCGCCAACAACGCCGGTCCCGCGAACCCCCCCACCACCCCCTGAACCGGGCGGTGCCCCAGGGCTCAGGCGCACAGGGTCTGCGGATTGCGGACCCCCATGAAGGCGTAGAGCCGATCGGCCTCGGCCCGGTGCCCCGCGGCGGCCTCCGTGTCGCCGAGCGCCTCCTCCGCGCGGGCGGTACCGGCCAGCGCGGACGCCTCCTCCGAGCAGAAACCCATGTCCACGGCCGCCTTCCGGGCGTGGCGGTGCAGGACCAGAGCGGCCTCGTGGTCCCCCAGCGCGCACCGCAGATGGCCGATGAGGTTCTCCACCTCCGCCAGCCGTACGGGGGTCGCCCCGGTACGGACGATGTCCACGGCCCGGACCGCGAGTTGCTCGGCTTCGGGGACCCGCCCCCGCAGATGCGCCACCTTCGCGGACAGGGCGAGGACCAGCCCGACGTCCCCCGGCGCGGTCCGTAGTTCGCTCAGCGCCCGCGCCCGTGCGAGATTCTCCTCCGCCTCCTCCAGCTGCCCCAGCCCCACCAGGGCGAACGCCAGATCCGTCATCGACATGACCAGATTGCCGTGGTAGCCGATGTTCCGGCTGATCTCCAGGGAACGGCGTGCCGCGTCCGCCGCCTCCGTGTACCGGCCCCACTTCTCGTACAGCGTGCTCAGGGTGGACAGGCCCTCCGCCTCCGCGCGGCTGGCGCCCAGCTTCGCGGAGCGGTCGACGGCCTCGCTCAGCAGGGTCAGCGCCTCCTCGTACCGGCCGAGCATCGAGGCGAGCAGTCCGATGGTCGACTCGCTGTGGGCCTGGATACGCCGGTCCCCGAGCGCGACGGCGACGTCTCTGGCCTCCTGCGCGGCTTCCAGGCCTTCGGCGAACCTGCCCACCTTCCAGCAGGCCACCCCGACGTTCGACAGGGTGACGCAGAGCAGCTGGGGATCGTCCAGAGCGCGGGCGGCCGCCAGGGCGCTCCGGCAGGTGTTCCACAGGTCGTCGAACTGTCCGCGCGCGTTCAGATGGAAGCTGACGTTGCGGGTGAGGCAGACGGTGTGGCGGTGCAGGCCGCGCAGCTCCGCCAGCGAGACGGCGGCCAGCAGACCGCTGTGCTCACGGTCGAACCAGGCACGGGCCGCCTCGGCGTCGACGCAGGACGGCAGGCTGCCCTCGTACGCCGGAATCCCGTTGTCGCGCTGTTCGCGTCCGGGGAAGAGGACCTGACAGGCCATGTCCGTCGCGGTGAGGTAGTAGCCGAGCAGCCGTTCCACCACCTCGTGGTCGTGCTGCGCCGTCGCCGGACCGCACAGACTGCGGGCGAAGCTGCGCACCAGGTCGTGGAGGGTGTAGATGCCCACCTGCGGCTGCTGGACCAGCCGCATGTCCAGCAGGACTTCGAGGGTCGATTCCGCCTCATGGGGTCCGGTGCCCAGCAGGGCGGCGGCCGAGTGGACGTCCACTCCGGTGCTCGGGTGGAGTCCGAGGGTGCGGAAGGCCGTGCGCTGGGGCTCGTCCAGGGCCATGTACGACAGATGCAGGGTCGCGGAGACGCTGCGCTGCGGGGAACGCAGTTCGTCGAGTCTGCGGGTCTCGTCGCGGAGCCGTTCGACGAGGTAGCGCAGGGTCCACGAGGACCGGTTGCGCAGCCTGGCCGTGGCGATGCGCAGGGCGAGCGGCAGATGGCCGCAGAGCTCGGCCAGTTCCGCCGCCGCCTCCGGCTCGGCCCCGACCCGGTCCGCGCCCAGGGTCGCCGCCACGAGCGCGGCACTGTCCTGCGGCGTCATCAGGCCCATGGAGACCCAGCTGACGCCGTCGAGGTCCAGCAGGCGGGAGCGGCTGGTGATCAGCACCAGGCAGCCGGGGGAAGCGGCCAGCAGGGGCATCACCTGGTCGACGTGGGCGGCGTTGTCCAGGAGGAGCAGCAGCCGCCGGCCGGCGACCTGCGTCCGCCAGAGGTGGGCTCTGGCCTCCGTGTCGCTGGGGATCCGGTCGTCGTCCACGCCCAGTGAGGTCAGCAGGTGGTGCAGGGCGGTCCCCGGCGGGACCGGCGGCTGCTCGCCGGGGGTGAACCCGCGCAGGTCCACATGGAGTTGCCCGTCGGGGTAGCGGTCGGCGAGCAGGTGCGCGGCCCAGACCGCGAGCGAGGTCTTGCCGGAGCCGCCCATGCCGTCGACGGCGACGACCCGGGCCGCTCTGTTGTC
Source organism: Streptomyces sp. NPDC097595 (assembly GCF_044761525.1). Classification (NCBI taxonomy): domain Bacteria; kingdom Bacillati; phylum Actinomycetota; class Actinomycetes; order Kitasatosporales; family Streptomycetaceae; genus Streptomyces; species Streptomyces sp. NPDC097595. The sequence goes on along the minus strand of NZ_JBIWCN010000003.1, from coordinate 322,648 downwards.
GGTGCCGTCCGGGCGCTCGGACGCCGCGACACACCGCAGGAGTTCGGCGAGTTCCCCGGCCCGGCCGGTGAAGTCGGCCAGCGGCTGGGGCAGGGTGCAGACCCGGACCGACGACGCGGGGGGTTCGTCCGGGGCGGGCGGGGGCCCCTGGCGCGGCAGCACCAGGCCGGGTTCGTCGCGCAGTATCTCCTCGTAGAGCTTGGTCAGCGGCGGGCCCGGGTCGACGCCCAGTTCCTCGGCGAGGTACTCGCGGACCTGTCCGTACTCGCTGAGCGCCTCGGCCTTCCGCCCGGTGCGGTAGAGGGCGAGCATGAGCTGCCTGCGGAAGGTCTCGCGCAACGGGTGTGCGGCGACCAGCACGCGCAGTCCGGCGACGAGTTCACCGCTGACGCCGAGTTGCAGCCGCAGGTCGCAGAGCCCCTCGGTCGCCTCCAGCCTGCGTTCCTCCAGGGCGGTGGCCGCGGCCTCGATCACGGAGCCGCCCTGGCCGGAGAGGACGGAGCCGCGCCACAGCCCGAGCGCGGCCTCCAGCAGGGTGACGGTCTCCTCCCGACGGCCCTCGCGCAGCGCCTCGTCGGCGGCCCGGATCCGGGCGTCGAACTCCATCAGGTCCAGCTGCGCCTGGGAGACGACGATGCGGTAGCCGCTGCCGTCGGTGAGGATGACCCCGTCGCCCGGAAGCCGGCGCCGCAGGTCCGAGACGGCCTTGCGGACCTGGTGGGAGGCGGTGGCCGGCGGCTCCTCCTCCCAGGCCGCCTCGACGAGCCGGGGCATGGGCACGACCCGGCCGGGCTCCAGGAGCAGCATGGACAGCACTCGTTCCTGCACCACACCGGAGAGCAGCAGCCGGTCGCCTCCGGCCGTGGCCTCCAGGGGCCCGAGAATCCGGAAACACAGCTCCGGTGTCCCGTCGGTCGTACCCGCTTCCGTGCCTTCTTCTGCCATGCCCTCAACCCCCCCCCGTGCCGCTCCGCATCACCCTCGGTGCATGCTGCCAGAGCCGCTGACTCCACGTGCTCCCGACGAACGACCCTGAGCGGCGGTGCGGTCGATCGCCCTGACCACCTCGTCGATCAGCAGCGTGTTCTCCCTGTCCGCACTGTCCCCGAGGGCGAACCGGCTGCGGTTGTACCCGTATCCGATACCCAGCCGCGGGCTGGCGAACGCCAGGGCCCCGGCCGCGCCCCCGTGCCCGAAGGCGTCCGGGCCGAGGCCCCGGTACCGCAGCCCCAGGGGGTGGAAGCCGAGGCCGAAGCTGTTCTCGCCGCCGCCCACCCGGTCGATGCCCTCGGAGTGGACCCGGCCGAACGCCTTCACGGTGTCCGGGTCGAGCAGCGGCGGCCGGCCGTCCAGCACCCCGATCGCCGCCGCATAGGCACCGGCCATCCCCCGGGCGGAGGCGACACCGCCGGCGGCTCCCTGGCCGAGCGCCCTGGTCAGCCGGTGGTTCGGGAAGGCGTGGAGGCTCGGCAGGTGCGCAGTGCTGAAGGCGATGTCCCGCAGGTGGTTCTCCTCCTCCACCGCCTCCTCCGGCCCGGCCACCGCGGGCAGTACGGGCAGATAGCGGGGCTCCAGTTCCTCCGGCAGCCCCAGGTGGAAGTCCAGGCCGTACGGGGCGCGCACCCGCCGCTCCCACCAGTCCCGCTGGCTGCGGCCGGTGGCCCGGTGGACGACCTCCCCGGTGAGGGCGCCTATGACGAGTCCGTGGTAGCCGAAGGCGGTCCCGGGTTCCCAGTAGGGGGCCTGGGCGGCGAGCCGTTCGGCCATCACCTGGTCGTCGGCCAGTTCCTCGACGGTGAAGCCCTCGTCGACACCGATGACGCCCGCCTGGTGGGCGAGCAGTTGGCGCAGCGTGATCCGTTCCTTGCCGGCCTGTCCGAACTCGGGCCAGTAGAAGGCCACGGGGCGGTCCAGGTCGAGGACACCGTCCTGGACGAGCATCGCCACGACGAGGTAGACGGCTCCCTTGCTCACCGAGAACACACCCATGAGGCTCGACGCCCGGGTGCCGGGCCCGGCCCAGAGGTCGACCAGGCGTTCTCCGTCGCGGTGGACGGCCAGTTGCAGTCCGGTGGGCTCCGGCTGGTCGCGTACCACCTGGGTGAATGCCTCACGGACGCCCTCGAATCCGGGGCGTACCTCGCCGTGCACGGTCACGGTGTCCTCGCCGGTCATGGGCGCACCTCCCGTGTCGCGGGGAGCGCGCCGTCGCGGCCGGCTCCGGCGGTCAGCAGGTAGCCGGCCTGGAAACGGCTCTGGGCGCCCAACTCTTCCATGAGGTCGGCGATATGGCGACGGCAGGTGCGTACGGACATGCCCAGGCGGTTGGCGACGGAGGCGTCCGTCATCCCTTCCATGAGCAGACGGACGATGGCCTGCCGTATGTCGTCCGCCACCTCGCTCCGGGCACCGGCGGCCGGGACGCAGCGTTCGGCCGCCAGCCACAGCCGCTCGTAGGTGTCCACGATGAAGGCCACCATATGGGGCTCGCGGACGACCACCGCGCTCCGCGGGTTTCCGGGGAGGAAGATGATCGCCGTCTCGGCGTCGAAGACGAGCAGCCGGCTGAAGTGGTCGTCGGTGGTCCGGATCTGCGCACCCAGCCGGGAGAGCCGGGTGATGGAGGCGGCGGTGGCCGGATTGGACCGGGCCGTGTGCTGGTAGAGCGTGCGCATCCGCACCCCCCGGTCGAGCACGGCCCGGCCGTGGAGCTCCGCCTCCTGGAAAGCGCCCTCCTCGCGGGGGCCGCCCGGCTGGGCCGTGAGGATCTCGGTCCGGGCCCGCGCGGTCAGGTCGGCGATGGCCGTCCGGATCTGCGCGAGTTCCTCCAGGATCTCGAACTTGCTCTTCCTCTCCCGCGAGTACTGGCTCGACTGGAACACCGGCAGGAAGGACATGATGGAAGCCCGCCTCTCCTCCGCGAACGCGCGACGCGTGCGTATCTCACGGTCGAGGGGGTCCACCACGGAGGCCACGGCCTCCTCGGGCGCCACGGCCCGAAGCCCTTCGTCCCGGCCACCACTGAGCAGGCCCATGGCGTGGAGTTCTCGAACGGCCATGGTCACCTGCGCGAGGGGCACATCGGTGTGCTTACTTATGCAGTTGACCGAAAATGTACGGCCGTCCGTATGGTGCAGTGCATATTCATACACAGTCCGCAGGGTATTTTCGGACACCCCACCCTCGCCCGCTGTTGCCTCGGCACCCATTACTCCCCCTTTTACTAGGCATGTCAGCAACTTGCCATGCAGCTAGCTGATCCTCGCTCCTCGCTCATTCATCTGCACGGTCTGGCATGGTGATTCATCCACCACCCCCCTGCACCGGGAACTGAGGTGGTCGGTGGGTGAACGGGAACTTGCGCCCGAGCGAAGGTAACTTCATGACCTCCTGTCCCACAACAGCGCCCCCGGTCCCCCCAACTACCCCTGCTCACAACGCACTCGGCGTGCTCCGCGAGCTCGCCGCACGGGCCCGTACACCCTCTTCCACAGATCGAGCGAACGGGACGACCCATGATTCTCACCGGGCCGGAAATCGAGCGAGAACGAACGAACGGCCGCATAACGATCGAGCCGTTCGCACCGGAACAGGTGAACCCGAACAGCTATAACTTCCGTCTCGGCACCACGCTGCGCACCTACGCGAGCATGCCTCTGGACGCCCGGCGGGCCAACGACTTCGAGGAGATCGAGATCCCGGCCGAGGGCTATGTCCTGGAGCCCGGAAGGCTTTATCTGGCCCATACGGTCGAGGTCCTGGGCAGCGAGCACTACGCACCCACCTTCGCGGCCCGGTCCTCGGTCGCACGGCTCGGCCTGTTCATCAACCTCTCGGCCAGCCTGGGTGACATCGGGTACACGGGCCAGTGGACCTTGCAGCTGTACACGATGAACCGGGTCCGGGTGTATCCCGGCATCAACATCGGCCAGATGATGTGGTGGCGCCCCCAGGGCGAGATCGTCCTCTACGACGGCAAGTACCAGGGGTCGGCGGGCCCACGCTCCAGCGACATCCACATCGACTTCGACAAGCAGTTCGCCCGCCAGCGCTTCCCCGGACTCGGCACCAGCGTGGACCCGGCCGAGACGGGGCCCAAGTTCGGCCAGCTCGCCGCCTGCCACCACGACTTCCGGGTCCCGGCGGCGATCTGTGTGCCCGCGGGCGAGTTCACCGACGCGCTCACGGACGCGCAGAACGCGGCGCTGGGCGACGCGTTCACCGATCTCAAGGCGACGGTCGGAGCCTTCTTCACCGACTCGGTGGCCGCGATCCGGGACATCGGTGCCGGCATCCGGATGCCCGACCAGGCCAGAGAGCTGCTGGCCGTACGACTGGCCGAGATGTTCCCGCCGTCGGGGGGCACGGAGGTCGAACTGGCCGTCCGCTCCTCGGGACTCGACGAGGACACCGAGAGCTCCAGCCTCGCCGGCATCCACACGTCCTACCTCGGGATCACCGGCGCGGACGCCGTCATCGAGGCTGTGGAGGCCTGCTGGCGTTCGTATTACGAGGCCCCGGCCGTGGCCGCCCGCATCCGGGCCGGCCGGTTCTCGCCCGAGCCACGCCTCGCCGTCATCGTGCAGCGGCTGGTCCGCCCGGACCTCGCCGGAGTGGCGTTCACCGGTCTCGACGGCGACGGTGACCGGGTCTGCGTCGAGTACGTCGACGGGCTCGCCGACGAACTCGTCGCCGGCGTCGCCGTGCCCCGGCGCATCGACTCGGACGAGCCGGCCGACCCCGGCCAGGACGACGCCGAGCAGGAGACCCTCCGTCAGGTCGTGGACCTCGTGCGCCGGCTGCGGGCGAGCCGGGGGCACGACGTCGACGTCGAGTGGGCCGCCGACGCCCAGGGCGTCCACCTCGTCCAGGTACGCCCGCTCACGGCCTCCCGCGAAGTGGCGGGCCGCTCCCCCGAGCCGGTGACCGAGGCGCACCGCCTCTACACCGACGAGCTGCCGGCCGGTTTCGGCCTGGGAGCCGTGGCGGCCGTGCACAGTGGCTACAGCGCCAAGCGCGGACCCGCACACCGGCTGGCACACGCGCACGAGATCTCCACCGGCCCGGGCTGGGTCCTGCGCTTCAACGGCCTGGGTCTGCACGGGAGCGAGGGCACGGCCACCCTGCGCGGGCTGCTCGCGGGCGGTTCCGGGGAGTGCGTCCTCGACTTCGGCGAGAACCTGCGCCAGATCGTGGTGCCCAAGGCGGAGGTCCCGAAACAGCTCGCCGTCACCACCGGGGCGGCCCCCGACGGTACGGAGCTGCACACGGTCATCGTGCGGGACTTCATCCGGGGCGAACTCGGCGTGATCTCCCGGCGGACGGCCTCGGGCGGGCTGGTCGTCGAGTACGCCGAGGAGGGCCTGATGGCCCTGAACCGGGGCACGGCGGGCGGCGAGGCGGTGGTCGTCGAGGACGTGGCCGCGGTGCTCGGCGGTGCGGACGGACCGGTGTGGCCCGGCACCGGGGCCGTCCTGCGCCCGCATCTCGCCGAACTGGCCCGGTTCACGGCGGCCATGCACGCGGTGCACGGTCCGGTGACCCTGGAATGGGTCCTCGACGGCGGCACCCTCTACTTCGTCGACCACTCGGTCCTCGGCGACGACGATGTCACGGTGGCCCGCGGGGAGGTCTGCATCTCCCCGGGAACCGCTCGTGGACCGCTGCTGCGGATCGACGACGACGAGATGCTGCGACGGCTGTCCATCGGCCCGGCCGTCTCCATCGACAAGTCCAAGGACGTCACCGAGCACGAGGGGCTCGGCCGGATTCTCGACCTGGTCACCTCGTACGACGAGAAGCCGGTGATCAGCGCCGCACGGCCGTACGCGGTGCTCTCCGTCCTCATCGAGCACGTGGCCGGATTCGTCTTCGACCGGGGCTCCGCCCTGGGGCACCTGGCGATCCTGCTGCGCGAGGCGGGGATTCCCGCGGTGACCGCCGCCGGGATCGAAGGGGCCGAAGCAGTGATCAGCGATGGCACGGTCGCGACGACCGGCCGCAAGGGAGAACGCGCATGAGCCGCACCGTCACCTCCGCCGCCCCGGCGACCGGCCCCGCCGCCCGGCGGGCCTGGCTGGTCCTGGGCGGGCTGCACCTCCTCAACGGCACCGCCCCGCTCGCCGACACCGACCCGGTGGTCCTCGTGGAGCTCGGCGCGCCGGTGGAACAGCCCTTCCCGAGCAACACCGTCGTGCTGCGCTGGGACGCGCTCGGGCCCCTGGAGCCGGCCGCCCGGACCTTCGGCGGAAGCCGGTGGCACGCCACCAAGGCGCGGGGCGAGGAGCTGTTCCCCGGCATGCTGCCCGGGGAGGCGGTACGCACGGCGGTCTCCGAGGCCGCCGACGGACCCACCGGTCCCCTCGTACCGCTCTTCTATGTCACCGCGGACGGCGAGCACGCCCATGTGCACAGTCAGATCAGGTTCCTGGCGGAGGACGCCTGCTTCATCCGGATCACCCCCGAACCGGTGCCCACCGCCGGCGTCGAGGAGCTGGGATGGCTGCCGGAGGCGGTCCGGCTGCACGCCGAGCAGTTCCTCCTCCTCAACAACCACCAGCGGTACTACCGCAAGTGCTTCGCCGGCCGCGAGCTGGAGTACAAGTACACGCTCAGCCCGCCGGTGGACATCTGGACCCTCACCGTCGAGATGTACGGCAGTCTGCTCGGCGGCTCGCTGCCCGGCTATGTGATGGAGTACCGGGACGAGTACCAGGCGTGGGACTACCTCAACCACCTCTTCGAGGTGACCGGCCCCACGGAGGCCGAGGTCGGCTACGCCTCCTTCATCCCCACCACCGACGGCAAGCACCTCCTCAAGCGGAAGTGGTACGCCGAGGACGGCTTCGACCGCCGGGAGAGCCACACCTACGGCCTCGACCTGACGGACGACGGCGGCTTCGAGCGGTACATCCGCGAGGAGCTGGGGGTGGAGGCCGTCCGGCTGCCCTCGTTCCGCCGCGTCCGCTACGACGTCAACTTCGAATCGGTGCGCACCGGGCACGTCTACGGCATCTTCTTCGACCACTGCAGCCTGGTCGAGGACCACCGGGTGACGCTCAACCAGTGCGAACTGGAGTATCTGCGCAGCCGGGTCGCCGTCCCGCCGGACGAGGACGCGGTGCTGGCCGAGATGGACGAGATCGTGAGCTGGCTGGAGGCGTTCCTGCGCGAGCACGGCCTCGACGACCGGCGCGGCTACTACTCCAAGCGCACCTTCCTCAAGGACGCGGTCGCGGCCCGGCCCGAGCTCGTCCGGAAGGCGGTCTGATGCCGGCGGCCCCCGTACGCGCCGTCCTCCTCGACCTGGAGGGCACGCTCTACGCCCGGGGCGCGGTGATCGACGGGGCGGTCGAAGCCCTGGCGGCGCTTCGCGAGCTGGGCGTGGGACTGCGTTTCCTGACCAACACCGACTCCAAACCGTCCGAGCGCATCCGGAAGGAGCTGGCGGAGTACGGCATCGCCGTGGACGCCGATGAGCTGTTCACCCCGGTGGTGGCGGCGGCCCGGCTGCTGACGGCGGCCGGTGCCCGCACCTATCCCCTGGTGTCACGGGAGCTGGGCACGGTGCTGCCGACGCTGGCGGCGGAGCCCCCGTACAGCCATGTGCTGATCGGCGACTGCCGGGACACGCTCGACTACGCCGCGCTGGACGGAGCCTTCCGGGCCGTACGGAGCGGGGCCCGGCTGATCGCCCTGCAGACCGGCCGCTACTTCAAACGGGCCGACGGCGACCATCTGGACACCGGTGCGGTGGTCGCGGCCGTCGCCTACGCCTCCGGGGCCGAGGCGACGGTGCTCGGGAAGCCCTCCGCCGACTTCTTCGCGCTCGCGGCCGGGTCCCTGGACCTGTCCGCGGAGTCGTGCGTCGTGGTCGGTGACGACGCCACGACCGATATCGCGGGGGGCCGGGCGGCCGGCTTCCGTACCGTGCAGGTCCGCACCGGGAAGTACGAGGACCAACGGGCGGAGGGGCTCACCGGGCAGGCGTCCGCCGAACTGGACTCCGTGGCGGACCTGCCGGGGCTGCTGCGGGCGTGGGGCGTGGCATGACCGTCTACTGGGTGATCTGGGACGCCGGGGCCCACTGGGTGGTGGACCGGCTGGAGCGGGAGGGGGCGCTGCCCTCCGTCACCCGGATGCGGGAACGCGGTGTCTTCGCCGCCGCGCGGCCGGCCCGTCCCAACTGCCAGACCCCGCCGTCCCTGGCCACGCTGTTCACCGGCACCTGGCCGACCGAGCACAAGGTCACCGGATTCACGGTGCCGGGCGCGGGGGACGGCGTCGCCAGCCATGTGAGCGGCTTCGCACCGGACTTCCCGGCCGTGCCGACCGTGTGGGAGGCGCTGGCCGAGAAGGACCTGACGAGTGCGCTCGTCCATGCCCCCTGGGTCTTCGCCGCCGACGACCGGGTCGGGCCGCACGTGGACAGCGCGGTGGAGGCGTACAGCGGCCGGCTGGTCCGGCACGCGCTGCTCGCCCTGGACCCCGGCCGGGCGACGCACCACTGGACCATCGGCCCGTACGAGGTGACGGTCGGCGCCGAGGGGACGGAGGCCGCGCCCCGGATCCGGCTGACCGGCGGCGAGGACCTGATCCTGACGCCCGGAGCCCCGTGGCGGCCGTTCGGCCTGGACCGGTACAACGGCACCTGGGTGCGGTGCGTCCCGGTGGCCGGGCGGCTGGTGCTGGTGCACACGGGGGTCTGGCGGACGCGGACCGGTGGGCGCAACGCGAGGAGCGTGCACCGCCTCGCCCACGGTCTCCCGTTCGCCGGCGAGGGCGTCGGACCGCTCTACCGCCGGGGCGAGTTCGGGCCCCGGCTGGCCGAGGGAGGCGACGGCTCCGCCGAGGAGGTCTTCCTCTCGTCGGTGGAGTGCGTCGCCCGTTCGTTCGCGGCGGCGGCCGAGGGGGTCCTGGAGACGCACGAGGCGGACCTGGTGGTCGTCTACCTGCCCATGACCGATGACGTCGGCCACGAGTTCCTGGGCTGGTGCGACGAGCGCAGCGCCGCGCACCGCCCCGATATCGCCGAGCGGGTGTGGTCGTACATCCGGCGCTGCTACGCCTGGTCGGACACCGTCCTGGGGCGGGTGCTCGACCGGGCCCGCGAGGAGGACACCGTGATCCTGGGGGCCGACCACGGCATGGTCGGCAGCAGCCGTCTGGTGCACCTCAACGACCAGCTGGTACGCGCGGGACTGGCCGCGTCCGGTGCGGACGGCGCGCTGGACCCGGACGGGTCCCAGATCTTCTATCACCCGGCGAACAACGGCTCCCTGTGGGTCTCCCCGAAGGCCGCCGCCGACCCCGCGCGGTCCCACCGCCTGATGGCCCGGGCGTGCGCGGCGCTCTCCTCGATCACCGACCCGGAGACGGGCCGCCCGGTGGTGGCCGCCTTCCTCGACACCGACGGCCGGACGCTCACCGGCACCCGGCCGGAGTCCGAGGTGGTGTACGTGGCCCTCGGCGACGACTACCAGCCGAGCGCCGAACTGCTCGGCGGCGACAAGGTGGTCCGGTGGTCCGCCAAGCCCGGGGCCCATGTGGTCAACACCGGCGACAGCAGGCTGCACGCGGTCCACGCCGCGGTCGGACCCGGAATCGCTCCCGGTGCCCCGGCGGACCCCGTCGACAACACCCTGCCGGCCGCGCTGGTGCTCGGCGGGGCGGGCCTGGGGCCGTCCGCCGAAACCCTGTACCGAGCCGCCTCGCACCCACCGGGACACGAGTCCGCGGCGACACACGAGTCCGCGGCGACACACGCGTCCGCACCGAAGCACGAGTCCGCAGCGACACACGAAAGGTGAGGGTCATGCCGTCCCGCTTTCCCCACGCCCTGTCCCCCGACGAGCTGACGGCACGCCGTCACGCACAGGTGACCGCTTTCCTGGCCGGCCGCGACCTGGACCCGGCGTGGCTGTCCGGGCTGATGCGCGAACAGGTCGGTGAAGGGCTGCTGCTGCTGACGAGTTCGCCCGTGCAGGGACTGGCCAACCCGACCAGTGACCTCGACTTCATCCGGATCCAGCGGGAGCCCATCGACGGCCCCCGGATCTCCACCAAGATCTTCGAGAACGGCCACCACTTGGAGGTCGTGTCCTTCAGCGAGGCCGAACTCGCCTCGAACCTGGGCGAGCTGGACCGGCTCGCGGGCCTGCCGGCCGAGGGGACGGTGGCCGGTTTCCGCGTCTGGGACAAGGAGCGCGAGCCCCGCCGCAAGCAGACCGAGCGCATCGTCAACGGCCTCACCCTGGACGGCACCGCCCCGTATCTGGAGGCGCTGCCCTCCCTGAGCCGGGTCTGGTGCCGGGCCGCCCTGCACAACGCCGTCGAGCAGGTCGTGCACACCGCGCTGGCCGAGCGGGCCGGCGAGACTCGTGGCCGGGTGGGCTACGCGTACAACGTGCTGCTGCACCTGATGGACGCGCTGCTCTCACACCAGGGGGAGGTGTACACCACCCGCAAGTGGTACGTGCTGCGCTGGACGAGGCTGATGACCGAGGGCGGCCGGACCGACGAGCACCTGGACACGGTCGCGCTGGGTCTTGAGGAGCTGCGCAAGGGCGTGCACACCTTCCTCGACCCGTCGGCGGCCGGCGAGCCGCTGGCCCTGCCGCTCACGGACCTGGTCCTGGCCGCCGTACGCGCCACCGGCACGGGCGCGTCCGTCACGGTGGAGGTGGAACAGACCGGGGGTGTGCACCGCTTTCTGCCGGGTGCCTCACTCGCCCTGGGCACGGGCGGCGGAGTCGTACTCCCGGACGCCGGCTCCGACCTGCCGTTCACCGGAACCCCGGCGGGACTCGACGCACCGGCGGGGCTCGACGCGCGCGCCGCCGCGAACCTGCTGAGGTCCCTGCGGGCGGGAGCGGCCCGGCTGCGTATCGGCTACCCGGGCGAGGCGGCGGGGCGATGAGGCACACAGTAGACAGGGGTGAATCGCAGATGACCGAGAACCGCGAACGGACACCGCGCGAGGTGCGTGGCGCCGACGAGCTGACCCCCTTTCCCTCGGTGCGGGCGGGGCACATCATGGCGGGCCCGCAGGCCGTCGAGGCATGGGTGCAGGCCGCCTGGCTGATGCTGGCGGAGGGGCGGGCGTACATCGAGGACCTCGAAGGGGGCACCGAGCAGCCGCAGATGCAACAGGCCGCGAAGCTCCGCTTCCTGGAGCAGCTGCTCGACATCGACCAGCGCCTGGCGGGGCGGGCCCCCGTGGACGACGCGCACTGCCTGGCCCTCGCGCTGGAGTACGGAATGCGTGAGGTCGCCGACGCCACCGGTCCCGAACTCGCGGCCGCCTTCGGGCTGCACGAGGAGTTCGGCGGCGGTGCGTGCGCCGTGGACGAGATCCACGTGCTGTGGGAACGGCTGCTGGACGCCTTCCCCGGCGAACTGCCCGACCGGTTGGTCGCCGAGGGCCAGCGGGACATGCTGCGCACCCTTCGGGTCTGGGCGGAGCTCGCCCGCGCGGCCGGCCTCGACATCGGCTTCCTCGCCCCGTTCATGAAGGCCGCCTGATCCCTCGGTCCCCGGACCGCCCACACGAGAGCGAGGAACGCATGCCCAAGGTCGAGGCCCGGACGCTGATCCGGGACCGGACACCGGAGGACGTATGGACGCTGGTCAAGGACGGTTCGCTGATCGCGGACCGGGCCCGGCACGTGGTGTCCGTACGGCCCCTGGCCGCGCGCGACCAGGACTTCCGCACCAGCGAGTGGACCGTGCTGCTCAACGGGAGCGCGGTGACCTGGACCCAGCGCGAGGCTGCGGGGCCGGGGCCGCGGCTGTGGTTCGAGCAGACCGCGGGCGACCTGGAGAGCCTGTCGGGGGCCTGGTCCCTGGCCCCGGACGGCGCCGGAACGCTGGTGTCGTACGCACTCGACTACGCCCTGGGGGTCGACGGCCTGGCACCGCTGCTGGAACCCATCTGGTCACAGTCCTTCCGCGCCCACGCCGACGAACTGCTGCGCGCCCTCACGGCCTGCGCCGCCTGACAGAGAGCGATCCGAGCATGAGTGTCTATCTGAACTTCCTGCACACGACCGTACGGTTCGACGTGGCCGAGGACGCGGAGGGGGCGTTCGAACCCGTCCGCCGCTTCTTCCGGCACCTGCTCGGGCCCTCCCCGGCCGGCGAGGTCACCTTCTCCGTCGACGTACGCTCCTACGACCCGGACGCGGACGTGGACCCCGGGGTGTGGGACCTGCCGGAGTCGGTCATCCGGCGCAGCAGCGCCGCCGAGTTCAACTTCGACGCGCACCGCGTGGACTCCGACGGCCGGCACCGCTACGTCAACCGGAACACGCTGCTGGACGCGCCGGCCGACACCGCCAAGGACACCGCCTTCCTGGTCCGCGTCACGGAGCGGTCCACGGTTCAGGTCATCGACTTCGTACGCGATCTCGTCATCCGGCACGAGGAGGACCTGGGCACCGTCGTCCTGCACGCCTCCGGGCTGTACCGGGACGACGAGGCGGTGATCATCGCCGGGCCCAAGGGGGCGGGGAAGACCACCACGCTGCTGTCGGCCCTGCGCCGGCCGGGCTGGCGGTACTTCACGGGTGACAAGCTGTTCTGCACGGTCGAGGACGGGCGGGTGACCGTCCACCCGTGGCGCGACTACCCGTACGTGGGCGTCGGCACGATCCGCGCCGACCCGCGACTGGAACAGCTGGTCCGCGACCACGTGGACCCGCAGGTCGACACGTACGAGCCCGGGCACAAGATCCTCATCGATCCCGACGTCTTCGAGACCTGGCTGGGCTCGGAGTTCACGGCCGCGCCGAAGCGGCTGGCCGCGCTGCTGCTGCCGCGGGTCGTACCGGGTGAGCCGCTGACCGTGCGCCGTCTGACGGACGCCAACGAGCGCTGGGCGCACCTGAACAAGATCGTGGACCGCCAGGTCGACACCACCTTCTTCACCTGGCAGACCTATCTCGTCCCCGACTACACGGCGTTCTACCGGAGCCTGGCCGGGCTGCGCGCCCCGCTCGCCCCGGTCGAGATGGTGCGGCTGCGCGGAACCCTCGACATCGACCCGGACGCGGTCCTGGGCCGTGCCTCGGCGAAGGAGGACGGGCGATGACCGCCGCGGGACCCTCGCTCCGGATATCCGTGGTGGGCCTGGCCGGTGCCGGCAAGTCCACCTGTGCCTCGTTCATCGAGGAGTACGCGCGCGACAAGGGCCTGGCCCACACCCGGGTCAAGCTGGCCGCTCCGCTGTACGACCTCCAGGCGGAGGTGTACCGGCGGGCCGGCGCTCCCCTGCGGGAGGGTGCCCAGGACCAGGTGCTGATGGAGGCGCTCGCCGACGCGATGCGGCGCATCCGGCCGGACTCGCTCGTCGCGGACTTCACCTCCCGGCTCGCCGGGGCCGGGGCATCCGGCCTGATCGTCAACGACGACCTGCGCGATCCGCATGTGGACGCCCCGGCCCTGCGTGCCCACGGCTTCCGCGTGCTGCGCGTCACCTGCGACGAGGAGGTGCGCCTGCGCAGGCTGGACGGCCGGGGGGATCCGTCCCGGGCCGACCGTTCGACCCGCGACATCGATCTGATCACCCCGGACGCGGTGATCGACAACAGCGCGGACGCGGACACCTACCGCTCCGCCGTCCACGCACTGCTGGGGAGCTGGCTGTGATCCTGAGCGGACCCGAGATCCTGGCCGAGACCCGGGCCGGACGCATCCACATCGACGACTTCGACCCGGAGCGCCTGGAACCGAACAGCTACGGCTTCCGGCTCGCCGAGGAGATCCTCTGGTACGAGCAGGACGTGATCGACTGCTTCGAGGCGCCGAAACCCATGCAGGCGACGATCGGCCCCGAGGGCATGGTCCTCGAACCGGGCCGGATGTACCTCGGCGGCACCATGGAAGCCATGGGCAGCCCGCACTACGCGGCCACCCTGTACGCCTGCCGGTCCGCCTCGACCCTCGGCATCTGGATCCAGTACTCCGCGCCGCTCGGGCACAGCGGAGCGGTGTTTCCGTGGACGCTGGAGATGAAGGTCGCCCACCCGGTGCGGGTCTACGCCGGGATGGTGATCGGCAAGCTCGCCTTCTGGTCGATGCAGGGCGACCCGATCCGCTACGACGGCAAGTACACCGACTCCACCTCGGCGGTGGCCTCCCGGCTGAGTCTGGACTTCCATGTCCCAGACTGAGCTGTTCCGGGTCCTGGCCGCGATCGTCCTGCTGCTGGCGGCGGCGCACGCCGGAGGGCGGCTCTTCGCCCGGCTCCGGCAGCCGCCGGTGGTCGGGGAGATCCTCGGCGGGCTGCTGCTGGGACCGACGGTGCTGGGCCGGCTGCTGCCCCGGGCGGAGTCCTGGCTGTTTCCCGGAGAGGGCCCGGTGGCTTTCGGCCCCTCGCTGATCTACCAGCTCGGGATGCTGCTGCTGATGTTCACCGCGGGCGCGGAGATGGTCACGCTCTTCTCCCGGCGGGACGGCCGGTCCGTCGCACTGATCGCGCTGACCGGGATGGCGCTGCCCTTCGGGATCGGCCTGCTGGCCGTGCAGGTGGTGGACATCGGGAGCCTGCTGGGACCCGCGGACGACGCGACGGCGCTGACCCTGATCCTCACCTGTGCGGTCGCCGTGACCAGCATCCCGGTGATCTCGCGGATCATGCTCGATCTCGGCATCATCCGGACCCGGTTCGCGCAGACCGTGCTGTCGGTCGCGGTGGTCGAGGACGTGATCCTCAACGTCGTCATCTCCGTGGCCCTCGGGATGGTCGCGGGCAGCCAGGGGGACGCCTTCGGCCTCTCCCACACCCTGGGCGTCACCTCCACCGACGCCTCGGCTGTCTACCACTCGGTGGCGTCGGTGGCCTTCTTCGGGCTGATGGCGCTGGTGGCCGCGCTGATGCGTCGGCGGTCGCGGGCCGGGACCGCGCCGAGGACCGGGGACGGCGGCGCTGCGGGCGGGCGTACGGACTCGGTGGCCGTGCGGATGGCCGTGCTCCTCGCGGTGTGCGGGGGCTGCGTGTATCTGGGCGTCGCCCCCATGTTCGGCGCGTTCGTCGTGGGTCTGCTGTCCGGCCGCACGGGCCACGGGCCGCCCGGTGACTCGCTGGGCCAGGTGCGGGGATTCGCCGCCGGCTTCTTCATCCCCGTCTACTTCGCGACGGTCGGCCTCAAGCTGGACCTGGTGCACTCCTTCGACCCCTGGTTCACCGCGGGCTTCATCCTGCTGGCCTGTGCGGCGAAGGCCCTCAGCGCCTACGCGGGAGCCCGGCTCGCGAAACGGCCGAAGTCCGAGGCGATCGACCTCGCCGTCGCCCTGAACGCCCGCGGCGGGCCCGGCATCGTCCTGGCCACGGTCTCCTTCGACGCGGGCATCGTCAACGCCTCGTTCTTCACCACCCTGGTGCTCACCGCGATCATCACCTCACAGCTCGCGGGGTGGTGGCTCGAACGCGCCGTCGCCCGCGGGGTGTTCGTCACGTCCGAGCCGTACCCGCCCCGGCAGCACGACGAAAGTGCCAGTGTGCCGGTGAAGGCCGAAGGCGGGTGACCCCGGCCGCCCCCTCCCCCCGCATACCAGTGAAGGAATGTCTCGCGTGAACGCCTCTCAAGGCCAACGTCCGGTCGTCGCGATAGTCGACGCCTACTCCACCGCCAGCCACTTGGCGCCCCTTTTCCGCAGCCGGGGTTTCGACTGTGTGCACGTCCAGAGCCTGGAGCGGCCGCCGGCCGCCTTCGCCTCGTCCTTCCGGCCCGGGGACTTCACCGCCGCCGTCGTGCACGACGGCGACACGGCCCGCACGCTCGCCGCGCTCGCCCCGTACGCACCGGTCGCCCTGCTGCCCGGTGCGGAGATCGGCGTCGAACTGGCCGATGTCCTCAGTGAGGCGCTGGGACTGCGGACCAACGGCACCGCGCTCAGCAACGCTCGCCGGGACAAGTTCCACATGGTGGAGACCGTGAAGGCGGCCGGAGTGCCGGCCGCCGACCAGATCCTGGCCACCGACCTGGACGCGCTGCTGGACTGGTACGGGGACACCGACCGGACCGTGGTCCTCAAGCCGGTCCGCAGCGCGCTGAACGACGGGGTCTCCTTCTGCGGTACACGGGACGCCGTGCGGGCCTCCTTCGACGCCCTCGTCGGCGCCGAGAGCGCCCTCGGGCTGCGCAACGACGCCGTGGTCGCCCAGGAGTACCTGGTGGGGGCCGAGTACTACGTCAACACGGTCAGCCTGGACGGCCGGCACTACGTGTGCGACGTGTGGAAGACGCAGCACCTCGGGGTGAACGGGGTGCGCGACCTGCTCGGCGGCTCGTCCCTGATGGAGCGCCGGGGGCCGGAGCAGGATCTGCTCACGGAGTACGCCTTCACCGTGCTGGACGCGCTCGGCATCCGCAACGGCCCCGCGCACACCGAGCTGAAGCTGACCCCCGACGGTCCCCGGCTGGTCGAAACCGGAGCGCGGGTGTGCGGGGCCATGCTCCCGGTGCTGACCGGTCTGGCGATCGGTGAGAGCCAGTTGGAGTGGACGGTGCGGGCCTACACCGACCCGGAGGCGTTCGAGTCCCTCCGGCACGACGACTACGAGATCGTCCGGCACGCCACCTGCGTCAACATGGTCGCGCCCGAGGGCGGCAAGCTCCTCGGCTACCCGAAGATGGAGGAGCTGCGGGCGCTGGAGAGCTTCCACGACGTCCTGCTGAAGGTCCGGCCCGGTGAGGAACTGGCCCGGACCGTGAACGACCTCACGTACCCGATGCTCGTCCACCTCCTGCACGAGGTGGAAGGCGTCGTCCTGCACGACTACATGACAGCCCGCTACCTCGACGGGGAGGGCTTCTACGATGTCGTCTGACCGCCGTCGGCTCGCCCAGGCCGCCGGCACACTGCTGGTGCTGGGCTACTGCGTCATCAACTCGACCAAGTCGGTGTTCGAGGCCGCCCTCGTCCAGGACCTCTCGCCGGAGTTCATCGCCTTCAACTCCTTCGTCGTGGCCCAGGCCTTCTACTTCTTCACCCTGCGGGACAAGCGGAGCCTGTGGACCACCGTCCGGCGCTGTCTCCCGGACGTGGTGATGCTCAACATCTCCACCGCCGTCTGCTGGATCGCGGTGCTGTACGCCTTCACCGTCCTCGAACCGGCCATGGCCAACTCGATGATCATCGGGATGGGCCCGGCCATCACGATCCTGCTCGGCTTCAGGCTCCGGCCGGGTGTCCGGGCGCTCCCGCTCGAACTGGCGGCGGCCGCCGCCATGCTGGCCGCGATGGCCTACCTGCTGGTGGTGGCGTCCGACGGCGGGTCGGCCATCGGGGACATTCCGACCGGGGACCTGGTCTTCGGGGTCGTGATGTGCGTCCTGACCTCCGTCTCCCTGTCGGGCGTGACGTACTACACGAAGCGGCTCGGCGACGCGGGGATGTCCGTGCGGCAGATGATGGCCTCCCGGTTCGTGGTGCTGATCGTCGCGACCCTGGC
Organism: Streptomyces sp. NPDC097595; assembly: GCF_044761525.1. Classification (NCBI taxonomy): domain Bacteria; kingdom Bacillati; phylum Actinomycetota; class Actinomycetes; order Kitasatosporales; family Streptomycetaceae; genus Streptomyces; species Streptomyces sp. NPDC097595. Next base: position 305,193 of record NZ_JBIWCN010000003.1, on the reverse strand, counting down.
CATCCTGCTGCTCCGCGACAGCTTCGGCGCCTACTCCCTCGGCAATGTGGGCGCGATCCTCGCGATCAGCCTCGTCGGGGTGATCATCTCGCTGTACCTGCTCCAGCAGGGGATCGTACGGACCGAGCCCATCTCGGTGTCCATGCTGTTCGGCACGAACCTGCTGATCACTTACGCGGTCCAGTTCGCCGACCCGAGGCTCCACCAGTCGCAGAGCACCCTCGTCGGGCTCCTCGCGATATCCCTGGCCATGTGCCTGGGGACCTGGGCCCGCTGGCGGGCCGACCGGCGGGCGGCGGACGAACCGGCGCCGGCCCCCTCGGCGCGGACGGGAGCCCGGACGTGACGGTCCTGGCCCACCTCAGCGATCTGCATCTGGACGGCACCGAGGAGACCGCCGGGCGCGCCCGGCGGGCCGTCTCGCATCTCACCGGGCTGCCCGGCACGATCGACGCCGTGCTCGTCACCGGCGACATCGCCGACCACGGCAGCGAGGCGGAGTACGAGCAGGCGCGCGAAGTGCTGGCCCCGCTCTACGCGCGCTGCCCCGTGCTGCTCTGCCCCGGCAACCACGACTCACGCCCCGAGTACCGGAAGGTGCTGGCCGACGACGGAGGCGGTACGGCTCCGGTCAACGAGGCCCGGGCCGTCGGACCGGACGGGGTCCGGGTGCTGATGTGCGATTCGTCGGTGCCCGGCCGGCCGGAGGGTCTGCTGGCACCGGAGACGCTGGAGTGGCTGGACGAGGAGCTCGCCGCCGCACCCGACCGCCCGGCCTTCGTCGCCTTCCACCACCCGCCCGTACCGCTGGGGCTGCCGTACATCGACCGCATCGGGCTGCGCGGGCCGGACGGCCTGGCGAAGGTGCTGGCAGGTCATCCGCAGGTGGTCGCGGTGCTCTGCGGCCACGCGCACACGGCGGCCGCGACGGTGTTCGCGGGCCGCCCGCTGCTCTGCGCACCGGGCATCGTGTCGTCCGCGCTCATGCCCTGGGAGCAGGGCCCGGACGCCTCCTGGAAGACCACCCAGGCGCCCCCCGCGCTCGCCTTCCACCTCTACGAGGAGGGCCGGCTCACCACCCATGTCCGGGCGGTCTGAACCCGCACCGGACACAGCGGCACGCTCCGGGGCCCGGACCGCACAGCCGGGCCCCGGAGCGTGCCGTGTTCAGCAGGCGTGTTCCGCGTACCGGGACGCCACCTCCGCCAGGACCTCCGCGCCGTCCCGCGCCCACAGCGCCTCGTTGAAGATCTCCACCTCGACCGGGCCGTCGAAGCCCGTCGCCTCCACCGCCTCGCGGAAGAAGCGGAAGTCGACGCTGCCGTCGCCGAGTTGGCCCCGGCCGAGCAGGACGCCGGCCGGGAGCGGGGTGATCCAGTCCGCGAGCTGGAAGGAGTGGATGCGGCCCGACGCACCGGCCCGGGCGATCTGGGCGGGGGCCTGGTCGTCCCACCACAGGTGGTACGTGTCCACGACGACGCCCACCTGCTCGGCCGGGAAGCGCTCGGCGAGGTCCAGGGCCTGGGAGAGCGTCGAGACCACGCACCGGTCCGAGGCGAACATGGGGTGCAGGGGCTCGATGGCCAGGCGCACCCCGCGTTCGGCGGCGTAGGGGGCCAGCTCGGCCAGGGCGTCCGCGATGCGCTCGCGGGCTCCGTACAGGTCCTTGCTGCCCTCCGGGAGGCCGCCCGAGACGAGGACCAGGGTGTCCGTGGAGAGGCCCGCCGCCTCGTCGAGGGCGGCGCGGTTGTCGTCCAGGGCGCGGGCGCGCCCGCCCGGGTCCAGGGCGGTGAGGAAGCCGCCCCGGCACAGGCTGGTGACGGTCAGGCCGTGGTCGGCGACGAGGCGGGCCGTCGCCTCGACCCCGTACGACTGCACCGGGGCCCGCCAGAGGCCCACCTTGTCGATGCCCGCCTTCGCGCAGCCCTCGGCCAGCTCGGGGAGCGACCACTGCTTGATGGTCTCCTGGTTGACGGAGAGACGGCCGTCGCTCATCGGGTGCCTCCGTTGACCGTGAGGAGCGCGCGCATCCGGGACTCCGCGAGCTCCGGGTCCGGGAACAGTCCGAGCCCGTCCGCGAGTTGGTACGCCTTCGCCAGGTGCGGGAGCGACCGGGCCGACTGGAGGCCGCCCACCATCGTGAAGTGGTCCTGGTGGCCCGCCAGCCAGGCCAGGAACACCACGCCCGTCTTGTAGAAGCGCGTCGGCGCCTGGAAGAGGTGCCGGGACAACTCGACCGTGGGGTCGAGGAGTTCGCGGAAGCCCTTCGTGTCACCGGTGTCCAGGACCCGTACCGCGTGCGCGGCCAGCGGGCCCAGCGGGTCGAAGATGCCGAGCAGCGCGTGGCTGAAGCCCCGGTCGTCGCCCGCGATCAGCTCCGGGTAGTTGAAGTCGTCCCCGGTGTAGCAGCGGACCCCGCTCGGCAGCCGGCGGCGCACGTCGATCTCGCGGTCCGCGTCGAGCAGCGACATCTTGATGCCGTCGACCTTGTCCGGGTGCTCCGCGATGACCTGGAGGAAGGTGTCGGTGGCCAGGTCCAGGTCGGTGGAGCCCCAGTAGCCCTCCAGCGCCGGGTCGAACATCGGGCCCAGCCAGTGCAGGACGACCGGTTCGGTGGCCTGGCGCAGCAGATGGGCGTACGTGTCCAGGTAGTCCTGGGGGCTCTGCGCGGCGGCGGCGAGCGCGCGGGAGGCCATCAGGATCGCCTGGGCCCCGCTCTCCTCGACCACGGCGAGCTGTTCCTCGTACGCCGCGCGCACCTCGGCGAGCGTCGCCGGGCCGGGCGGCAGCTGGTCCGTGCCGACGCCGCAGGCGATGCGGCCGCCGACCGACCTGGCCTCGGCGGCCGAGCGGCGGATCAGCTCCTCGGCGCCCGCCCAGTCCAGGCCCATGCCGCGCTGCGCGGTGTCCATGGCCTCGGCCACGCCCAGGCCGTGCGACCAGAGGTGGCGGCGGAAGGCGAGCGTGGCGTCCCAGTCGACGGCGGCCGGTGAGTCCGGGGAGACGTCGGCGTACGGGTCGGCCACGACATGCGCGGCGGAGAAGACCGTACGGGAGGCGAGCGGCGCCCCCGTGGGGGCGAGGTCGAGCGGGGTGGCCCGGGGTTCGTACGGGCCCTGCGGGAGATGGATGGTCACGGTGACGACTCCGGGGGTACGGGAGGGAGGCGGCGGGTCACGGCGTCGGCTCCAAGGGGCCGAGAGGAAGGCGGCCGGTCACAGCGAGAGCTCCGGGACGTCCAGGCGGCGGCCCTCCGCGTGGGACTTCAGGCCCAGCTCCGCGAGTTGCACGCCCCGGGCGCCCGCCATCAGGTCCCAGGCGTACGGCTCATCGAGCACGATGTGGCGGAGGAACAGCTCCCACTGGGCCTTGAAGCCGTTGTCGAAGACCGCGTTGTCCGGGACCTCCTGCCACTGGTCGCGGAAGGACTCGGTGACCGGCAGGTCCGGATTCCAGACCGGCTTCGGGGTGGCCGAGCGGTGCTGGACGCGGCAGTTGCGCAGGCCCGCGACGGCGGAGCCGTGGGTGCCGTCCACCTGGAACTCGACCAGCTCGTCGCGGTTGACCCGGACCGCCCAGGAGGAGTTGATCTGGGCGACCGCGCCGCCCTCCAGCTGGAAGATGCCGTAGGCGGCGTCGTCGGCGGTCGCCGCGTACGGCTCGCCGCGCTCGTCCCGGCGCTCCGGGATGTGGGTCTGGACGTGCGCCTGGACCGTGGTGACCCGGCCGAACAGCTCGTGGAGCACGTACTCCCAGTGCGGGAACATGTCCACGACGATGCCGCCGCCGTCCTCCGCGCGGTAGTTCCAGGAGGGGCGCTGCGCCTCCTGCCAGTCGCCCTCGAAGACCCAGTAGCCGAACTCGCCGCGCACGGACAGGATCTCGCCGAAGAAGCCGCCGTCGATGAGGCGCTTCAGCTTCAGCAGGCCCGGCAGGAAGATCTTGTCCTGGACGACGCCGTGCTTGATGCCGGCCTCCTGGGCCAGCCTGGCCAGGTCGAGGGCGCCCTCGACGTCCGTGGCGGTGGGCTTCTCGGTGTAGATGTGCTTGCCGGCGGCGACGGCCTTCTTGATCGCCTCGACACGGGCCTGGGTGACCTGGGCGTCGAAGTAGATGTCGATGGTGTCGTCCGCGAGGACCGCGTCCAGGTCGGTCGACCATTCGGTCAGGCCGTGGCGGGCGGCCAGCTCCTCCAGGGCGTGGGCGCGGCGGCCGACGAGGACCGGTTCCGGCCACAGCACGTCGCCGTCACCGAGGTCGAGGCCGCCCTGCTCGCGGATCGCGAGGATCGAGCGCACCAGGTGCTGCCGGTATCCCATGCGTCCCGTCACGCCGTTCATGGCGATGCGCACTGTCCTGCGTGTCACGAAAGTTCCCTCCGTACAGCCGTAGCAAGCGCTTTCTATGCGGGATGACGCTAGCCTGCCGACAGCGGCCCGGACAAGAGGGGGCCCGTCAATCGGTCACCGGCCACGGAGGAAAGCGATGACAGTCACCCTGGCGGACGTGGCGGCCCGCGCCCGGGTGTCCCCGGCCACCGTCTCCCGTGTGCTGAACGGCAATTACCCGGTGGCGGCGTCCACCCGGGAACGGGTGCTGCGCGCGGTGGACGACCTGGACTATGTGCTGAACGGGCAGGCCAGCGCCCTGGCGGCGGCCACCTCCGACCTGGTCGGCATCCTCGTCAACGACATCGCGGACCCGTTCTTCGGGATCATGGCGGGCGCCGCGCAGACCGAGATCGGGGGGCCCGGCGACGGGTCCGGCCGGGCGGGCGGCGAGAAACTGGCGGTCGTCTGCAACACCGGCGGCTCCCCCGCCCGCGAGCTGACCTACCTCACCCTGCTCCAGCGCCAGCGCGCCGCCGCCGTCGTCCTCACCGGGGGCGCGGTGGAGGATCCGGAGCACCAGGTGGCGATGGCCGCGAAGCTCGCCAAGCTCGCGGAGGCGGGGACCCGGGTCGTGCTCTGCGGCCGGCCCCCGCTGCCCGACGGGGCGTCCGTGGTGGCGGCGCTGGCCTTCGACAACCAGGGCGGCGCCCGGCGCCTCACCGCCCATCTGCTCTCCCTGGGCCACCGCCGGATCGGCTATGTCGCGGGCCCGCTGGAACGGACCACCACCCGCCACCGGCTGGCCGGTCACCGCGAGGCGATGCGCGCGGCGGGGGCGGCCGGGGACGAGGACCGGCTGACCGTGCACGGCTCGTACGACCGGGGCTCCGGCTACGACGCCACGGTCGAACTCCTGCGCCGCGAACCGGAGATCACGGCCGTCGTCGCCGCGAACGACACGGTGGCGCTCGGCGCGGCGGCGGCGATCCGCGACCGGGGGCTGCGCATCCCGGAGGACATCTCGGTGGCCGGCTTCGACGACCTGCCGTTCTCGGTGGACGTGGTCCCGGCCCTGACGACCGTACGGCTGCCGCTCTTCGAGGCGGGGGCGCGGGCGGGCCGGCTGGCCCTGGGCAAGGAGGACCCGCCGCCGGGCGGCATCGCGCTGATCCCGGCCGAGCTGATGGTGCGCGGCTCGACGGCGGCGCCCCGGGGGTGAGCGCCACGGGGCGGGGTACGCGTCAGGGCGCCCGCCGCTCGTAGGGTGCGGGCGGCACGGAACGACGGAAGGATCACGCAGTGAAGCTCGCTTTCTCCACCCTCGGGGTGCCGGGGCTGCCCATGCCCGAGGTCGTCCGGCTGGCCGCCGAGAACGGCTACCAGGGGGTCGAGCTGCGCGCCCACCCCGAGGAGCCGGTGCACTTGGGCCTCGGGCAGTCCGAACGGGCCGCCGTGCGCGCGGAGTTCGAGCGCGGCGGGGTCGAGATCCTGGGTGTGGCGGGGTACGCGAAGGTCGCCGCCGAGGGGTACGACCAGCCGGTCCTGGACGAGCTGGCCGCGCTCACCGAGCTGGCCCGGGACCTGGGCGCGTCGTACGTCCGGGTGTTCCCCGGCGCCGGTGACGGGGACCGGGAGGAGGCCGACGCGGCCGCCGCGCGCAGGCTCGGGGCGGCCGCTCCGTACGCCGCCGACCTGGACGTACGCCTCCTGCTGGAGACCCACGACTCGCACGGGGCGGGGGCCGAGGTGGCCCGGGTGGTCGGCACGGTGGGGCACAAGAGCATCGGCGCCCTGTGGGACGTCATGCACACCTGGCGGGCGGGCGAGGAGCCGGTGGCCAGTCACGCGGTGCTGGCCCCGCACCTCGGCTACGTACAGGTGAAGGACATCGCGTCGGCCGAGGACACGACCCCGTTGGCGCTGGGCGCGGGGGTGCTGCCGCTGCGGGCGTGCCTGGACACGCTGGACCCGGACGGCTGGGTCTGCTGGGAGTACGAGAAGCGCTGGTACCCGGAGGCGGCGGAGCTGCCGGGGCTGCTGGGCGCGGGGCGCGAGCACCTGCTGCGGCTGGGCGCACCCAAGCAGTAAGCGGTCTCAGGCGGGGGCGGTGGTGCGGGACGGCCGGAAGGGACGCGCTGAAAACGGCCCGCACCCTTGACCGGAAGTTATTTTCTGGATATCCGTGCTCCTTGGAAGTTTCTTTCACCCCCTCGTCACCGAGAACGGCCGAAGGAGCTCACGTGCACCACCGCACCTCCAGACGCACCCTCCTCACCGCCACCGCCGCCACCGCCGTCGCGGCGGCAGCGGGGATGGCGACCGCCCCGGGCGCCCTCGCCTCCCCGGGCTCCGCGCACAGCAGCCACGACTCCGCCGCCACGACCAAGCGGCTGAAGCGGCTCATCTCCCGGATGAGCCTGGAGGAGAAGGTCGGCCAGCTCTTCGTCATGCGGGTCTACGGGCACTCCGCCACCGACCCCGACCAGGCCGACATCGACTCCAATCTCGCCGAGATCGGGGTGCGTACGGCCGCCGAGATGATCGCCAAGTACCACGTCGGCGGGATCATCTACTTCGCCTGGGCCCACAACACCCGCGACCCGCACCAGATCGCCGACCTCTCCAACGGCATCCAGCGCGCGGGCCTCGCGGGCCCGTCCCGCCTGCCGCTGCTGATCTCCACCGACCAGGAGCACGGCATCGTCTGCCGCGTCGGCGAGCCCGCCACACTGATGCCGGGCGCGATGGCGCTGGGCGCGGGCGGTTCGCACTCCGACACGCGCAGGGCCGGGCAGATCGCGGGCGCCGAGCTGGCGGCGATCGGCATCAACCAGAACTACGCGCCGGACGCCGACGTCAACGTGAACCCGGCCAACCCGGTCATCGGCGTCCGCTCCTTCGGCTCGGACCCGCAGGCCGTGGCGGACCTGGTCGCCGCCCAGGTGAAGGGGTATCAGAGCGCCGGGATCGCCTCCACGGCCAAGCACTTCCCGGGCCACGGCGACACCAGCACCGACAGCCACACGGGCCTGCCGGTCATCGGCCACACCCGGGAGCAGTGGGCGGAGCTGGACGCGCCCCCGTTCCGGGCGGCCATCGCGGCGGGCATCGACTCGATCATGACCGCGCACATCGTGGTGCCCGCGCTCGACCCGGCGGAGGACCCGGCGACCCTGTCGAAGCCGATCCTCACCGGCATCCTGCGCGAGGAACTGGGCTACGACGGGGTCGTGGTCACCGACTCGCTCGGCATGGAGGGCGTGCGCACGAAGTACGGGGACGACCGGGTTCCGGTGCTCGCGCTCCAGGCCGGCGTGGACCAGCTGCTGAACCCGCCGAGCCTGGACGTCTCGTGGAACGCGCTGCTGGCGGCCGTCAAGAGCGGCGAGGTCAGTGAGGCCCGGCTCGACGAATCGATCCTGCGCATCCTGCGCCTGAAGACGAAGCTGGGGCTCTTCGAGCGGCCCTTCGTCACCGGGCGCGAGGTGAACCGCACGGTCGGTACCCGGGAGCACTTGGCCGCCGCCGACCGGATCGCCGAGCACACGACGACCCTGCTGGCCAACGAGGGCCGGCTGCTGCCGCTGTCCCGCCGCTCGCACCGGAACGTTCTGGTGGTGGGCGCCGACCCGGCCTCGCCCTCGGGCACCACGGGCCCGCCGACGACGACGCTGGCGGAGGCGTTCAACGAGCTGGGCTTCGCCGCGACCGCGCTGTCCACCGGGACCGCGCCCACCCAGGCGTCCATCGACGCGGCGGTGGCGGCGGCGCGGGGCAAGGACGCGGTGGTCGTGGGGACGTACAACGTCTCGGCGACCAGCTCGCAGCGGACGCTGGTCGGCGCGCTGGCCGCGACGGGCGTCCCGGTGATCACGGTCGCCATCCGCAATCCGTACGACGTCGCGCAGTTGGCGGGGACGGGGCACAAGGCGCACCTGGCCGCGTACTCGTGGACCGACGTCGAACTGCGCGCGGCGGCCCGGGTGATCGCGGGCCGGGCCCGGCCGGAGGGCCGGCTCCCGGTCCCGGTGCAGCGCGCGGACGACCCGTCGAAGGTGCTGTACCCGGTGGGGTACGGGCTGAAGTACTGAGCACAGCCTGCCCCGGTGGCCGTGGCCACCGGGGCAGGCTCACCTCACGGGTGCCGGACGCCGAGGCGGTGGTCGGTCGGGCGGTCCCTGTTGTCGAGCCGCGCGTCGAACTTCGCGAGCGGCTTCGCCTTGGACTCGTCCTGCTGGACGGCGGCCGGGGCGACGCCCGCCCAGCGCAGGATCGCGGCCGTGGCCGTCGCGTTCTCGGAGGGCGCGAGGCCCGCGACGTTGGAGCCGTGGTTCCCGCCGGGCTGGGTGAACACATAGCTGTCACGGGCGCCCGCCCCGAGCCGGAAGCGCTCCGCGCCCCACGGGTCGTTCTCGCCGTAGACGTACAGCATGTGCGTGGCGTGGTGCTTCACCCAGCTGTCGACGTCCCGCATCACCCCGGGCTGGAACCGCATCGGGATGGAGCGCGGCACGAAATTGCGCGGCGGCTGGTAGCCGTAGCGGCTCAGCCCGCCGAGCCAGGGCTGCCTGATGTCGGGCGAACCGAGCTGGGTGCCCGCCTGGTAGTAGTACGGCGTGTAGTTGGCCAGGCCCTGGTCGGCGTAGGCGGAGAAGCCGGAGATCGCGTCGACCGAGTCCCAGATCTCCTGGTCGGTGGCCTTCTTCGCGTCGGCCGGGAGGCTGTCGCAGTCGGCGAGCAGGCTGTACTGCCAGAACGCCCACACATAGTCCATGACGACGGCCTCGTACGCCTTGTCCAGCGAGCCGACCGTGTCGAAGGTGTAGCCGTTGTCGGCCGCGTACCGCGCGTACTTCGCCTCCAGCGGCGCCCGGCGGATCAGGGCCTCGCGCTGTACGCCCCCGAGCTTGTCGCGGCACTCCTTGGTGCCGACCTTCGCGAAGAACCGGTCGTACGCCGAGTCCTCGTTGTTCACCACGTCGTTGGGGGCGACATAGGCGACGACGCCGTCCATGTCCTTCGGGTAGTAGCGCTCGTAGTACGTGGCCGTCATGCCGCCCTTGGAGCCGCCGGTGGTCAGCCAGTTCTCGGAGTAGATCCGCTTGAGCGCGGTGAAGACCCGGTGCTGGTCGCTGGCCGCCTGCCAGATGTCGAGCTTGGACCAGTCGGCGGGCGAGGGCCGCGACGGGGTGAAGTAGCGGTACTCCAGCGAGACCTGGTTGCCGTCGATGATCCGGGTGGGCTCGGAGCGGCTGGGGTTGGTGGAGACGTTGTAGCCGCCGGTGAAGAACACCGTGGGGCGCGAGGTGTCCTTGTGCAGCAGGGTGATCCGCTGCTGGAACGTTCCCTTGGACGGGTGGCGGTGGTCGACCGGCTGGGTGTAGTTCAGGACGAAGTAGCGGTAGCCCGCGTAGGGCTTCTCCTCGATGAGACTCATGCCCGGGATGGCCAGGATGCGGTCCTTGATGTCCGTGCTCGTGCCGCTGTCGCTCACGGCGGTACCGAGCGGGGCCGGTACGGCGGCGGTGGCCGCCCCGGCCGAGGCACCCGTCGCACTCACCGTGCCGATGAGCACCGCGAGCGACAGGATTCCTCTGAGCGCCTTGCGCATGCGTGTCCTCCCCTGAGCCGTCTCCGGAGTCCCGTGAGACGCCTCTTGGTCCACAGCTGACGCGGTGAACCTAGCGGGGCAACACACGTACCACCAGACCCCCTTGCCCGGGTCCGGGAGGTGTCACCCGGTCAGCACAGGATCCAGCTCGTGCGGGCGCCCTTGCCGTCGATGGTGCCGGAGACCCGTACGCACCGGTTCAGGGCGTGGACGGTCACCGGGCCGGCCAGCTGGGTGAAGCGGCCGCTGTCCGTGACGGGGAGGCCGCCGCGCGGCTGGATGGTGACGGACATGGGGCGGCGCTTCCCGGGCCTGGCGGCGACGGCGGTGACGCAGGCGTAGGCGCGGGACTTGTAGACGCGGAGCTCGCCCGTCGCGAACTTCACCGTCTTCTTCGGGCGGCCCGCGCAGGCCGAGGCGGCGTCCGCGCTCCCCGCGACCGCCCCGCCGACCACCAGTGCGAGGGCGGTGGCCAGGGCGAGGACCACCGCATGGCGGTGGAGCCCGCGCCGCGCGCCCCAGGCGTGTCCTTCGGTCCCTCTGGTCACAGCAGCCCCATCGCTTCATCGAACATCCGCGCCTCTACCCGACACCTGGGCGCATATGCCTGTACCTGCGTACGACGCGGGAGGCCATCCGGAGGTTGCATCCGGCGGGCCCGGCACCTGCGGAGGGCGGAGCGGCCCACCATGGTGCCGGACAGGACAGACCACCACGAAAGGCAGGAACCGTCATGACTCGAACCCGCTCCGCCCGGCGCACCGCCGGTCGTACGCTGCTCGCCTCCGCGCTCCTCGCCGCCGCCGTCGCCGTGCCCGCCGCCGCGTCCACCGCAGCCCCGCGCGAGGCGGCCGCCGGGGCGACGGTCACCGACGAGACCGCGACCCAGGAGTCCCGGCTGGTGGACGACTTCTACAGCGCGTACCTCGACGCGGTGGCCGCCGAGGACGGCGGGGACCTCGCCACCGCGCTGCGCGGCTTCTACCTCACCCCGGGCCTGCGCGACCGCCTCGCCGAGTGGGAGGCGGCGAACCACGCGGACGGCGTGCTCCTCGCCCAGGACGTCCCGGTGGACCACCTGGTCACCGCCGGCCACAGCGGCGCCGGCCACACCTGGTCCACGGTCCGCCTCACCTGGGGATCGCCCGAGGACCCCGCGTACACCTACCTGACGGTGCGCTCGGACCTCGCGACCGGGAAGATCTCGGCGATCCGCGACGACGCGTAGGGCCTGTCGTCACACCCCGGCCGGCTCGTCCTCTCCTATGAACGTGCGCCACAGCACCGCGTAATGCCCGTCGCGGGCCAGGAGTTCGTCGTGGGTGCCGTCCTCCACGACCCGGCCGTGGTCCATCACCACGACCCTGTCGGCGCGGGCGGCCGTGGTCAGGCGGTGGGCGACGACGAGCGTGGTGCGGCGGCCCGCGAGCCGGTCGGTCGCCTGGTTCACCTGCGCCTCGCTGGCCAGGTCGAGCGAGGCGGTCGCCTCGTCCAGGAGCAGGATGTCCGGGTCGACCAGCTCGGCGCGGGCGAGCGCGATCAGCTGGCGCTGTCCGGCCGAGAGGTTGCGGCCCCGCTCGGCCACCTCGTGGAGGTAGCCGCCGTCCAGCGTGGCGATCATGTCGTGCGCCCCGACCGCCCGGGCCGCCGCCTCCACCTCCGCGTCGGTGGCGTCCGGCCGCCCGTAGGCGATGGCGTCGCGCACGGTCCCGGGGAAGAGGTACGCCTCCTGCGGTACGACTCCGAGCCGGCGCCGGTACGCGGTGAGCCCGAGGCCGCGCAGATCGGCGCCGTCCACCGTGATCCTGCCGTCCGTCGGGTCGTAGTACCGGGCGACCAGCTTGACCAGGGTCGACTTCCCGGCCCCGGTCTCCCCGACGAACGCGACGGTCTGCCCGGCCGGGATGCGCAGGTCGACGCCCCGGAGGGCCGCCTCCTCGTCCCCGTAGGCGAAGGACACGTCCTCGAAGGCGATCTCGCCGCGCAGTTCGCGGACGTGCCGGGGATCCTCGCGGTCGGTGGTGGAGGCGGGCTCGCGCAGGAGTTCCTGGATGCGGCCGAGGGAGACGGCGGCCTGCTGGTAGCCGTCGAAGACCTGGGAGAGCTGCTGGACGGGCGCGAAGAACAGGTCGATGTAGAGCAGGTAGGCGACCAGCGCGCCCGCGGTGAGCGTGGCGTCGTCCACCCGGTGGGCGCCGACGATCAGCACCGCCGCGGCGGCCACCGACGACAGCAGCTGGACGAACGGGAAGTAGACGGAGATCAGCCACTGCCCCCGCACCCGCGCCTCGCGGTACTCGTCGCTGCGCGCGGCGAACGCGTCGGCCCCGTCCCGTTCGCGCCGGAACGCCTGCACGATGCGGAGGCCGGCGACGGACTCCTGGAGGTCCGCGTTGACGACGCTGATCCGCTCACGGGCCAGCTCGTACGCCTTGACGCTCTTGCGGCGGAAGAAGACCGTCCCGACGACGAGCACCGGCAGGGTCGCGAAGACGACGAGGGCCAGTTCCACATCGAGGACCAGCAGCGCGACCATGATGCCGAGGAAGGTGACGACGGAGACGAAGGCGGTGACCAGGCCGGTCTGGAGGAACGTGGACAGCGCGTCCACGTCCGTCGTCATCCGGGTCATGATGCGCCCGGTCAGCTCGCGCTCGTAGTAGTCGAGCCCCAGCCTCTGGAGCTGGGCGAAGATCTTCAGCCGCAGCGCGTACAGCACCCGCTCGCCGGTGCGGCCGGTCATCCGGGTCTCCCCGATCTGCGCCGCCCACTGCACGAGGACGACGACGAGGGCGAAGGCGGACGCCGTCCAGACCGCGCCCAGCGCGAGCTGGGTGACCCCGTCGTCGATGCCGTTCCGGATCAGCACCGGGAGCAGCAGCCCGGCCCCGGCGTCCGCGGCGACCAGGCCGAGGCTGACGAGCAGCGGCAGCCCGAAGCCGCGCAGCAGTCTGCGCAGCCCGTAGGAGTCCTCGGGGCGCACCGCGCGGTCCTCGTCCACGTCCGGGATGTCGTTCGCCGGGGGCAGGGCCTCCACCTGGGCGAGCAGTTCGGGTGTGGCGGGCGTGCCCGCCGTGTCGGTGGACCGGTCCTCCTCGCCGCGCACCCACAGCGCGGGCGTGATGCCGCGCTCGGCGTCGAACGCGGCGTCGATCTCGTCCTGGAGCGCGCGGTCCCGGGCCGGGTCCTCAATGTCCTTCGGGGCGGCGGCCGGGCGGTGGCCGGGTGAGGGGCTGCCCAGCTCGTCGGGGTCGGTGAGCAGGCGCCGGTAGAGGGCGCAGCGGCGCTCCAGCTCCTCGTGGGTGCCGAGGTCGGCGAGGCGGCCGTCGTCGAGGACGGCGATGCGGTCCGCGAGGTTCAGGGTGGAGCGGCGGTGGGCGATGAGCAGCGTCGTACGGCCGGCCATCACCTGGCGCAGGGCCTCGTGGATCTCGTGCTCGACGCGGGCGTCCACGGCGGAGGTGGCGTCGTCCAGGAGCAGCAGGCGGGGGTCGGTGAGGATGGCGCGGGCGAGGGCGATGCGCTGGCGCTGGCCGCCGGAGAGGGTGAGCCCGTGCTCGCCGACCTTGGTGTCGTAGCCGTGGGGCAGCTCGGCGATGAAGCGGTGGGCCTGGGCGGAGCGGGCGGCCTGTTCGATCTGCTCGTCGGTGGCGCCGGGCAGGCCGTACGCGATGTTGGCGCGGACCGTGTCGGAGAACAGGAAGCTGTCCTCGGGGACGAGGCCGATCGCGGCGCGCAGCGAGTCGAGAGTGAGCTCCCGCACGTCGTGGCCGCCGAGGAGGACCGCGCCGTGCGTCACGTCGTAGAAGCGCGGCAGCAGCAGCGAGACGGTGGACTTGCCGCTGCCGGAGGCGCCGACGACGGCGACGGTCTCGCCGGGTTCGATGGTCAGCGAGAAGCCGTCGAGGACCGGGCGGCGCTTGTCGTCGTAGCCGAACCGGACGTCCTCGAACTCCACGCCGGCCGGGGCGTCGGCGGGGAGCTCCTTGGTGCCGTCCTTCATGGTGGGCTCGGTGTCGATGAGCTCCAGGACGCGCTCCACACCGGCGCGGGCCTGCTGGCCGACGGTGAGGACCATGGCGAGCATCCGGACCGGGCCGACGAGCTGCGCGAGGTACGTGGAGAACGCGACGAACGTGCCGAGGGTGATCTCGCCCCGGGTGGCCAGCCAGCCGCCGAGGGCCAGCATCGCGACCTGGCCGAGGGCGGGCACGGCCTGGAGGGCGGGGGTGTAGCGGGAGTTCAGCCGGATGGTGCGCAGCCGGCCCGCGAACAGCCTGCGGCCGACCTCGCGCAGCTTGCCGGTCTCCTGCTCCTCCTGCCCGAAGCCCTTGACGACGCGGACGCCGGAGACGGCCCCGTCCACGACGCCGGCGACGGCGGCCGCCTGCGACTGGGCGTACCAGGTGGCGGGGAAGAGGCGGGCGCGGGAGCGGCGGGCGATGTACCAGAGGGCGGGGGCGACGGCGACGGCGACGAGGGTCAGCAGCGGCGACAGCCAGGCCATGATCACCAGGGAGATCAGGAACAGCAGCACGTTGCCGATGGTCATCGGGAGCATGAAGAGCAGGCTCTGGATGAGCTGGAGGTCGCTGGTGGCGCGGCCGACGACCTGCCCGGTGGACAGCTCGTCCTGGCGCTTGCCGTCGAGCCGGGTGATCGTCCCGTACATGCCGGTCCGCAGGTCGTGCTGGACGTCGAGCGCGAGCCGGCCGCCGTAGTAGCGGCGGATGTAGGTGGAGGCGTAGACGAGGGCGGCCGCCACGATCAGCAGGCCGGTCCAGACGGCGAGGGAGCGGGTGTGGCCGACGACCACGTCGTCGATGATCACCTTGGTGATCAGCGGGACGAGGGCCATGACGGCCATGCCGGCCAGCGAGGAGCCGAGCGCCAGCAGCACGTTGCGCCGGTAGCGCCAGGCGTAACCGCTCAGTCTGCGCGCCCAGCCGCCTTGCTGCCCGCGTTCCGTCTCCCGTGCGTCCGCCACCCGGTGCCTCCCGTTCGACCTGATCCGACGGAAGGCACCAACGCGGGGTGTCGCGGATTTCATCCCTCCGCAACAAATACGGGACCTGAGACCTAGGTCGTGCCCCGGCCGTTCCTAGAAGTGGGCGGCACGCATGATGCGCGGGTTGAGGTCCTTGTGGACGACTCGGGCGACGGCCTGGATGGTGTTGATGCCGTCGTTCATCGTCTTGTTGTCCTGGGTGAGCACGGTCAGGCCGTAGTCGTGGCCGTTGCCCGTGAAGGCGCCGATGCTGTGGACCCGCCAGCCGTGGGTGGAGCGCTGGAGCCAGCCGTTCTTGAGCTGGACGGTGGTCCCGGTGACGGCGCCGGCCGGGGTGCCCCAGCGCTGCGAGGAGACGACCTTCTTCATCAGCCCCAGCTCGTAGGAGCGGGCGCTGTCCGTAAGCACGGAGTTCTTCGAGGTGAGCAGGGTGAGCAGCCGCTGCTCGTCCTGGGCGGTTATCTGGGTCAGGCCCCAGTAGCCGCCGGAGCCGGGCACGGTGTGGGTCATCCCGGCCGCCTTGAGGAAGGCGTTGACCTTGGTGGTGCCGAGCTGCTTCCACAGGGCGGTGGTCGCGTCGTTGTCGGACTTGGTGATCATCTTGGTGCTGAGGTCGATCTCGCGCTGGGTGAGATAGCGGTTGTGCTGGGAGTTGTCCCACAGGAGCGTGGCCAGCACGGTCGCCTTCACGACGCTCGCGGAGTCGTACTTGGTGGTCGCGCGCAGCGTGCACGTGGTGTTGGTGGACCGGTCGTAGAGCGCGAGCGCGACGGTGGACTTGCGGCCCTTGAGCGCGGCGGTGATGTCCTTGGTCAGCTGGGCGGCGAGCCCGGCCCGGCCGGAGGTGCAGCTCACCTGCGCGGTCGCGGCGGACGCGGGCGCGGCGGCGAGGGCGACGGGCGCGAGGACCCCGGCGGCGACGGCGGCACAGAGCGCGGCGCGGCGGCGCCCGGTGGTACGGGACGTGGTCATGGTGCTTTCCCCCTGAACGATTCCTGCGGGCGGCCCCCCCGGCACGCCCGCAAGAGATGACTCGCGGACGGCCGGAAGGTTGTACGCGCCACAGAGCCCGGCGGGGGTCTGTTACAGGTACGTCGAATTGCAGGTGTGTGGGCTTGTGTCGGGTGTCTGGTGCTTACAGGTGCGTGGGCTCGAACATCTTCAGCAGGGCCGGGAGTACGACGACCGAGGGCCCCGGCCGTCCGAACGCCTCCGCCAGGTCCGCGGCGAGCGTCTCGGGGCTCGTGCGGACCGCCGGGACGCCGAAGGACGCGGCGAGCGCCGTGAAGTCCGGGCGGGCCAGCTCCGTACCGGTGGTCTCGCCGAAGGCACCGGTGAGGTACTCGCGCAGGATGCCGTAGCCGCCGTCGTCCACGATCAGCCAGGTCACCGGCAGGTCGTACTGCCGGGCGGTGGCCAGTTCCGCGACGGAGTACATCGCGCCGCCGTCGCCGGAGACCGCGAGGACCGGCCGGGTGGGGTCGGCGACCGCCGCGCCGAGCGCCGCCGGGAACGCGTAGCCGAGGCCGCCGGCGCCCTGGGCGGAGTGCATGGTGTTCGGGCGGCGGGCGTCGAACGCGGCCCAGGCCCAGTAGCCGAGGATCGTCATGTCCCAGAAGCTGGGCGAGGCGTCGGGCAGGGCGGTCCGGATCGCGCTCAGCAGGTCCTGTTCCAGGTCGCGGCCCTGGCCGGCGATCCGGTCCCGAACCCGGCCGAGCACCCCGGCGACGCGGTCCGCCGCTGCCGGGTCCTCGCGCGGGGCGACCGCGTCGATGAGGTCGGCGAGCGCGTCGCGGGCGTCCGCGTGGATGCCGAGCGCGGGGAGGTTGGCCTCCAGCTTCCCGGCGTCCGCCTCGATCTGGATCACCCGGCCGCGCGGGGCGAACGTGTAGTAGTTCGAGGAGAGTTCGCCGAGTCCGGAGCCGACGACGAGCAGGACGTCCGCGTCCTCCAGGAAGTCGGTGACGTGCCGGTCCTCCACCCAGGACTGGAGCGAGAGCGGGTGGACCCAGGGGAAGGCGCCCTTCCCGCCGTACGTGGTGACCACCGGGGCCTTCAGCTTCTCGGCCAGCGCCCGCAGCTTCCCGGAGGCGTCCGACCGTACGACCCCGCCGCCCGCGACGATCGCCGGGCGCTCGGCACGCGACAGCAGGTGCGCGGCGACCGCGATCAGTTCCGGGCGGGCGTGCAGCTCGCGCGGGGTGGCGTCGGGGGCCAGGACGACGGGCAGCCCGGTCGCCGCGTCCAGCACGTCCTGCGGGATCTCGACCCAGACGGGGCCGTGCGGGGCCGTCAGCGCGGACTCCCAGGCGGCGGCGATCGCGGACGGGATCTGCGAGGCGGCGCGCACGGTGTGGACGGACTTCACCACGTCCCGGAACGACGCCTGCTGGTCGCGCAGCTCGTGGAGGTGGCCCCGGCGCCCGCCGCCCAGACCCCGGACCGGGATCTGGCTGGAGATCGCGAGGACCGGCGCGGAGGCGGCCGCCGCCTCCTGGAGCGCGGCGAGCGAGGTCAGCGCGCCGGGCCCGGTCGACAGGAACAGCGGGGCGACCTCGCCGGTGATCCGCCCGTAGGCGTCGGCCGCGAAGCCCGCGTTGTTCTCGACGCGCAGCCCCACGTACTCCAGCGACGAGCGGCGCAGCGCGTCGAACAGCGCCAGCGCGTGCTGTCCGGGCAGCCCGAAGACCGTGGTCGCGCCGAGCCCGCGCAGCGTCTCGACGACGAGGTCGCCGCCGGTCCGCCCCGGTGGCGGGTTCAGCGCTGCCTCGATCTGCGCCGGGGTGAGCTCGGGCCGCTCGTCGTGGTGGTCGTGACTCACTGCTGGCGGGCCTCCGCGATCTGGCGGGTCATGATCGTCGTCAGCTCGTACGCGGTGTGCGAGGCGGCGACGGAGGTGATCTCCGCGTGATCGTACGCGGGGGCGACCTCGACCAGGTCGGCGGAGACCAGGTGGCAGGAGGACAGGCCGCGCACGATCTCCAGGAGCTCGCGGGAGGTGAGGCCGCCGGCCTCCGGGGTCCCGGTGCCGGGGGCGTGCGCCGGGTCGAGCACGTCGATGTCGATGGAGATGTACAGCGGCCGGTCGCCGATGCGCTGGCGCAGCTGGTCCGCGATCTCGTCCACGCCGCGCCGCATCACGTCGGCGGAGGTGACGATCCCGAAGCCCATCTTGGCGTCGTCGGTCAGGTCCTGCTTGCCGTAGAGCGGGCCGCGGGTGCCGACGTGAGAGAGCGCCGAGGTGTCGAGGACGCCCTCCTCGACGGCCCGGCGGAACGGGGTGCCGTGCGTGTAGGCGGCGCCGAAGTAGGTGTCCCAGGTGTCGAGGTGGGCGTCGAAGTGGAGCAGGGCGACCGGGCCGTGCTTCTTGGCGACGGACCGCAGCAGCGGCAGCGCGATGGTGTGGTCGCCGCCGAGCGTCATCAGCCGGGCGCCCGTGGACAGCAGCTCGTCGGCCGCCGCCTCGACGGTCTCCACGGCCTCCTCGATGTTGAACGGGTTGGCCGCGATGTCCCCCGCGTCGGCGACCTGCGCCAGGGCGAAGGGAGAGGCGTCCTGCGCCGGGTTGTACGGACGCAGCAGCCGGGACGCCTCACGGATCGCGTTTCCGCCGAAGCGGGCGCCGGGCCGGTAGGAGACACCCGAGTCGAACGGCACCCCGACGACGGCCACGTCCGCCGTGCCGACCTCGTCCAGGCGGGGCAGCCGGGCGAACGTCGCGGGCCCGGCGTACCGGGGGACGCGCGAGGAGTCGACGGGGCCGCGCGGCGTCTCGTTGCTGCTCATGGTGGGTGGTGCCCTTTCCATCGGGTGCGGGTGCCGGGGTCTTCCGGCGCGTCTGCCGAAGCGACGCTAGGCGGCCGCGGGGCCGGACTGAAGTGTACGTTTCGTCCACTCACCCACCGGAACGGATGAAACCCCCACGCCCCGCCCCGCGCCCCGTGATCCGGCCACCCTGAGGTGTCCCCCTCAGTACTCCATGCCTTATGTTGCAGTGGCAAAGGGGGGTCGCATGGCACGGGATTACGACAGTCAGCTGCTGGAGTCGGTGGGAGTACGCCGCCGGCGGATGCGCGACGCGCTCCTGTTCGGCACCGGCCGTGCGCGGCGGACCGCCGACGAGCGCCTGGGCAAGGTGTTCGCGGGCATCGCGATCACCGCGGTGCTGTGCGCGGGCTGCGTCGGCTGGTCCTTCCTCCAGCACACCCTGGACAAGCAGAAGGCCGAGCAGGAGAAGCAGCAGCGGCAGTACCAGCAGTACGACCGCTGACCGGTTCACCCCGAAATTCCTGGACGTCGCGATGATTGGTTTTCGTCAGTGAGTACGGCAATGGCTTCCCGAGCAGAAATGAGCCGGGTGACCCTGGTCGGCGAACGGCGCCGCGCGGACCTCGTCCTGCCCTCCGACACCCCGGTCGGGCAGCTCCTTCCGGACATTCTCCAGCTGCTGGACGACCGGGCCGCTTCCCGCCCGCTGACCAGGCAGCTGCTCACCGCGGACGGCTCGGCGCTGCCGCACGACGCCACCCTGGCCTCGGCGGGCATCGGTGACGGTGCCGTGCTCCGGCTGGTCCGCATCCACGCGGCCCCGCCGGCCCCGGTGGTCCACGATGTGACGGACCAGGTGGCGGACAGCCTGGACCTCCAGACCTGGCGCTGGCGCCCGGCCGCCCGCCGCGTCGGAGCGGGCGCGGCGACCGTGGTCTTCGCGGTGATCGCCGCGCTGCTCGCCCGCCGCGAGTTCCCGCTGGGCGCGCTGGCCGGGGCGCTGGCGGGCGTGGCGGTGCTGCTGCTGGCGGCCGGTGCGCTGGTCGCCCGGCTCGGCCGGGGCAACCGCGCGCTGGCGACCGCGCTGCTCCTCGTCTCGGCCGGGCTCGGCGTCCTCTCGGCGTGGACGGCCGCCGACGCGTACGACTGGTCCGGTGCGCTGCGGCTGGCGGCCGTGGCCGGGGCGGTCGCCGTGTCGCTGGCGCTGCTCGGGCTGCTGTCGCCGCTGGGCCGGGGCGGGCTCGTCGGCGCGCTGGCCACGGCCGTGATGACGGGGGTCTGGGAGGTCGTCGCGGCCGTCGCGGAGGACCCGGCCAGGCTCGGCGCCGTGATGGCCGTGTTCTCCGTGGTCCTGCTGGGCCTGCTCCCCCGGCTCGCCCTGATGGCGTCGGGCCTCACGGGGCTGGACGACCGCCGCTCGGGCGGTGCCTCGGTCAGCCGGCACGACGTGGGCAACGCGCTGGCCGCCACCCACCGGGGCCTCGCCCTGGCGACGCTCGTCACGGCGGTGTCGGCCGCCGCCGGCGGTTACCTCCTCACCACGGCGGACCGGCCGACCGTGTGGACGGTGCTGCTGCCGTGCCTGGTCGCGGTGGTGCTGCTGTCCCGGGCCCGGGCGTTCCCGCTGGTGGCGGAGGTGGTGGCGCTGTTCGCCGCCGCCGCGTTCGTCGCGGTGCGGCTGGTGGTGCTGTGGCTGGACCACTCCGGCGGGGCGGGGCCCATCGCGGTGCTGTGCGCGGCCGCGCTGCTGCCCCTGCTCGCGCTGGCGGTGGAGCCGCCGGAGCACGTACGGGTGCGGCTGCGGCGGACGGCCGACCTCATCGAGTCCATCGGCGTCGTGGGGCTCTTCCCGCTCGCCGTCGGGGTGTTCGGCGTCTACGGGCAACTGCTGAACAAGTTCTGACGACTCCGAGACCACTGACGCGGGCGCTCCCGGCGGGGCATCGAAGCGGCGAAGAAGGGCAGACATGCCGAACGCGGAACACAACTGGCAGGGCGACCTCCTGCGCGACCTGAGAGGGCCCGGCGAGACCGGCGGCCCCGGGGCCCCGGCGGACCCACGCCCGTCGGTGCCGCCCGCGCGCCCCGAGCCCGCGCGGCAACCCGCCCCCGCCGCGCAACCCTGGCCCGGGACGCCCGCGCCTCCCCCCACCCCCGACTCGCTCCCCGTCCTCGACAAGGCGATGACCGCCGTGGCCCGGCGGCCGGTGCGCGGTGAGGCCGTCGCCGTACGGGCCGCGCGCGCCGTGCGCCGTATCGTCTCCGGGTCCGCCGCCCGGGAGGTCGCCGCGCTCACCCGTACCGCCGAGGTGCTCCAGCAGCCGGTGACGACGGGGCGGCAGATCGCGGTCACGTCCATCCGGGGCGGCGCCGGCAAGACCACGGTGACCGCGCTGCTCGGCACCACGTACGCGCACTACCGGCAGGACCCGGTCCTCCTCGTGGAGGCCGACCCGGCGCTGGGCTCGCTGCCCCTGCGGATGGGCGCCGAGGCGCTGCGGTGGACCACGGCCGACCTGGCGGACATCGCCGCGCCGCAGATGTCGCTGCTCGACGTCACCGGCTATCTCGTCCAGCTCCCGGACAACGCCTGGCTGCTGCCCGGCAGCCAGGGCCGGATCGGGGCCATGGTCGACACCGTCACGTACGAACGCGTGATGGTCGCCCTGCGCCGCTACTTCGGGGTGACCGTGGTCGACTGCGAGACGCTGCCCGCCGAGGTCGCCCGGGTCGCCCTGTCCGCCGCGCAGGCCCGGGTGCTGGCGGCGCCCGCCACGCTCGACGGGGTGACCAGCACGTACGCCGTGCTCCAGTGGCTCCGGGCGCTGCCCCCGCACGTCATCGAGGGGACCGTCGTCGCGCTCTCCGTGACGACCCCGCGCCCCGGCATCGACATCGACGCGGCGGCGGAACGCCTCACGACGACCGGCGCCCGCGTCCACGTCCTGCCGTACGACCGGCACCTCGCGGCCGGCGGACCGCTGCGCACCGAACTGCTGTCCCGCCCGGCCCGCCTTGCCGCCACCCGCCTCGCCGCCGAGGTCTTCGAGCTGTCCCAGAGGCGCCGGTGACACCCGTGCGCCACCACGCCCACCCGGCCACGATCCCCGGACGGAGCCGATGAGCACCCGCCTGATCCACCGCCCCGCCCGCACGACGCGCCCGCCGGCCGCGTCCGAGCCGCGCACCATCGAGGCGCCGCCCAACCTGCCCGAGGGCAAGGCCGGGAACATCGCGATGTCGCTGCTCCCGGTCGCCGGGGTCATGTCGTCCGTGGTGATGATGACGGTGGTCCGCAACAGCCAGTTCGCCGGGCTCGGCGCGATCATCCTCGTCGTCACCGTCATCGGCTCGGCGGTGCTGCTGCTCTCCCAGCGCGGCAAGGCCCAGCGGACCCGCCGCACCCAGCGCGAGGCGTATCTCGCCTATGTGGAGGACCTGCGCGAGGAGTTGTCCGCCGAGGAGCGGGTCCGGCGCGAGCAGGCGGACGTGCTGAACCCGTCCCCGTACGCCCTCTACGACATCGTGCGCGACCCGGCCCGGCTCTGGGAGCGGCGCAGGGCCGACGACGACTTCCTGCGGATACGGGCCGGCACGGGCGAGATGCCGCTGCGGGACCTCCGGATCGGCGAGCAGGGCTCGTCCGTGCTCACCCCGCCCGACCTCTTCATGCTCAACGAGGCGTCGGCGGTGGTGAAGCGGTTCCGCAACGGCACCGAACTCCCCCTGACCGTCCCGCTGGACCGGGCCGGGAACGTCAGCGTGATCGGCCCCCGCGAGGACGGTCTGCGGGTCGTGCGCGCCCTGCTCGTCCAGGCGGCCGCCCTGCACGCGCCGGACGACGTGGCGATCGCGGTCGCCGCCTCCGGTGAGCGCATGGCCGACTGGGAGTGGGCCAAGTGGCTGCCGCACCTGCTCGACGCCGAGCAGTCCGACGGCCCGGTCGCCGCCCGCCGCATCGCACCCTCCGCCGCCCGGCTGGCCCGGCTCCTCGGGCCCGAGCTGAGCCGCCGCGCCTCGTACGCGGCCGAGGTGCGCCGGGGCCTGGCCGGGCGGGACGCGCTCGCGATGAACTCCCGGCTGCTCGTGGTGGTCGACGGACACGGCGAGGACGCCGTGGACCTGCCGCGCCCCGACGACGCGGTCGGGCTGCGCGAGATGGGCGTGACCGTGGTCCACCTGCTCGACCGGCGCGTCCAGGAGCCGGACCACGTCAACGTCCGCCTCACCGTGGACGGCACGGACGTGGTCGTGGAGGACCTGCGCGCGGCGGAGACCGTCGAGGCGCACGGCACCGTGGACGAGGTCGGGGTGCCCTTCGCGGAGGGCCTGGCCCGGATGATCGCCCCGCTGCGGCTGTCCGCCGAGTCCCTGGTCGACGCGCCGCTGGCCGGGCCCGTCGAGTTCGCCGCGATGCTCGGCATCCAGGACGTGGCGGCGCTGGACCTGGACCGGCTGTGGGCGCCGCGCGGCGAACGGGCCTTCCTGCGGGTGCCGATCGGGATCAGCGACGCGCACGAGCCGGTGCTCCTGGACCTCAAGGAGTCCTCCGAGCTGGGCATGGGCCCGCACGGGCTGTGCGTGGGCGCGACGGGCTCCGGCAAGTCGGAGCTGCTGCGCACCCTGGTCCTCGGCCTGGCGGCCACGCATCCGCCGGAGGACCTGGCGCTCGTCCTGGTCGACTACAAGGGCGGCGCCACCTTCGCCCCGTTCGCGGACCTGCCGCACGTGGCGGGGGTCATCACCAACCTGGAGAACCAGGCGGGTCTGGTCGAGCGCGTCCACTCCTCGCTCGCCGGCGAGGTCAAGCGCCGCCAGCAGGCCCTGAAGGACGCGGGCAACGTCGCGGACATCGGGGACTACACGGCGCTGCGCGCGCAGAAGCGGCCGGACCTGGAACCGCTGCCGCACCTGTTCGTGGTGATCGACGAGTTCGGCGAACTCCTCACCGCCAAGCCGGACTTCATCGACCTGTTCCTCTCCATCGGCCGGATCGGCCGCTCCATCGGCGTGCACCTGCTGCTGTCCAGCCAGCGCATCGAGGGCGGCAAGCTCAAGGGCCTGGAGACCTATCTCTCGTACCGCCTCGGCCTGCGCACCTTCTCCGCCGACGAGTCGCGGATGGTCCTGGACACCACGGACGCCTTCCATCTGCCGCCGCTGCCCGGCTTCGGCTTCCTCAAGGTGGACACCAGCCACTACACGCGCTTCAAGGCGGGTTACGTCTCCGGCGCGTACCGGGGCCCCGTCCGGAGCGCCGACGAGGAGGAGACCGGGCCGCTCGCCCTCCCCTACGAGGCGTACAACACCCTCGCCGGGCCGGAGAGCGGCCCGCAGGACCGCGAGCCGTCGGCCCGCCGCCGCGAGACCGGGCCGACCGAACTCGCGGTCATGGTGGACCAGCTGACCGGTGCGGCGCCCGGGGTACGCAGCATCTGGCTGCCCCCGCTGCCCCCGGCGATCACCCTGGACGCCGTCGCCGGACCGCTGGACGCGGGGCCGCGCGGGATGCGGCTGGCCGGGGTGCGCCCGGACGCGGGCAGGCCCGGCACCCGGCAGCGCGGTCCGCTGCTGGTGCCGCTCGGGCTGCTGGACGACCCGGCCAAGCAGTGGCAGGGGCAGTGGCTCCTGGACCTCACGGTGGCCGGCGGGCACGCGGCCGTCATCGGCGGCCCGCAGTCCGGCAAGACGACGCTGCTGCGCACCCTGGTCCTCTCGCTCGCGCTCACGCACACCCCGCAGGAGGTCGGCGTCTACGCCCTCGACCTGGTCGGCGGCGGCCTCCAGGCCCTAGCCGAGCTGCCGCACGTCGGCGGTGTCGCCGGCCGCGCCGACCGGGAGCGGGCGGCGCGCACGGTCGAGGAGGTGCGCGCGATGCTCACCCTGCGCGAGGACCTGTTCCGGGAGCACGGCATCGACTCCGTCGAGCAGCTGCGCACCCTGCATGCGGCGGGCCGCCTGCCGCCGCTGGCGTCCGCCGAGATCGTCCTCGTCATCGACGGGTTCGGCGCGCTGCGCGACGACTTCGACGAGCTGGACGACGCGGTCGCGGACATCCTCAAGCGGGGCGGCGGCTACGGCATCCACGTCGTCGCCGGGATGCTCCGGTGGAACGACGTGCGCATCGCGATCCAGTCCAACTTCGGCACCCGCGTGGAGCTGCGGCTCAACGACCCGGGCGAGTCGAGCATCGACCGCAAGCTGGCCGAGACCCTGTCCCCGGACGAGCCGGGCCGCGTCCTGACCGACGGGAAGCTCTTCGCCCAGGTCGCCCTGCCCCGTACGGACGGGGTCGCGGAGACGGCGGAGCTGGGCGCGGTCCTGGAGCGCGCCACGCGCACGGTCCGGGCCACCTGGCACGGCGAGGTCGCCCAGCCGGTACGGGTGCTGCCGCACCTGCTCGAACCGCACCTGCTGCCCGGCCGGTCGGCGGAGCCGGAGCGGGTGCCGCTCGGGCTCGACCAGTCGGCCCTGGCGCCCGTGCTGCTCGACCTGTTCGGCCACGACCAGCACCTGCTGGTCCTCGGGGACAGCGAGTGCGGCAAGACGAACCTGCTGCGGGCGGTCGCGCAGGGGCTCGCCGACCGCTACGGCGAGGACGACCTCGTCTTCGCGGTGATGGATCCCCGGCGCTCGCTGCGCGGGGTGGTCCCGGAGGAGCTGAACGGCGGTTACGCGTACAACTCCAAGCTCTGCATGGGCCTTTCGGCCGCGATCTCCGCCGAGCTGGAGAAGCGGCTGCCGGACGAGAACGCCCGCCTGGAGGACCTGGAGCCGGGCAGCTGGGGCCAGGGCCCGCGCATCGTGGTCCTGGTGGACGACTACGACGTGCTGACCACGGCGGGCCAGTCGCCGCTGGCCGCGTTCCTCCCGTACATCCCCTCCGCCGTGGACATCGGCCTGCACTTCGTCCTGTCGCGGCGCGTGGCGGGGGCGGCGCGCGGGATGTACGAGCCGGTGGTGCAGAGCCTGCGGGAGTCGGGGGCCTCCGCGCTCGTGATGTCCGGCGACCGCAGCGAGGGCCAGCTCTTCCCCGGTGTCTACGCGGCCCAACAGGCGCCGGGACGTGGGGTGTTCATCCAACGGGGGCGCCCGAACCGGCTGACGCAGACGGTGTACGTGCCGCACTGACGTACCGCTTCGCAAAGCGCCGCCGACGGGGTCACCGGTCGGCTCGTCCCACCACCGTGAAGATATGGCCGATTGCAGATTGCAGTAGCGACGCACGGATTGATAGACATGATACTGGGACGGATACATCCGTTCGAGGTCCGAAGCATGGGGGAAGCCGATGAAGTTCGACATGGGGTCCACGGTCCTGACGACGCTGCTCAAGCACTCGCAGGGCTCCAGCACCGATCTGGGCACGCTGATCAGGCAGTTGATCGCCGCGGCGGAGCCGCTGGAGGGCAAGTTCAACGGCGCGGGCAAGGTCGCGTTCGACGACTTCAAGAACCGCTCCGACGAGATCACCGCAGCGCTGAACGCCTCGCTCTCCGGCATCCTGGGCGGTCAGCAGGGCATGGACGCGGCCTTCGGCTCGGGCGAGCAGGAGCAGGGCGAGAACGCCCGTACGCAGATGGCTTCGGCCAACTTCGACGCGGCCCGCTTCGGCGGCCGCTGAGCCGGCACGACCGGCACTTTCGACGCAACCGTACACATTCCTGACGGGGAGACAAGAGTCATGGCAGGACACGGCGGCAACACGGACCGGCGGTCGTACGACACCGGCGCATCGACCGAGGTGCAGGGCAGTCTCCAGACGGTGATCGCCCAGCTCGAACTGGTCATCACGGCCCGCGACGGCCAGGTCAAGGCCGCGATGGCCGACTTCACGGCGGACGGCGTGGCCGACGATTACCACAGCAAGGAACTCCGCTGGCAGGCGACCTCCAAGGAGGTCAAGAACATCATCCACCTCCTCCGCTCCACACTGGTGGAGAACGACGGCACGGCCCACCAGACCCTGGCCCGGGCGAAGGCAGCGGTCGACAACATCGGCTGACGGTGACGACTCCGGGGGGGGCGGCCGGTGACGGCTTGGGACATCAAACCGCAGGGCGTACAGGGGCAGTTGAAGAAGGTCGGCACGCACGCCGGTGACCTGGAGAAGGCGTTGAACTCCATGGTCACCGCGATGTCGGCGGCGGCGACGCACGCGGGCACGGCGGTGCCGGGCTCGGCGGCGTCGCTGCCGGTGGCCGGACCGGTGGCGGTGGGGGCGGAGCCCCTGTCCCACCCCACCCTCGGGCCGGTCGCCGCCGCGCTGGGCACGTACATCACGGAGCGGAAGCCGCAGCTGAAGTCGATGGCGGAGCGCATCCAGGCCGCCGTGGTGGGCGCCGCGACGGCGACGAACGAGTACGTGGAGGGCGACCTCGACACGGCCAAGCGGGCCCAGGACGCCGCCAAGTCCGTCCGTCTGGACGTGCTGAAGGACATACAGGCGGGCGAGTGAGCAAGAACGAGGCGGTCACCCCGTCCGGCATACCGGTCTTCACCGGCAACCTCGCCCTGCTGGACACCACCGTGACCACGCTGACGAAGAGCGGGGCGTCGACCGCCACCGCCGCCGGTGACGTCCACAGCAGTTTCGGCGGCCTCCAGGCGTTCTACAAGGCGCCGGAGGCCGACCAGCTGTTCGCGACCACGAAACCGGTCGCGGACCGAGGGACCTCCCTGAAGTCGGAGCTGGAGACGATCACGGCCGCGCTGTCCACGTACGCGTCGGACGCCGCCCCGCTGGTCGAGAAGCTGGAGGAGCTCAAGCGCGAGGCCGAGTCCTTCGTCGTCCGGATCAAGGACGACGACAAGTGGCGCGAGGACGGGGACCTGGTCGAGGAGAACAACCGCCGCCACGACGAGATCGCCGAGACCTGGGCGGCCTTCCAGGCGGTGGAGCGGGCCTGCCACGACAAGATCGTCGCCCTGGTCGGCGGCCCCGCGCTGAAGACGGACGACGGCTCCGGCAAGAAGGGCACGTACGGCTACGACGCCGACACCCTCAAGCACGCCGAGGGCCTGCCCTGGGGCGACCCGGTCGAGGAGTCCAAGCCCTGGTGGCAACTCCACGAACACGCCTGGGACTTCGTCAAGGGCTTCTTCGTCGACGGCGTCTGGGGCACGATCAAGGGCCTGGGCACCCTGGTCGGCACCGACGGCTGGGACTCCGCCAAGCAGGCGTGGTCGGGCCTGGGCAAGCTGGCCACGGGCCTGGCGATATCCGGCACACCGCTGACCGCCGGCCTGTACTGGGGCCTGCCGGACGACAAACTCCCCTCCTACCTGCGTGAATCCCGTACGGCGATGAAGGAGACCGGCAAGGCGCTGCTGGCCTGGGACCAGTGGAGCGAGAACCCGTCCCGGGCCCTGGGCGCGGTGGCGTTCAACGTCGTCACGACGGTGTTCACCGGCGGCACGGGCGGCGCGGCCTCCGGCGCGGGAAAGGCGGCCGTCGCGGCGAAGGCCCTGTCCACGGTGGGCAAGGTGGGCCGGGTCGTGGACCCGATGACGTACGTCTTCAAGGGCGCGGGCCTGGGCCTGACGAAGATCGGCGACGGCCTGGCGGCGCTCAAGGGCCTGGGGCAGTTCGAGATACCCGCCCTCCCGGAGGGCGCGATCACCCTCCCGGAGGGCGCGTTCAAGCTCCAGGACGGCACCCTGCACCTTCCGGAGGGCGCGGCGGTCCCGGAGTCCGCGTTCGAGGTCCCGGCCAACTCCTTCAAGCTCCCGGAAGGCGCGGAGATCCCCCCGGGAGCCGTGGACCTGGGCGACGGCGTGGTCCGCCTCCCGGAGGGCGTACACCCCCCGGAGGGCGCCCTCCGCATCCCCGAGGGCACCCTCAAACTCCCCGACGGCACGACGGCCCTCCCGGAGAACGTGCTCAAGGGCGTGGACGAACACGGCAACACGGTCTACCTGGACCGCCCGGGCAACGTCCTCGCGGAGGACGGCACCCTCCTCCAGCACAACTCGGCGGCGCGCCAAGAGGGGGCGGGGGTCCGGGCCTCGGCGTCGCCGGATGAGGCGTTGGTCGGCGCGAACGGCAGCGCCGGACGCGTCCGATCGACGGGAGCGGGCGGGCACTCTGCGCCAGTCGGTTCCGGTGGCGGCCATGAGCCCCCCAGCTTCATGCACCAGGGCGCCGATCCCTACGGCCCTCGCCATTCACTCACTGGTGAACAGGTGAAAGAAATCCAGGTCTACCGGGCCAATCACGAGGAAGGATATTTCCAGAGGTATTACTCAATCGATGGCCGCCGCATACGGGTTAAGGTCGCGGACGAGAGCGGCTATGCCCCACCGCACCTCATCAAGAAGGATGGGGAGTGGATTGCCGCAAGCGATGCCCCGCCACCCATTCCTGAGCGATACTTTGACGGCGAAGGAGTAAGCCGCGTCCGCGGAGACGCGTCCGACCAGAATACGCTACGGATACTCGATGAAGCAGCCGCTCACCGAAGAAGCTCCATCGACTACGCGCAAGCGGCCGAACGACACAGGGGAATGCACTCCGGACTTCCCGACGGAACCCCCGAACGGATCGATACGGCCAACGAGTACAGCTCTGCCTTGGGCACGCAGACCAAGGCAGCGGAGACGTACGGCGAACTGGTGGCAGAACACCAAGCCATTCCGGAACTCTATGACGACGTCATCAAGAAGGAAAAGCTGTACGGCCCGGCGAATGGAAACGACCAGTTCGACCAGATCTACCGGCGCAAGGATGGAAAGTTTGTAGTCGTAGAGGCAAAATCGAATGTCAAGACCCCCCATAATTCGCGCCAGCTCCCCGAGGGAGGTAGCGCCATGCAGGGATCGAGAGAATACTTCTTCGACATTCTTCGAAAAATGGAGGAGAGAGGCCGAGCCCATCCCAGCGAATTGAGCCTGGCAGAGGAACTTGAGTTCGCACTGGATCACGGCAAGCTCGACTACATCCTAGTCAAGGGCAAGGCGGATGGCGGCCTGTACGGTGGTTACACGATGGAGAAGTTCGACATCCGCGAGTTGGACAACCTTGGCAACGGGGGCACCTTGTGACACGGCATGTGGCTCGGCACGGCAGTGCCGGTCCTGACGACGAGGCGTACGCCCGGAGCCTGAGCGCGGGGCTCCTGAGGACCATCGAGGCTCTGGAACGTTCGCCCGGGATGTTCGACAGCGGCCTCGGCAAATCCCTGTTGACTGTCCGGGCACATCTAGCCACCGACCCCGACGCGTCGGAGCTGCGCACCTGGGAGGCCGTGGTGACGGCGTTGCAGGTGCATTCCGCGCTGTTCGCGGCCGCCGATCGGCCGGAGGGGCACGCCCTGTGCCGCATCGCCGAAGAGACGCGATCGATCCCGGCGACCGGACCGACCCGTTCTGCCAATCCCGGCCACTGGATCAATGCCTTCTGGCTGGCCATCGTCTGCCGTGACCAAGCGCGGATGACCCAGCTGTGCAGCGTATCGCTGGAGCTGCTGAGGGCGTCACGAGCGCGGTACGACGAGTTCATGTTCGATTGGGTCGACACACTTCAGTCCTACTGGGACGAGCGCCCCGGCCTCGGCGGGAAACTCATCGCCACCATCGAAGGATCCCACCCCGATGTCGCGAGAGTGGCGGAGAAGGAGCTCATCGACAAGATCCTTTATCAGCCGGTCAACCTCTTCCATCTCTTCGTACGCAAAGACCACGCAGGCTTCAACCAAGCCCTTTTCGAAGCAGTGGAATTGCACAAGTCGTACTGGACGGCAACCGCAGAGAGAGAAGCCAGCGTCGAGGGCTACCTGGCGTTGGGGCCCTTGGCCATCACCTGCCTCGCCTTCGACGCGGGATTCCCGATCGAAGTCGAATCAGACTATCTACCCGCCCACTTGCTTAATCGCGCCTGGGTGGGCGAGTTCCCCACCTGAGCCCTCACCCTACGGGTCCGCGCCGCCCACACGCTTCCGAGAAAGTAATCAAGTGGCCACAGCCATTACCCGGCACGCGATCACCCGACAGTATCTGCCCGATCGGGAACCCTCCATCTCTCCGCATACAGAGCAACTGCTGGAAAGAATCTACAAATCGCCTTATGCCCTCGAAAGCGTCATGTCCACCTCGTTGGTCATGGCTTACGAGAAATCCGCGGTCGATCCCACCGCCTCATGGATCGAATCGTGGGAGGCGTGGGTCGCCGCCATGCAATCCGGGTCAGCCCTCTTCGCCGCCGCCACGACCGCCGAGGACAGCGTGGACTGCCTCATCCACCATGAAGTGCGTACGGTTTCCGCCTTCGACCGTCCCGAGTCGTTCGCGGACGCGGGGCACTGGCTCACCGCCTTCTACCTGGCGGTCGTCTGCCGCAACGCCGAGCGGCTGACGGCACTTTGTCGCGTCCCGACTTCGAAGCTGCGCGAGTCGGGAGCCGTGTGCGACGAATACCTCTACGCGTGGATCGAGGCGCTGCAGGCGTTCTGGCTGGGCCGGCCGGAGTTCGCCGACAAACTGGTCGAGGCAGCATCGGGAACGGCTCCCGGCGTGCCGTCCGTCACCGGACAGGATTACGTCTCCCAGCTCATGTGGCCCCCCATGGATCTCCTCCGCCGACGGGCCACCGGGCAGCACGCGGAGTTCAACAGCGCGCTGGAGCAGGCGCTCCACGCGCACAGGGCCTATTGGTCGGCCGACCAGGAGCGCTCCGACTCCTGCTTCGGCTGGGTCGCCCTGGCCCCGCTGGCCATGGCCTGCCTGGCAGCCGACGCCGACTTCCCCATCGAAATCGAGTCGGACTACCTGCCCCTGCACCTCTTGAAGGGGACGTGGGCCGGCGAGTTCCCCACCTGACACCGCATACGCCGACGTCTTTCACGACCCAAGGGACTTTTCCATGTCAACGGTCATTACCCGCCACAATCTCCGGGGAGAAGCCGATACGGAGGCACTGGCCAACCGGCTGAGCGAGCGCCTGGCCGAGGAAATCAACGACCTGGAGGAGTCAGCAGCCCTGCTCGATTTCACGTTCGGTTCCTCCATTCTGGGGTTCCATGCCTGCTGTGCCATCGATCCGCGGGCTTCCAAGGTGGAGACGTGGGAAGCCACGGTCAACGCCATGCAGGTCAGTTCGGCGCTGTTCGCCACAAGCGCGGTGACCGAGGGAACTGTCGAATGCCGGATCAACAGGAAACTGCGCACCATCCCAGCCGCCGGCCCGCTGTCCGTGGCCGACGCGGGCAATTGGCTGTCCGCCTTCTGGCTCGCCGTCATCTGCCGTGACCAGGAACGGATGACCCTGCTCAGTGAGATCCCTCTGGAACGGCTGCGGTCACCTCAAGGGCAGTACGACGAATACATCTACCACTGGGTCGACACCCTCCAGACCTGGTGGCTCCGCGGCCCCGGCCTCGCCGACAAACTCATCGCCACCATCGAGGCATCCGACCCGTCCGTGGCCCAGATCGCCCCCCGAGACCTGATGGACGGCATCCTCTACCCGCCCATCAACCTCTTCTACCACTACCTCCGCAGGGACCAAGAAGGCTTCACCCCCGCCCTCGCCGACGCGCTCAAACTCCACAAGACGTACTGGACCCTCACCGAAGACCGAACCACCGACATCGACGGCAGCATCGCCCTCGGCCCCCTCGCCATCGCCTGCCTCGCCCACGACGCCGATTTTCCCCTCGACGTCGAGTCCGACTACCTCCCCAAGCACCTCCTCCAGCGCACCTGGATCGGTGAATTCCCCACCTGAGCCCTCGCCCGAGCCGCAGCGCGTCCGACGGGCGCACCGTTCGTCTCGATACGCCAGTCAGAAGTTCGACGTCAGGAAACCTTCGTGACCGTGACCATCCCTCGCCATGGCGTGCCAGGGCCCGACGACGAAGGTTTCGCACGAGCCCTGACCGAGGAGACTATCGACGAGATCTCCTCGATCGAGCAGTCGCCACATATGCTCGACGCCCTGTGGAACTCAGTGCGGACGTGCGTCAGCGCCCGTTCGACGGTCGACCCGGCGTGCTCAGGCATCGAGACCTGGGAGGCCGTGGTGAACGCCATGCAAGTGGGATCGGCGATCTTCCGCGCCGCCACTGCCATGGGTGACACCTTCGAGTGCCGCATCCATCACGAGATGCGCACACTCCCTGTCACCGGCCCCAGGACCTACACCAATGCGCCCTCCTGGATCGATGCCTTCTACTTCGCCCTCATCTGCCGCGACCAGGAACGGCTGACCGAGCTGTGCGAAGTACCCATGGCCGTACTGCGCGACTCCGGTGCACAGCACGACGAATATCTCTACCACTGGGTAGCCACACTGCAGGCGTATGGGGCACGTCAGCAACCCGCAATGGTCGAGGCCCTCACAGCAGCCTTCCGTACCTCCCACCCGGACGTAACCGAAATCGCCCCGCGAGACTGGCTGCAGAACATCTCGTACCCGCCGATCAACCTTTTCTACCGGTTCATCAAACATGACCACGACGGCTTCAACGCCGCCCTCGCGGAAGCACTTGAACTTCACAAGACGTACTGGACAAAGACCGAGGACCGCGAGGAGGACGCCGAGGGCCTGTGGGCCATCGGTCCACTCGCCATGACGTGCCTCGCCTACGACGGCGACTTCCCCATCGACGTCGAATCCGAATACCTCCCTCAGCACCTCCTCCAACGCAGCTGGGTCGGAGAGTTCCCCGTCTGACGCTCCGTGCGGACCGCTTCACCATGCCCGGGAGGAGTACCCATGATCGCCAGTACCCCTGTCGCCCGCTGGACCTGGGGGCGTAGCGGCGACCGCGGGTTCCTGGACGCACCGCCTTGCGACGCTCTGCGTAATTACCTCACCCAAGCTCGGGTAATATTCGTAAAATTCGGCCCCACACCGAAGAAGTAGCTCCACCCGGAAGGGAAGCACAAATGGAAAAGGGAGGAATCCCGGCTCCAGACCTCAAACGCTGGACCGAGGAGGGGCGTCTCACAATCATCGATGTCGCCGACATGCTCGGAGTCCCCCCGGAGCTCTACACGAGCGACCCATTGAATTTGGCACCCGCTCTACAGAACTACACATCGGAGCTACCCTTTCACGAATTCGAACAATCGGACTGGATCACTTTCCAGACGGACCTCATGGCTTACGTAGCTGACTTTTTGATCCAGTGCCACGGAGCCAAATGGGTCGTGATCGATGACTCCACGACACCACGTGGCTACCGACACGTAATCGAGGCAATCGGCAAGGACGGAAGGGTCCGGACAGCAGATCCGACCGAAATCGCGCGAGAAGAACTCAAGAATTCCCCCATCGAGATCATCAGGATGCTCGCAAGCGCGGAGCTCACGTTGCATTTGACGCGGCAGGTGAACGAGGAAGGCTAGCCACAGCCAAGGACTCGAGTCGGGGGTGTACTTATGCTCGCCGGCACAACCGTAGCCCGCTGGACCTGGAGGCGTAGTGACGACAACGGGGGCGACTTGACGGTGTATTTGCGCGATCTGACGGCACGCCCTGCCCTTGCCGCACATGGGCTCGCTGCCGCCTACGCGGTGGTGTTCAGAATCAACGTGGGCTGCGACGAACTCTGCGTGCCTGGCCACCGCCCTGCCCGCACTCGCCGACACTCTCGATTCCGAGACGGGTCCGGACGACCGGAGCCGCTTCTCGAGACCGACCCCGACCGGCGTCGAGAACGTCTACGAGGAGAACGGGGCCCCGTCCGACGTGTGGTCCATCTTCGAGATCCCCCGTCGGTACGACAAGTTCACCCACACCCTCAGCCGCATGTGCCTCGACGCCCTCCGGGAAGTGGCCGCCGACCGGCGAGAGAACCGTCTGCACAAGCCGATCCTAGGACCGATATGCCCGAGTCCGCCTCATACGCCTCCGAGTGGACCACTGGCATGCATCGTCACGCCGTGGGCATCGCCCAAATGCTGGGCCTGAGCGAGCAGCGGTACGCGGAGGACCCACTGATTCTCCTGCCAGGTCTTCAGAACTACGTGGACCGCCTTCCGCTGGCAGAGTTCGAGCAATCGGACTGGATCACCCTGCACACGGACCTGACCGCCTACCTGGGAGACCTCATGGTCCTGCGCCATGCGGCGACCTGGGTGGCTACGGAGGACTCCACGTCTCCCGCCGGGTACCGGTGGTACATCGAGGCGACCGGCCTCGACGGCAACCGCTCTCGCGTAGAGCCGTACGACGTCACCATGGAGGAATTCGAGCATCTCCCCATCGAGATCGGGCGATTGATCGCAAACGCCGAAGCAGTACTGCACCTGACACCCTCACCCGGCACGCGACGCCCGAGCCTGTAGTGCCCCGAGGGTGGCAGCATCGACAGACGGTTCGGCATCAGCAGGGGGACCCTGTCGTGAGCACCACCAATATCGCCCGCCATGACGTATTCAAGGGGCGCGATACGGAAGAGTTCGTAGCCGACTTGGAGGAATACCTGTTCGAAGACATCGACAAGCTGACTAGAAGCTCCAAGCTCATCGATGCAACCTTCAACACCTCCGTGATGGGACTGCGTGCCCGGTGCCTGATCGATCCCGAGGCTGCTGCGATCGAGACATGGGAGTCGGCGGTCAACGCCCTGCAGTTGGGCTCGGCACTGTTCGCCGTCGCCGGCGACGGCGACGGCGAGGGAACCGTGGAGTGCCGGATCAATCACAAGCTGCGGACCATCCCTGCCCCCGGTTGCAGGCTGGTAGCCGGCGAGGGTGCCTGGCTGACCAGTTTCTGGCTGGCACTCATCTGCCGCGACCAGCCACGCCTGGCCCAGCTCAGCCAGATCCCGCTGGAACAGCTGCGCTCACCCCAGGCTCTGGCCGATGAATACCTCCACCACTGGATCGACACCCTCCAGACCTGGTGGCTACGCGGCCCCGGCCTCGCCGACAAGCTCATCGCCACCATCGAGACGTCCGACCCCTCGGTCGCACGCGTCGCACCCCTCGACATGCTGCAGGGCGTGCTCTACCCGCCGATCAACCTCTTCTACCACTACGTCCGCAAGGACGAGGCCGGCTTCGCCCCCGCCCTCACCGAGGCACTCAAGCTCCACAAGGCGTACTGGACCCTCAACGAAGAACGCGCCACGGACATCGACGGCAGCATCGCCCTCGGCCCCCTTGCCATCGCCTGCCTCGCCCACGACGCCGACTTCCCCCTCGACATCGAATCCGACTACCTCCCCAAGCACCTCCTCCAGCGCACCTGGATCGGCGAATTTCCCACCTGACGGCAACCGCTATTCGCCGGGACGTCCGAAGAGTTCCGCTCCCGAACGCAGTGCGGCGACCATGTCCGCGCGGCTCGCGGGTCCGCTCGCCTTGCGGCCCGTGATCACGGCGCGAGGAAGGTAGTCGCTGTCGACGGCGGGCGCCCAGCCCCGGCGGCGGTACGCCAGTGCGGCGAGCGCCAGGGGTGTGAGCGGCAGGAGGGAACGGGGCTGTGCGCTGATTTCGCCGAACGCCCTGTTCGTGCGCAGCAGTCGACTCAACGCCGCATCGAACGCCTCCCGGCCCCCCGCCGCCAAGGCGCGCAGCCCGAGAAGGGCGAGGTAATCGGAGCGGCCCCCGACATCGCGCCCCAGTTCCGCGCCGAACGCGCGGATCCAGGCGAGCCCGCCGTCGATCGCCGCGAGCACCTGCGCCTCCGTGGGCGGGTAGTCCGCATCGTCGTCGTCCAAGTCCCCCAGGACGTACGCCATGAGGCCGTCGGCGAGCGCGTCCACGGGGAAGCGGGCCTCCTCCTGAGGGTTCCGCGCGTGGTAGAACGCCTCCCGGTGGCGCTCGACCGTACCCGTGAGCACCGCCAGGCAGAAGGCGTCGAGCCAGTCGGACGACCCGAGGGAAACAGGGCTTCCGTCCGCACCCGCGTCGTAGGACACCCCGAAGTTCACGTAATCCAGGGAGACCGTGAAGGGGTGGCCCGGGAAATACGCGGCGAAGGCTACGGCGCCGCTCGCCGCCTGCTCCGCGGCACGGAGGACGAATTCCGCCTGCGGGGTGTCGAGCGCGGGGTGACTGACGGACAGCGCACCGAGGTGATCGAGGAACTCCCCCGCCAGCAGGGACCAGTCGTTGGCGGTCATCCGCTCCGAGGACATGGTCCGCACCAGCCCGCCGATCCGCCCCTCGAATCCGTCCCGAGCAGCCGAGACGCGTGCCTCGTCGATTACATGCCCCTCGATGTGCACAGCTCCACCGTTTCGTCTCGCTCGTGTCCGGCCGGGCGCAGGCCGCGCATCACCCTACCGACCGACCGTCCCCGCGTGCTCAGCATCACCCTGGACAGCCCCGTGACCGCCGGGTAACTTTTAACCATGGCTGAGCAAGCGCTTAGCCATGCCCCAGAAGACGTAGCAGCAGAAGACGCAGAACTCGCAGCCGACCAGGGAGGCACCCCGTGCGCCGTACGGTATTCAACGAGGACCACGAGGCGTTCCGGGAGACCATCCGGGCCTTCATCGCGGCCGAGGTCGTGCCCGTGTACGACGAGTGGTTCGCCGCCGGGCAGGCGCCGCGGGACTTCTACCTCAAGCTCGGCGAGCTGGGCGTCTTCGGGATCACCGTGGACGAGGAGTACGACGGCGCGGGCATCGACTCGCACAAGTACGAGGCCGTCATCACCGAGGAGGCCGCCCGGGCCGGCGTCTCCTTCGGCGGCTCCGGCGTGCACACGCTGCTCGGCCTGCCGTACATCAAGATGCTCGCCACCGACGAGCAGAAGAAGCGCTGGCTGCCGAAGTTCGTCACCGGCGAGGAGATGTGGGCCCTCGCGATGACCGAGCCGGGCACCGGGTCGGACGTCGCGGGCATGAAGACCACCGCCAAGCTCTCCGAGGACGGCACGCACTACGTCCTCAACGGCGCCAAGACGTTCATCACCGGCGGCGTCCACGCCGACCGCGTCATCGTCTGCGCCCGCACCTCCGCCCCGCGCGAGGACGACCGCCGCTTCGGCATCTCGCTGTTCGCCGTGGACACCAAGTCCGAGGGCTACTCCGTCGGCCGCAAGCTCGACAAGCTGGGCCTGAAGGTCTCCGACACCGCCGAGCTGGCGTTCGTGGACGTCAAGGTGCCCGCCGAGGACCTCCTCGGCGAGGAGAACAAGGGCTTCGGCTACCTCGGCACCAACCTGGCCTCCGAGCGCTGGGGCATCGCCTTCGGCGCGTACGCCCAGGCCGCCGCCGCCGTGCGGTTCGCCAAGGAGTACGTCCAGGAGCGCACCGTCTTCGGCAAGACCGTCGCCTCGTTCCAGAACACCAAGTTCGAGCTGGCCGCCTGCCAGGCCGAGGTGGACGCGGCCCAGGCCGTCGCCGACCGCGCGCTCGAAGCGCTGGACGCCGGTGAGCTGACCGCCGCCGAGGCCGCCTCCGCGAAGCTGTTCTGCACCGAGGTCGCCCACCGCGTGATCGACCGCTGCCTCCAGCTGCACGGCGGCTACGGCTTCATGAACGAGTACCCGATCGCCCGCCTGTACGCGGACAACCGCGTCAACCGCATCTACGGCGGCACCAGCGAGGTCATGAAGTCGATCATCGCCAAGTCCATGGGCCTGTAGGGACCGCCCGACTCCCATGAGCACCGCACTCGATTCCCTGCTCGATCTGCTCGACCTGGAGCGGATCGAGCAGGACATCTTCCGGGGCACCAGCCGCTCGGCGGTCGTGCCCCGGGTCTTCGGCGGACAGGTCGCGGCCCAGGCGCTCGTCGCCGCCGGCCGCACCGTCCCCGCGGATCGTTCCGCCCACTCGCTCCACGCGTACTTCCTGCGCATGGGCGACCCCGGCGCGCCGATCGTCTACACCGTGGACCGCATCCGCGACGGCCGCTCCTTCACCACCCGCCGGGTCGTCGCCGTCCAGCACGGGCAGCCGATCTTCCACCTCTCCGCGTCCTTCCAGACGTACGAGGACGGTCTTGAGCACCAGGCGGCCATGCCGCCCGCCCCCGACCCGGAGACGCTGCCCACCGCCGCCGAGATGCTGCCCCGCTACGCCGACCGGTTCAGCGACCCCGGCATGGTCGACCGGCTGGTCGAGGCACGGGCCGCCGTCGATCTGCGGTACGTGGACGCGCCGCCGTTCGGCACGGTCGGCGAACCCCGCGAGCCCAGGTCGCAGGTGTGGTTCCGTACCAACGGCAAGCTGGCGGACGACCCGCTGCTGCACGTCTGCATGGCCACGTACGTCTCCGACATGACGCTGCTCGACTCGGTGCTGCTCGCCCACGGGCGCGGCGGCTGGGCGGTCGGGGACGTCGTCGGGGCCAGCCTGGACCACGCGATGTGGTTCCACCGGCCGTTCCGGGCCGACGAGTGGCTGCTGTACGACCAGGAGTCGCCGTCCGCGTCCGGCGGGCGCGGCCTCGGCCAGGCCCGTATCCACACGCAGGACGGACGCCTCGCGATCACCGTCATCCAGGAGGGTGTGGTCCGGGTCCCCCGGTGACCGGCCGCGCGTCGGACATGAGTGGGCCGGGCGCGGACATACTCACCGGCATGACTGACGCGAAAAGCAGTGGTGGGGGGTCCACGTTCACCGTCGTCGTCGCGGCGCTGGCCAATCTCGGCATCGCCGTGGCGAAGGCGGTCGCCGGGCTGATCAGCGGGTCGAGCGCGATGCTCTCCGAGGCGGCCCACTCCGTCGCCGACACCGTCACGGAGGTCCTGCTGCTCACCGCGCTCAAGCGCAGCGAGAAGCCGGCCGACGACGACCACCCGCTGGGGTACGGCCCCGAGCGGTACATCTGGGCGCTGCTGGCGTCCGTCGCGACCTTCGTCGGCGGCGCGGTCTTCTCGATCTACGACGGGGTGCACACCCTGCTCGCGGGCGAGGACCTGGGCAACCCGCTGATCTCGTACCTCGTGCTCGTCGTCGCCTTCCTCCTTGAGGGCTTCTCGCTGCGGACCGGGCTCAAGCAGGTCCGCGAGGAGGCCGAGCAGCTGGGCGCGCCCGCCCGGCACTACTTCCGGCGCACCCCGGACACGGCGGTCAAGGCCGTCGTGATGGAGGACTCGGCGGCCCTGGTGGGCCTGCTGCTCGCGGCGGGCGGGCTGCTCGGCGGCCAGCTGACCGGGTCCGGGGTGTGGGACGGCATCGCCTCACTGCTCATCGGGGTGCTGCTGGTGTACGTGGCGTGGGTGCTCGGCAAGTCCAACGTCCAGCTGCTGATCGGGCGCCCGGTGTCCCGGCCGATGCGGGACGGCATCCGGGAGGAACTGCTCGGCGTCGACCACCTCATCTCCGTACTGGAGCTGACCACGCTCATCCAGGGGCCGGACGAGATCCTGGTCGCCGCGAAGGTCGACTTCCGGGACACCGTCACCGCCGAACAGGTCGAGACGGCCTGCGAGGAGGCGGAGCGCCGGCTGCGGCAGCGGTACGCGTCCATCAAACGGGTGTACCTGGACCCCACATCGGGCCGCGAGGCGCGCCGCCGGGCCCGCGCGGCCGAGGGGGAGGGCCCCTGAAGCCCGAGCCTCCGAAAGCCCGAGCCTCAGAGCAGCCCCGCCGCGTCCAGCAGGTAGTCCGTCATCGGGTCGTAGAAGCGCGGGTCCAGCACGTGGTCGTCGAGCGGGACGCACACCTGGAGGGTGCCCTCGGACTCGCCGAGGAACAGCGCGGGGTCGTTGCAGTCCGCGTACCCGATGGCGTCCAGGCCGCGCTGCGCGGCGCAGCCCGCCCAGCCGTGGTCGGCGACGACGAGGTCGGGCAGCGGGCGCCCCTCGCGCTCCAGGCCGTCGAGGATCGCGGCCATCGGGGCCGGGGAGTGGGTGTGCCAGAGCGTCGCGCCGCGCTCCTGGACGGCGACGTCCGCGAACTGGAAGACCATGCCCTCGTCGGCCATCAGCCCGCCCGGGATCCGTACGATCTCGCAGCCGGCCGCCCGCAGCGCCTGCGCGGTCTGGCGGTGCACGTCGAGCAGGCCGCCGGGGTGGCCGGTGGCGAAGAGGACCCGCTCGGCGCCCTCGACGGCCTTGCGGAGCCGGGCGGCGGCCCGTTCCAGGGCGTCGACGGTGAGTTCGGGGTCGATGGTGTCCTGCCCGAACCGGTGCTCCGGATCGTCGCTGACCCCGCACCGCTCGGCCATCACGGCCAGCACGTCCTGCTCGTCGCGCCACCGGTCGCCCAGCTCCAGGCCCAGCCAGTAGTGCCGGTCCCCGTTGGCCAGGCTGCGGTAGTGGGCCAGGTTGTTGTCGCGCGGGGTGGCGACGTCCCCCGCGATGCGCGTACGGACGAGGTGTTCGACGAGGGCGGCGCGGCTGGGTATCGGCATGGGGCCATTGTGCCGTGACGCGTGCCCGGCGTCCCGGCCGTCCACCCCTGGAAACGCGGCCGGTCAGTCCCCCTGCCGCTCCCCCGCCGCCGCGAACGCGCCCCGGGCCAGCCGGTGCAGCAGCGCCGCCGTCTCGGTGCGCCCGGGCAGCGCGCCGGGGCGGCCCAGGTGCGGGGTGGAGTTCAGCAGGCCGAAGACCGCGTGGACGGCGGCGCGGGCCTCGTGTTCCGGGAGGTCCGCGTAGAGGTCGCGGACGACGGCGACCCACACCTCGACGTACTGCCGCTGGAGCCGGCGCACCCGCTTGCGGTCGGTGTCCCGCAGGCGGTCCAGCTCCCGGTCGTGCAGGGTGATCAGGGGGCGGTCGTCGAGGGCGAAGTCGATGTGGCCCTCGATGAGCGCGTCCAGCAGGGCCTCGGGCGATCCGTCGCCGGAGGCGGCGTCCTCGGACACCCGGAGCTCGCCGCCGGCCAGCAGCCGTTCGCTGATGCCGACGAGGAGCTCGGCGAGCATCGCGTCCTTGCCGGGGAAGTGGCGGTAGAGGCCGGGGCCGCTGATGCCGACGGCGGCGCCTATCTCGTCTACGCCGACCCCGTGGAAGCCGCGCTCGGCGAAGAGCCGGGCGGCCTCCCGGAGGATCTGCTCGCGGCGGGTCGGGGCCGCGACGCGGGCGGCGGCATGGGTGCTCATGAGCAGCCATTCTAGACAGGCGGGTTAGCGCTCGTTAACCTGTGATCACGTTAACGCTCATTAACACGGTGGCGTTGGCGATCGGAACGGCGCGGTACGGGCAAGGGGGCTCGACACGATGCAGCAGGCACCGGTGCTGACGAGCGCGGCGGATCCCGCCTCGGCGGCCTGGCAGGCCAACGAGGCGGCGCACCACGCGCTCGCCGACGAGCTGCGCAAGCGGCTCGCCACGGCCAGGCTCGGCGGAGGTGAGAGGGCCCGCGCCCGGCATGTGGCGCGCGGCAAGCTGCTGCCCAGGGAGCGGGTGGACACCCTGCTCGACCCGGGCTCGCCCTTCCTGGAGCTGGCCCCGCTGGCGGCCGAGGGGCTCTACGGGGGCGCGGCGCCGGCCGCCGGGGTGATCGCCGGGATCGGCCGGGTCAGCGGCCGGGAGTGCGTGGTCGTCGCCAACGACGCGACCGTCAAGGGCGGCACGTACTACCCGATGACCGTGAAGAAGCACCTGCGGGCCCAGGAGGTGGCGCTGGAGAATCGTCTCCCCTGCCTGTACCTCGTGGACTCGGGCGGCGCCTTCCTGCCGATGCAGGACGAGGTCTTCCCGGACCGCGAGCACTTCGGCCGGATCTTCTACAACCAGGCCAGGATGTCGGGCGTCGGCATCCCGCAGATCGCGGCGGTGCTCGGCTCCTGCACGGCGGGCGGGGCGTACGTCCCGGCGATGAGCGACGAGGCCGTCATCGTCCGGAACCAGGGCACGATCTTCCTGGGCGGCCCGCCGCTGGTGAAGGCCGCCACCGGCGAGGTCGTCACGGCCGAGGAGCTGGGCGGCGGCGAGGTGCACTCCCGTACGTCGGGCGTCACCGACCACCTCGCGGAGGACGACGCGCACGCGCTGCGGATCGTGCGGAACATCGTGGCGACGCTGCCGGACCGGGGCGCGCTGCCCTGGTCGGTGCGGCCGGTCGAGGAGCCGAAGGTGGACCCGGCCGGGCTCTACGGCGCGGTCCCGGTCGACTCGCGTACGCCGTACGACGTGCGCGAGGTGATCGCCCGGGTGGTCGACGGCTCGCGGTTCGCCGAATTCAAGGCGGAGTACGGCCAGACGCTGATCACCGGCTTCGCGCACATCCACGGCCACCCGGTCGGAATCGTCGCCAACAACGGCATCCTGTTCTCCGAGTCCGCCCAGAAGGGCGCGCACTTCATCGAGCTGTGCGACCAGCGCGGCATCCCGCTCGTCTTCCTCCAGAACATCTCGGGCTTCATGGTCGGCCGCGACTACGAGGCCGGCGGCATCGCCAAGCACGGCGCGAAGATGGTCACCGCCGTCGCCTGCACCCGGGTCCCGAAGCTGACCGTGGTCATCGGCGGCTCCTACGGCGCGGGCAACTACTCCATGTGCGGCCGGGCCTACAGCCCCCGGTTCCTGTGGATGTGGCCCAACGCGAAGATCTCCGTCATGGGCGGCGAGCAGGCCGCCTCCGTCCTCGCCACGGTCAAGCGCGACCAGCTGGGCGACGACTGGAGCGCCGAGGACGAGGAGGCCTTCAAGGCCCCGATCCGCGAGCAGTACGAGACCCAGGGCAACGCGTACTACGCCACCGCCCGGCTCTGGGACGACGGGGTGATCGACCCGCTGGAGACCCGGCAGGTGCTGGGGCTCGCCCTGACCGCGTGCGCCAACGCGCCCTTGGGCGACGCCGGCTTCGGCGTCTTCCGGATGTGAGGAAGAGATGACGATGTTCGACACGGTCCTCGTCGCCAACCGCGGCGAGATCGCGGTCCGGGTCATCCGGACCCTGCGCGAG
Organism: Streptomyces sp. NPDC097595; assembly: GCF_044761525.1. NCBI lineage: Bacteria > Bacillati > Actinomycetota > Actinomycetes > Kitasatosporales > Streptomycetaceae > Streptomyces > Streptomyces sp. NPDC097595. The sequence continues at coordinate 261,714 of NZ_JBIWCN010000003.1, read as the reverse complement.
CTGGGCGTGCGCTCGGTCGCCGTCTTCAGCGACGCGGACGCCGACGCGCGGCACGTACGGGAGGCCGACACGGCCGTACGGATCGGCCCCGCGCCCGCCTCCGAGAGCTACCTCAGCGCCGACCGCCTCCTGGAGGCCGCCCGCCGCACCGGCGCCCAGGCCGTGCACCCCGGCTACGGCTTCCTCGCGGAGAACGCGGCGTTCGCCCGGGCCTGCACGGAGGCGGGGCTGGTCTTCATCGGGCCGCCCGCCACCGCGATCGCGCTGATGGGCGACAAGATCCGGGCCAAGGAGACGGTCGCCGCGGCGGGCGTCCCCGTCGTGCCCGGCTCCTCCGGGAGCGGGCTCAGCGACGCCGAGCTGGCCGAGGCGGCGGCCGGTATCGGCATGCCCGTGCTGCTGAAGCCCTCGGCGGGCGGCGGCGGCAAGGGCATGCGGCTCGTCCGGGACGCGGCGCTGCTCGCGGACGAGATCGCGGCGGCCCGGCGCGAGGCCCGCGCCTCCTTCGGCGACGACACGCTGCTGGTGGAGCGGTGGATCGACCGGCCGCGCCACATCGAGATCCAGGTCCTGGCCGACGCGCACGGCAACGTGGTGCACCTGGGCGAGCGCGAGTGCTCGCTCCAGCGCCGCCACCAGAAGATCATCGAGGAGGCCCCGTCCGTCCTGCTGGACGAGGCGACCCGGGCGTCGATGGGCGAGGCGGCCGTCCAGGCGGCCCGCTCCTGCGGGTACGTCGGCGCGGGCACGGTGGAGTTCATCGTCCCGGGCAGTGACCCGTCCTCGTACTACTTCATGGAGATGAACACCCGGCTCCAGGTCGAGCACCCGGTGACCGAGCTGATCACCGGACTCGACCTGGTGGAGTGGCAGCTGCGCGTCGCCTCCGGTGAGCCGCTGCCGTACGGGCAGGACTCCCTCAAGCTCACCGGGCACGCGGTGGAGGCCCGGGTCTGCGCCGAGGACCCGGCCCGTGGCTTCCTGCCCTCCGGCGGCACCGTGCTCGCGCTCCACGAGCCGCAGGGCGGCGGGGTCCGCACCGACTCGGGGCTCGCCGAGGGCGGTGAGGTCGGCAGCCTGTACGACCCGATGCTGTCCAAGGTCATCGCGTACGGCCCCGACCGGGCGACCGCCCTGCGCCGGCTGCGGGTGGCCCTCGCGGACACGGTCGTCCTCGGCGTCCCCACCAACGCGGGCTTCCTGCGCCGGCTACTGGCCCATCCGGCCGTGGTGGCGGGCGAGCTGGACACCGGCCTGGTGGAGCGCGAGGTGGCCGCGCTGGTCCCGGACGGCGTGCCGGAAGAGGTGTACGCGGCGGCCGCGCTGCTGCGGCAGCACACCGCGTCCGCCGCCGCCCGCCCCGCGCCCGGCGCCTGGACCGACCCCTTCTCGGCCGGGAACGGCTGGCGGCTCGGCGGCGCCCCGGCCCGGACGGTGCTCGACTTCCACATCCCGGGCCACGACCCGGTCCAGGTGGGCCTGCGGCCGTGCGGCGACGGGGACACGGAGCTGACCTTCGGCCATGTCGGCGAGGGCACGAGCCCGCCCGCCCCGGAATCGGGGGCCTGCGGACCGCTCGGACCGCTGCCCGGTACGGCGGAGAAGGCCAGGACCCTCGCGGCCGGGGACGGCCGGATCGCGTTCGAACTCGCCGGGGTCACCCATGTGTTCGCGTACGCGGTCTCCCCGGAGGGGCACTGGCTCGGCCGGGACGGCGACAGCTGGCACGTCCGGGACCACGACCCGGTCCAGGCGTCGCTGACCGGCGCCGCCCGCTCCGGCGCGGACACGCTCGCCGCGCCCATGCCCGGGACGGTGACCGTGGTGAAGGTGGCCGTCGGGGACGAGGTCGCCGCCGGGCAGAGCCTGCTGGTGGTGGAGGCGATGAAGATGGAGCACGTCATCTCCGCGCCGCACGCCGGCACCGTGACCGAACTCGACGTGACCGCCGGGTCCACGGTGGCCATGGACCAGGTGCTCGCCGTGGTCGTGCCCGCCGCCGGTGCCGGGGAGGACGCATGACCGCCGACGCCCGCGCCCTGCCGATGACCGTGCCCGCCGAGGGACTGCCCGCCCGGGTCCGCATCCACGAGGTCGGCGCCCGCGACGGCCTCCAGAACGAGAAGGAGGTCGTCCCGACCGAGGTGAAGGCGGAGTTCATCCGCCGGCTCGCGGTCGCCGGGCTGACCACCATCGAGGCCACCAGCTTCGTGCACCCCAAGTGGGTACCCCAACTGGCCGACGCCGAGCAGCTGTTCCCGATGCTCGGGGACATCGCGGACGTCGGCGACGTGGCACTGCCGGTCCTCGTGCCGAACGAACGCGGGCTCGACCGGGCGCTGGCGCTCGGGGCGCGCGGGATCGCGGTGTTCGGCTCCGCCACGGAGACCTTCGCCGCGCGCAACCTCAACCGCACGGTGGACGAGTCGCTGGCGATGTTCGCGCCGGTGGTGGCCCGGGCCAAGGCGGAGTCGGTGCACGTGCGCGGCTATCTGTCGATGTGCTTCGGCGACCCCTGGGAGGGGGCCGTGCCGGTCGCGCAGGTCGTCCGGGTCGCCAAGGCGCTGATGGACCTCGGCTGCGACGAGCTGTCGCTCGGGGACACCATCGGCGTCGCCACCCCCGGCCACGTGACCGCGCTGCTGACCGGGCTCAACGAGGCGGGCGTACCCACCGACGTGACCGGGGTGCACTTCCACGACACGTACGGGCAGGCCCTGTCCAACACCCTCGCCGCGCTCCGGCACGGCGTGACCACGGTGGACGCCTCGGCCGGCGGCCTCGGCGGCTGCCCGTACGCGAAGAGCGCGACCGGAAACCTCGCCACCGAGGATCTCGTGTGGATGCTCGACGGCCTCGGCATCGAAACCGGGGTCGACCTCGGCGAGCTCACCGCCACCAGCGTGTGGCTCGCCGGACACCTGGGCCGACCCAGCCCTTCCCGCACCGTGCGTGCCCTGTCCCACAAGGAGTGAACGTCCGCATGTCCCTGGACCACCGGCTGACCGCCGAGCACGAGGAACTCCGCCGCACCGTCGAGGAGTTCGCCCATGACGTCGTCGCCCCGAAGATCGGCGACTTCTACGAGCGGCACGAGTTCCCGTACGAGATCGTGCGCGAGATGGGGCGGATGGGCCTGTTCGGGCTGCCGTTCCCGGAGGAGTACGGCGGGATGGGCGGCGACTACCTCGCGCTCGGCATCGCCCTGGAGGAGCTGGCCCGGGTCGACTCCTCGGTCGCGATCACGCTGGAGGCGGGCGTCTCGCTGGGCGCGATGCCGGTCTACCGCTTCGGCACCGAGGAGCAGAAGCGGCGGTGGCTGCCGAAGCTCTGCTCGGGCGAGGCGCTGGGCGCGTTCGGCCTGACCGAGCCGGACGGCGGCTCGGACGCGGGCGGCACCCGGACGACCGCCGTGCGCGACGAGGCCACGGGCGAGTGGGTGATCAACGGCTCCAAGTGCTTCATCACCAACTCCGGTACGGACATCACGGAGTTGGTGACCGTCACGGCGGTGACCGGCCGCAAGGAGAACGGCGCCCCGCTGATCTCCTCGATCATCGTCCCCTCCGGCACCCCCGGCTTCACGGTGGCAGCGCCCTACTCCAAGGTCGGCTGGAACGCCTCGGACACCCGCGAGCTGTCCTTCGCCGACGTCCGCGTCCCCCTGGAGAACCTGCTCGGCGAGGAGGGCCGGGGCTACGCGCAGTTCCTGCGCATCCTGGACGAGGGCCGCATCGCCATCGCGGCGCTCTCGACGGGCCTGGCGCAGGGCTGTGTCGACGAGTCCGTGAAGTACGCCGCCGAGCGGCACGCCTTCGGGAAGCCGATCGGCGCCAACCAGGCCATCCAGTTCAAGATCGCGGACATGGAGATGCGGGCGCACATGGCCCGCATCGGCTGGCGCGACGCGGCGTCCCGGCTGCTGGCGGACGAGCCGTTCAAGAAGGAGGCGGCCATCGCCAAGCTGTACTCCTCGACGGTGGCCGTGGACAACGCCCGCGAGGCGACCCAGATCCACGGCGGCTACGGCTTCATGAACGAGTACCCGGTGGCCCGGATGTGGCGCGACTCCAAGATCCTGGAGATCGGCGAGGGCACGAGCGAGGTCCAGCGCATGCTGATCGCCAGGGAGCTGGGGCTGCAGGCCTGAGGGCCGAGGCCGGTCGGGGACCCGTGCGCTCGGCCCCGACCGGCACCACGCGATGTATATACTGGCGGAAAGCGTATATACATCGTGCATTCGGGAGGCCCCGTGTCCAAGACCCTCGTGGACGTCGACGACCAGATGCTCGCCTTCGCCCAGCAGCAGCTCGGCACGTCCACCAAGCGGGAGACGATCAACCGCGCGCTGACGATAGCGGCAGCGGTCAGCGCCGACGACCGGGCGCGTGCACTGCGCTGGCTCCAGGACAACGCGGACCAGTTCCTGGACTTCGACGTCCTCGAAGAGCGGGAGCGATCCGGCCTGTGACGTACCTCGCCGACACGTCGGCGGTCTGGCGCCTGCTCCGCAAACAAGTCGGGGACCCATGGCCGCAACGCGTGTCCCAGGGGCTCGTGTCCCTGTGCCCGCCCGTCGAGTCCGAACTCATGCCGGCTCTCCGGGCGGACCGCGACCACGAACCGTTCTTCACCATGCTCGGCCAGACCTTCGGCTGGGTGCCGGCGCCGGAAGATCCGTGGCCGAAGATCATCGACATCCAGCGCGAACTGGTGCGGATCGGCCACCACCGGGGCCCCTCACCCATGGACATCCTGATCGCCCTGACAGCGCGACAGCACCGCCTCACGCTGATCCACGTAAACGATGACTTCGGCTCCATCGCCAAGGTGTGCCCCGACATCGCGATGACGCGGCTCCAGCCTCTCGACGGCGGGGCGCAGCACGGATGAGCCTCCGCATCGCCCGGCAGGGGGCACCGACCGCTGGTCACACCTTGAGGTTAGGCTAACCTTCCCTTAAACGTGTCACCTGCCGGTCTCCGGCTCGTACGAAGGCGGATTCCGTCATGAGCACTACCCGAGCGTCCCGTCCCACCCGCCGCGGCCTGCTGGCCATGGGCGGCGCCGTTGGTCTCGGCGCCGTGCTCGCGGCCTGCGGCGGCAGCGACTCCAAGGACTCCGCCGGCTCGGGCGCCAAGAGCGCCGGCGGCGGGCCGTGGAAGTTCAAGGACGACCGGGGCCAGGTCGCCGAGGCGAAGTCCATACCGAAGAACATCGTCGCCTTCACCGGTGTCGCCGCCGCCCTCCACGACTACGGCATCGAGGTCAAGGCGGTCTTCGGCCCGACCAAGACCGAGGACGGCAAGCCGGACGTGCAGGCCGGTGACCTGGACATCAGCAAGGTCGAGATCCTGGGCAACGTCTGGGGCGAGTTCAACGTCGAGAAGTACGCGGAGCTCGGCCCCGAGCTGCTGGTCACGGCGATGTGGCAGAAGGACGCCCTCTGGTACGTGCCGGACCAGTCCAAGGACAAGATCCTCAAGCTGGCCCCGAGCGTCGCCCTGTGGGCCGCCGAGACCACGATCCCGAAGGCCATCCAGCGCCACGAGGACCTGGCTGCCTCGCTCGGCGCCGATGTGAAGTCCGCGAAGGTCGTCGCCGCGAAGACGCGGTTCGAGAAGGCGGCGGCCCGGCTGCGCGCGGCCGCGAAGTCGAAGCCGGAGATCAAGGTCATGGTCGGCTCGGCCAGCCAGGACCTGTTCTACGTCTCACTCGCCAAGATGTCCGCCGACACCCTGTACTTCCAGGACCTGGGCGTGAAGTTCGTGGAGCCGAAGGTGAACGAGGCGGGCTTCTTCGAGGAGCTGAGCTGGGAGAACGTCGACAAGTACGGCGCCGACATCATCATGATGGACAACCGCTCCTCGGCCCTCCAGCCCGAGGCCCTGACCTCCAAGCCGACCTGGGCGCAGCTGCCGGCGGTCAAGGCGGGCCAGGTCATTCCGCGTACGACGGAGCCGATCTACAGCTACGACAAGTGCGCGCCGATCCTGGAGGACCTGGCGAAGGCCATCGAGAACGCCAAGAAGGTCGCCTGACGCGACGGTTCACCGCCCCCGGCGGCCGGGATGCCCGGCCGCCGGGGGCGGTGCCGTGTCAGCTCCCGCCCGACGTCTCCGACGCGGGCCACGGGACCTGCGGCGAGCGGTAGTAGTCGATGCCCTGGGCGGTGAACCGCTCCCCGAGCGCCGCGAGCCGCAGCTTGTACGTGTCCCAGTCGTGCGTCGACGCCGGGGACCAGGCCAGCTCGGCCGCACCGGGCAGCCTCGGGAACGCCATGGCGTCGATGTCGTCGCTGTCGGTCAGGGTCTCGGACCAGATCGGCGCCTCCACGCCGAGCACCGCGCTTCCCGGGGCCCCGGTGAGGTACGTCCCCGGGTCCCAGTCGTAACTGCGCTGCACCTCGACCGTCCCGGCCCACTTCAGGCCAAGCACGGTCTGGTCGTTGTACTTCATGTCGAGGTACACCCGGTCCGCCGGCGACAGCACCAGCCTGGTGCCGTTCTTCGCCGCGTCCACCACCTGCTGCCGGTCGGCGGCGCTGGTCTTGTCGTAGCCCCAGTACTGCGCGACGGCGCCCTTCACCGGGTCGGCCCCGGTCAGCTGGTGCCAGCCCATCACCGTCTTGCCGTACTTGCCGACGATGGCCTGGGCCCGGTCCATGATCTCCACGTAGTCCTCATGGGTGGTGGAGTGCGCCTCGTCACCGCCGATGTGGAAGTAGCGGCCGGGCGTGAGCGCGGCCACCTCGCCGACGACGTCGTCGATGAAGTCGTACGTGACGTCCTTGCCGGCGCACAGCGTGCTGAACCCGACCTTGATGCCGGTGTAGAGCGGCGGCGCGACGCCGTCGCAGTTCAGCTCGGCGTACGAGGCGAGAGCCGCGTTGGTGTGGCTCGGCATGTCGATCTCCGGGACCACCTCCAGGTAGCGGGAGGCCGCGTACCGCACGATCTCCTTGTACTGCTCCTTGGTGTAGTACCCGCCCGGTCCGCCGTCGACCTCGGTGGAGCCGCCGTACGTGGCCAGCCTCGGCCAGGAGTCGACGGCGATGCGCCAGCCCTGGTCGTCGGAGAGGTGGATGTGGAAGGTGTTGAACTTGTACTGGGCGACCTGGTCGATGTAGCGCTTGACCTCGTCCACCGAGAAGAAGTGGCGTGCGACGTCGAGCATCGCGCCCCGGTAGGCGTAGCGCGGGGTGTCGGTGAGGGAGCCGCCGGCGATCCGCCAGGGGCCCTTCTGGCGGGTGGGGCGCTCCACTTGGGCCGGAAGCAGCTGGCGCAGCGTCTGGACGCCGTGGAAGAGCCCTGCGGGCTGCCTGGCGGTGATGGTGACGCTGCCGCGCCCCGAGGTGAGCGTGTAGCCCTCCGCGCCCAGCTTGCCGGCGCGCGGGTCGAGCCGGAGCCGGATGCCGTCGGCGCCGTCCCTGGTGGTGACCGGCAGGGCGAACCCGGTGGAGGGGCGCAGTACGCCCGCCAGGTAGTCGCCGATCTTCCGGGCCTCGCCGGAGGAGCCGACGGCCCGGATTCTGGTGAAGCCGTTGAGCGTGTACGGGTCGCCGCCGGGTCTGACCGAGGCGGGGGCGGGCACCACCTGGCCGAGCGGCCTGGGCGTCCAATCCGCCGAGGCCGTACCGGCGGCGGACGCCTGTGGGGCGGCGCACGCGCTGGAGACACCGGCCGCCGCGACGAGTAGCAGCGAGCCGAGGAGCCGGGGTAGAGAACGGGTAAGAGCACTGCGACGTGCCGTGTGCAGTCTCACAAGCCGGGTCCCTTTCTGGGGGGTCACTCTGCTGGGTCTCCTGACCTTTCTCCGTCGCCATGCGTACCGCGCGTCTCACGGGTGGTCAAGGTGTAGACCACTCACCGGCGTTGGTCACCCAGGCACCCTGATCAGCTTTTGCGGCTTATGTGCACATTCACCCCTTCGGCTCCGACCACTGTGGCGCCACCCCCTCCCCCGCACCCCCGCGCCACCCGCGCGAAATCCACCCAAGCCAGAAAAACAGGGCCAGTATCGCGGCTCCCTGCCCGATATCGGGCAGGATTGTTGCGCTCGGGCCCCTTCCGCCGCAGTATCGACGGGTGCTCGAACGCCTCTCGTCGTACGACGACCTCATTGACCACGTGGTGCGCAGCACCACGCTGCCCCGCGGCGAAGCCGCCCGGGTGATCCTCGACGTGCTGGCGTACTTCGACGAGACGACCGAGGTCTTCGTCCGCCGCCGCCACCGCGAACTGCAGGCCGGCGGCCTGGTGAACACGGAGATCTTCGAGCGGATCGCGGCCGAACTGCCGCACCGCGCGGTCGCGCCGCCGGAGCTCTCGCTCCGTCAGCTGCGCCGGATCGTCTACGGCTGAGGCCGCCTCACGGCCGGGTACCCCTTACTTGTTCGTCGTCGGAGGACAGAAAGCTCTATGTGCGGAATCGTCGGTTACATCGGAAAGCGTGACGTGGCCCCGCTGCTCCTTGAGGGCCTGCAGCGGCTGGAGTACCGGGGTTACGACTCCGCCGGGATCGTGATCACCGGGAAGCCCGCGGCCGGGAAGCCCGCCGCGCTGAAGTCGGTCAAGGCCAAGGGCCGGGTCCGCGAGCTGGAGTCCCGGGTCCCCAAGCGCTTCGCCGGCACGACCGGCATCGCCCACACCCGCTGGGCCACCCACGGCGCCCCCAGCGACGAGAACGCGCACCCGCACCTGGACGCCGAGGGCAAGGTCGCCGTCGTCCACAACGGGATCATCGACAACGCCTCCGAGCTGCGCGCCCGGCTGACCGCCGAGGGCGTCGTCTTCCTCTCCGAGACCGACACCGAGGTGCTGGTCCACCTGATCGCCCGCTCGGACGCCGGGACGCTGGAGGAGAAGGTCCGCGAGGCCCTGCGCTCCGTCGAGGGCACCTACGGCATCGCCGTCCTGCACGCCGACTTCAACGACCGCATCGTGGTCGCCCGCAACGGCTCCCCGGTCGTCCTCGGCATCGGCGAGAAGGAGATGTTCGTCGCCTCGGACGTCGCCGCCCTGGTCGCCCACACCCGCCAGGTCGTCACCCTGGACGACGGCGAGATGGCCACCCTGAAGGCCGACGACTTCCGTACGTACACCACGGAGGGCTCGACCACGACGGCCACGCCGACCACCGTGGAGTGGGAGGCCGAGTCGTACGACATGGGCGGCCACGACACGTACATGCACAAGGAGATCTCGGAGCAGGCGGACGCCGTCGACCGGGTGCTGCGCGGCCGGATCGACGACCGGTTCTCCACGGTGCACCTGGGCGGCCTCAACCTGGACGCCCGCGAGGCGCGCGGGGTCCGCCGGATCAAGATCCTGGGCTGCGGCACCTCGTACCACGCGGGCCAGATCGGCGCCCAGCTGATCGAGGAGCTGGCCCGCATCCCCGCGGACGCCGAGCCCGCCTCCGAGTTCCGCTACCGCAACCCGGTCGTGGACCCCGACACGCTGTACGTCGCGGTCTCGCAGTCCGGTGAGACGTACGACGTGCTGGCCGCCGTCCAGGAGCTGAAGCGCAAGGGCGCCCGGGTCCTCGGTGTGGTCAACGTGGTCGGCTCGGCGATCGCCCGCGAGGCGGACGGCGGTACGTACGTGCACGCCGGTCCCGAGGTGTGCGTGGTCTCCACCAAGTGCTTCACCAACACCGTGGTCGCCTTCGCGCTGCTCGCCCTGCACCTGGGCCGCATCCGGGACCTGTCGGTCGCCGACGGCAAGCGGATCATCGAGGGCCTGCGCAAGCTGCCCGCCCAGATCAGCGAGATCCTGGCGGGCGAGGACGAGATCAAGCGGCTGGCCGCCGAGTACGCGGACGCGAAGTCGATGATGTTCATCGGCCGGGTGCGCGGCTATCCCGTGGCCCGTGAGGCGTCGCTGAAGCTCAAGGAGGTCTCGTACATCCACGCCGAGGCGTACCCCGCCTCCGAGCTGAAGCACGGCCCGCTCGCCCTGATCGAGCCCGCGATGCCGACCGTGGCGATCGTGCCGGACGACGACCTGCTGGAGAAGAACCGCGCCGCGATGGAGGAGATCAAGGCCCGCAGCGGCCGCATCCTCGCCGTGGCCCACCAGGTCCAGGAGAAGGCCGACCACACCATTGTCGTACCGAAGAACGAGAACGAGCTGGACCCGATCCTCATGGGCATCCCGCTCCAGCTCTTCGCGTACCACACGGCGCTGGCCATGGGCCGGGACATCGACAAGCCCCGCAACCTGGCGAAGTCGGTCACCGTCGAATAGTCACGTGGCGCAGGCGAGGCCCCGCGGTCGGTGACCGCGGGGCCTTCCGCGTACGGGCCGGAATCAGCCCCGGAGCGGCCGGGAAGGGCCCATGAGGCGTTTTCCACAGGCGAGTTGACGCCACAGGGCCCCGAGCGGCTTTCCGGGCTTACGGGATGACCACAACGGGGCGCTGGGCGCGGCGGGCCAGGCGGCCGGCGACCGAGCCGAAGATCTTGCCCACCAGGCCGTGCGTGGAGCCCACCACGATGGCGTCCGCCGAGTACTCCCGGCCGACCTCCTCCAGCTCGTGGCAGATGTCCCCGCCGCGCTCCACGAGAACCCAGGGCACCTCGGCGAGGTAGTCCGCGCAGGCGAGCTCCAGGCCCAGGACCTCGGTGCGGTGGTCCGGCACGTCCACGAAGACGGGGGGCTCGCAGCCCGCCCAGACCGTGGTCGGAAGCCGGTTGGCGACATGGACGATGATCAGACCGGAGCCCGTCCTGCGGGACATTCCGATCGCATAGGCGAGGGCCCGCTCGCTGGAGGTCGAGCCGTCGAAGCCGACGACGACCCCATGCCGGAAGGCGGGGTCGCACGGACGGCGCGCTTGTTCGGCCGCCAGCGGGTCCGACAGAGGGTCGGCTACCTGCTTGCGGTCCGCGGGTTCAGGGATTTCGTGACCGGCCATCGGTGTCTCGGCGAAGAGAGTCCTCGTGAGGAGAGCGACGTGGGAAGGTGCGTCAGCGGGCGGTGTCGTGGTGTCCGGGAATCATCTTCCCAACCCCTTACCCCCAAGGGTACGGCCCCACTCCTCCATTGCCCGCCCCGCGCACGGCGCATGCGGCGTTTTCCGGAGCATGCCCGAGACGGGGCCCCTATGGCAATGCCGGTTGGCCTCTACACAGACGTACGGGCCCCCGCCCCGGCCCCTTGCGGCGCCCGGCCGGGCCGTCCCGGAGGGAGCCCCGAGGAGGGTCCGGGGGCGTCGCCCACGAGGAGCGGAACCCACCCTTCCGGGGGAGTCGGCCGACTCGCGGGGTCCGTCCGGAACCCACCGCGCGGTCTGCTCCGGGGACGGCCGGTGGAGCGGTATTCGGCTGACCGCCCGAACCGCTCCCCGGATGGGGGCGCCGTACCCGCCGCCGGGGCCGCCGGCCCCGGCGAGGGGGCGTGCGGGGGTGGACGGACGCCCCGGGTTGTGCGCCGGTAGAACGACTGATTTCCGCACACGCGACCGTACATTTTCAGCCAACTTCAAGGACCGGTCCATTCCTTGTCGAAATGGCCGATCAACCCCCTTGCCACCAGGCAGGAAGAGACCGGGCGGTACGCTTCCGCCCAATGGGGACGGGCCATGAACGCCGGACGCACTTCCCTGCACGGGCCGCGAGTGAAACGCTTCGTGATCGAACGCTTCCCGCCAGGTTGCCTTGTCGACAATGAGCCGGTTGGTGAACTTGTCACGACGGCACCACGGGACGCAGTAGATTCGATCTTGGGCGTCGAAGGCCGGGGACTCGTGCACGACCGAGGGGACAGTGCAGGTGCGACAGGCCCGTAAGGACCAGGAAGACGCGAACACCGAGGGGGGCTTAGCGTCATGAGCCAGGACTCCGCCACCGCAACGGAGGCTGTTAGGAAGCTGGGCGGAAGACGACGCCGGGAAGTCGTCGCCGTCCTGCTCTTCAGCGGTGGCCCCATCTTCGAGAGCTCCATCCCGCTGTCGGTGTTCGGAATCGACCGCCAGGACGCGGGAGTTCCGCGCTACCGGTTGCTCGTGTGCAGCGGTGAAGAGGGACCGCTGCGCACCACCGGAGGACTCGAACTGACCGCGCCCTACGGGCTGGAGGCGATCAGCAGGGCAGGCACCGTCGTGGTGCCGGCCTGGCGCTCGATCACCTCGCCGCCGCCCACGGAGGCGCTGGACGCGCTGCGCCGCGCCCACGAGGAGGGCGCCCGCATCGTCGGCCTGTGCACGGGGGCCTTCGTGCTCGCCGCCGCCGGGCTGCTGGACGGCCGCCCGGCCACCACCCACTGGATGTACGCACCGACGCTGGCCAAGCGCTATCCGTCGGTGCACGTCGACCCACGCGAACTGTTCGTGGACGACGGGGACGTGCTGACCTCCGCCGGGACGGCGGCCGGCATCGACCTGTGTCTGCACATAGTCCGCTCGGACCACGGCACGGAGGCCGCCGGGGCACTCGCCCGCCGGCTCGTCGTGCCGCCCCGGCGCAGTGGCGGTCAGGAGCGCTACCTCGACAGGTCTTTACCTGAAGAGATCGGCTCCGACCCGCTCGCCGAGGTCGTCGCCTGGGCGCTGGAGCATCTCCACGAGCAGTTCGACGTGGAGACGCTGGCCGCGCGCGCCTACATGAGCCGGCGGACCTTCGACCGGAGGTTCCGCTCGCTGACGGGCAGCGCACCGCTCCAGTGGCTGATCACCCAGCGGGTGCTTCAGGCACAGCGCCTCCTGGAGACGTCGGACTACTCGGTGGACGAGGTCGCGGGCCGCTGCGGCTTCCGCTCGCCGGTCGCGCTGCGCGGGCACTTCCGCCGCCAGCTCGGCTCCTCCCCCGCCGCGTACCGGGCCGCCTACCGGGCCCGCCGTCCGCAGGGCGGGGTGCCGGAGCCGGTCATGGTGTCGGAGGTGGCGGTGCCCGCCCAGGGCAACGCCCAGAGCCGCCGTACCGCCCTCCCCGGTCCGTCCGGCGCCGCACCCGCGGCGCTGGACGCGAAGGCGGGCACCGACGTGTTCGCCGCGGGGCGCCCGGCCCTGCCCGGGCAGCGGAGCGCCCCGTAGGGTGGAGCCCATGAACGACCGCATGGTGTGGATCGACTGCGAGATGACCGGGCTCTCGTTGGCGGAGGACGCACTCATCGAGGTGGCCGCGCTGGTCACCGACTCGGAGCTGAACGTGCTCGGCGAAGGGGTGGACATCGTGATCCGCCCGCCGGACGCGGCGCTGGAGACCATGCCCGAGGTGGTGCGGCAGATGCACACCGCCTCGGGCCTCCTCGACGAGCTGGCCGGCGGCACGACGCTGGCCGACGCCGAGGAGCAGGTCCTGGCCTATGTCCGCGAGCATGTGAAGGAGCCCGGCAAGGCTCCCCTGTGCGGGAACTCGGTCGGTACCGACCGCGGCTTCCTGTCCCGGGACATGCCGCTGCTTGAGGGCTACCTCCACTACCGGATCGTGGACGTCTCCTCCATCAAGGAGCTGTCCCGCCGCTGGTATCCGAGGGCGTACTTCAACAGCCCGGAGAAGAACGGCAACCACCGGGCGCTCGCCGACATCCGTGACTCGATCACCGAGCTGCGGTATTACCGCGAGGCGGTCTTCGTCCCGCAGCCCGGCCCGGACTCCGAGCAGGCGAGGGCGGCGGCCGCGCGGGTCTCCCAGCCCCGCACCTGAAGGCGCTGGTCACGGCCCTCCCGGGGGCCGCGACCCCCCGCCGGGAAATGAGTGCGCGAGCACCCTCCCGGACCCTGTACACTTTTTCTCGGCCGGTCGGAAACGCCCGGACGTGGTGGGTATAGCTCAGATGGTAGAGCACCTGGTTGTGGTCCAGGATGTCGCGGGTTCGAGTCCCGTTACTCACCCTCTCAAAAGAAGCCCCTGATCTGCGGAGACGCAGATCAGGGGCTTCTTCGTGTTCCGGGCCGGCCGTTTCTTGTCCTCACGCGCCACGGTCTGTGCTGCCGGGGCAAGACCTGATGCCGCGCGCGGCCGCACACTGACGGCGCCGCCGAGTGGACCCCCTGGTCGTACGTCTCCGCCTCCTCCCTGCCGGTCGGCACACCCTGTGCAACACCCAGGGCCCAGGCCCCCGAAGATTGGTCGTCGGCATGTCGAACGAGGAAGCCCCCGGCCCCCTGTCCGTGCGGCGTGTCCTGGGCTGGTCGGCGGGCTCGCTCGCGGCCAACGCCTTCAACACCCTGCCCGCGCTGCTGCTTCTCATCTATCTGACGGATGCGCTCGGAGTGTCCGCGGCGCTCGCCGGGGTGGTGGTTGCGGTGCCCAAACTGTTCGACGTGGTGATCAGCCCATGGCTCGGGGCGATCAGCGACCGTGAGGCGATACGCACCGGCCGCCGCCGTCGGCTGATGGTGGCCGGAGCCTCCGTCCTCCCCTTCGCCTTCGTGCTGACCTTCAGCGCGCCGGCGCACGGCAGCGCCGCGGCCCTGTGGGTGTTCTTCGCCTTCATCCTCACGTCCGCCGCCTATCTGTGCTTCCAGGTGCCGTTCATGGCCCTTCCCGCCGAGATGACCCCGCTGCCCGACGAGCGGACCCGGCTCATGACCTGGCGCACGCTGTTCTTCACGGTGGGCATGCTCATCGGCGGCGTCGTGGGCCCGCTCCTCACCAAGGGCGACAACCCGGGCACCTACCAGCGCATGTCCCTGGTCATCGGCGCCTTCCTGCTGGCGCTGCTGGCGGTCCCGGTGCTGAGCACCCGCTGGGTGCGCTCCCGTCCCTCCGGCGGGGCTCTTTCGCTCCCGCAGGCGCTGCGCGCGGTGCGCGGCAACCGGCCCTTCGCGCTCGCGGTGGCCGTGTTCTTCGTGAAGCTGATCCTCACCGGCATGACCATCGCCGGGCTGCCCTACATGGCCACGTACTACCTGGGCGGCAGGAGTCACCAGGCGGTCGTCTTCGTGGCGTTCACGGTGGTCGGCGCGGTGTCGGTGCCCGGGGCGGGTGCTCTCGTCCGCAACTGGGGCAAGCCCCGGGTGCTGTCGGCGTCGATGGCGCTGTGGGCCGTGGCGGGCTGCGCGATGTACCCGGCCGTGAAGACGGGCGTCGCACCCACGGCCGTGCTCGGCGCCGTACTCGGTGTGGCCTTCGCCGGGCTTCAGGTCTCGCTCTTCGCCATGCTGCCCGAAAGCATCCGCCTCAGCGCCGAGCGCAGCGGCAAGGACCAGGCGGGCGCCTTCTCCGGGGTATGGACGGCCGTCGACACCGCGGGCCACGCCCTGGCCCCCCTCTGCTTCACGGTCGTCCTCACGGTGACCGGCTACGCCTCCTCCACACTCGCCCACCCCGTGACCCAGACCCCGCTCGCCCGGGAGGGCATCCTGCTGGGCTTCTCGGTCATCCCCTCGCTCCTGCTCCTGGCGGCGATCCCGCTGGTACGGGCGTACGGGCGCGCCGTCCGGGCCGCGTCCTGAGCAACCCGGACCCCTCCCACCCACCGACGAAGGAACCACCCCATGGTCGACCCTGCCTACCGAGGCTCCCTGCCCATCGTCACGCCGTCCCGTCCCGCGGTGACGCCGGTGGACGTGCGTGACAGCGAGAGGCCCGACCCGGTCCAGCCGCTGCGCCCGCCCGCCCAGGCCCCGAACGTCCTGATGATCCTTCTCGACGACGTCGGCTTCGGCGCACCGTCGCCGTTCGGGGGGCCCTGCCGGATGCCGGTCGCCGAGCGGCTGGCCGAGCAGGGGCTGAAGTACACCCGCTTCCACACCACGTCGATCTGCTCGCCGACTCGTGCCGCCCTGCTGACGGGCCGCAACCACCACACCGTGGGCGCTGGCGGCATCACCGAGATCGCCACGTCGTACCCGGGCTACAACTCGGTGCGCCCCGACAGCTGCGCCCCGCTCTCGGAGATCCTGCGTCTCAACGGGTACAGCACCGCGTGCCTGGGCAAGTGGCACCAGACCCCGGCCTGGGAGACGTCCCGCTCGGGCCCCTTCGACCGGTGGCCCACCGGTGAGGGCTTCGAGCGGTTCTACGGGTTCATGGGGGCGGACACGGACCAGTACAAGCCGACCCTGTTCGAGGGAACCACCCCCGTTGACACCCCGGACCGTGCGGGCTACCACCTCAGCGAGGACCTGGCCGACCGGGCCATCGCCGACATCCGCGAACAGCAGGCCCTCACCCCGGACAAGCCGTTCTTCACCTACCTCGCCTTCGGTGCCGCGCACACCCCGCACCAGGTGCCGCGCCGCTATATCGAGGAATACGCGGGGGCCTTCGACCACGGGTGGGACGAGCAGCGCGAGCGGACCCTGGCCAGGCAGAAGGAACTGGGCGTCGTCCCCGAGGACTGCGAACTCACCGAGCGCCCCGACGACATGCCCGCCTGGGCCGACCGGCCGGAGGACGCGCGCCGGCTGTACGCCCGGATGATGGAGACGTATGCGGCGATGTGCACCCACACCGACGAACAGGTCGGCCGGGTCATCGACTCCCTGGAGGATCGCGGCGTCCTCGACAACACCATCGTCATCTACATGCTGGGGGACAACGGGGCGAGCGCCGAGGCGGGCATGGACGGCTGCCTCAACCACCGCGCCACCATCAACCAGTCCCCCGACACGCTTGAGGACATGCTGGAGCACATCGAGGACATCGGGGGGCCCGACTGTTTCAACCACTACCCGGTGCCGTGGGCGCACGCCATGAACACCCCGTACCAGTGGACCAAGCAGGTGGCCTCGCACTGGGGCGGCACCCGCAACGGCATGATCGTGCACTGGCCCGCCGGCATCGGCGACGCTGAAAAGGGCGGCCTGCGCGAGCAGTTCACCCACGTCAACGACATCGCGCCGACCCTCCTGGAGATCGCCGGCATCCCCGAGCCCACGTCCGTGAACGGGGTGACGCAGAAGCCCATGGAGGGCGTCTCGCTGGCGTACACGTTCGGCGACGCGGACGCGCCCGAGCGCCACACCACCCAGTACTTCGAGGTCTTCGGCAACCGCGGCATCTATCACGACGGCTGGTCCGCCTGCACCATGCACGGAGTGCCCTGGGTACTGCTCGGCCAGCGGCCGAGGTTCACCGACGACGTGTGGGAGCTGTACGCGCCGGGCGACCATGCCCAGGCCCGCGACCTCGCCGCCGAACAGCCGGAGCGGCTGAGGAAGTTGCAGGACCTCTTCCTCATCGAAGGCTCGAAATACCAGGTGTTCCCGCTGGACGACCGCAAGGTGGCACGCGCCTTCCCCGAGACCGCGGGCCGCCCGAGCCTGGCGGAGGGACGACCCTCGGTACGCCTCTACCCCGGCATGCGCCACCTCGGCGACGCGGTGATCCCCGAGACGAAGAACCGCTCCTTCCAGGTCACCGCCCGCGTCGAGGTCGCGGAGGGCACCGCGCGCGGCGCCGTCATCGCGCAGGGCGGCAACTTCGGAGGCTGGGCACTGTATCTGCGCGACGGCCGGCCCGCGTTCACCTACAACTGGCTGGGCCGCGAGATGTACGACATCGAGGCCGGCGTGGCGCTCGCCCCCGGCTCGTACGAGATCCGCTGCGAGTTCGACTACGACGGCGGCGGTGTCGGACGCGGCGGCACCGGCCGGGTGCTCGTGGACAAGGCCCTGGTGTGCGAGGGCCGCGTCGACCGTACGGTGCCCTTCATGTACGGCCACACGTCGTGGACGAACATCGCCTGCAACGAGGGCGCCGCGGTCACCGACCGGTACGGCGTCGAGCGGGGCGTCTTCACCGGCGGCACGGTGAACCATGTCGACCTGTCGGTCAGCGGCGACGGCATCTACGACGCCAACGGCGACCTGATGGCCAAACTCGCGGTCCAGTAGGGCAGCGGGAGGGACTGAGGGTGTGCGGCCCTGTCAGGCGGAGTCGCACACCCTCCGTGCCGCGGCGCCGCGTCGTACGACGGACGGCGCGGCACCGAACCACCGTCTGCACGCCCGGGTCAGCGCGCTCTGTTCGGCGTATCCCAGGCGGTGCGAAAGCAACACCAGCGGCATGGCGGTCTCGGTGAGCAACCGCTCCGCGGTGTCCCGGCGGATCCGGTCCACCAGCTCCGAGAAGCACAGCCCCTCCGCCGCGAGCCGGCGCTGCAGCGCCCTCGGGTGCAGATCCAGCCGGCGGGCGACCGCCTCGACGGTGGGCGGCCCCGCGGGCAGCATGCGTGCGACCACGTCACCGGCCGAGCGGATCAGATCTTCGCCGTCCGGTGACGTGCCGCCGCTGAGGTACTGGAGCATCGCACGATGCGTCCCGGGGACATGGTCGAGAGGCCGGGCCAGGTCGGCGGCGGGGAGCGTGAATCCGGTGCGGGGCTCCTCGAAACGGGTCACGGCCGCGTAGTCCCGTGCGTAGTCGGCGGCCGGCGACAGCGCGCGGTGCGGGAGGTGGACGGAGAGCGGGCGGTACGACGCGCCCAGCATCAGCCGCAGCACCTTCAGCCCCCGGGCCAGGCACATCTCGGTCACCTGGGGGTACCGCTGCCATCGCCGGCCCTCGAACCGCAGCTCCACGAAGACCAGATGTTCGTCGGGCCGCGATGTGACACGCACCGAACACGCGGCGTGATGGACGTACTGGGCGAAGACCTCCGCGGCCTCACCGAACGTGCGGGCGGTACGCCCGGCCATGACCACGGGCCCCAGCACATCGGTGGACTGCCGCAGCCCGAGCCGCCGTCCCAGGTCCGGCCTTCCGGTGGCCTCGGCGGCGGTCTCCAGCACGCTCCGTACGCCCCGGTGGCTGAGCAGCGTGTCGTACCGGCCGACGGCGACGGGATCGATACCGGCCGCGCACAGGATCTCGTCCGGGCGCCCGCCCAGCTCGCGGACCAGGTCCGGGAATCCGGTGAGGGCGACGCCACGGACCAGGGGCAGGCTGTCAAGGCCCTCGATGCGGCTCATCGGCGAACGAACCTCCAGCGGTTGCGCGGCGACGCGAGGGGGCCCGCTCCCGCTCCGGGATGCCCGGTGCCTGGGAGCAGGCCCCTTTCGACGCCGACGGACTACATCGTGGTGAGCGCCCGGCCGAGGATCTTGCCCTGGGCGAGGTCGGTGACGGCACGGTTGATGTCGTCGAGCGGGTAGCGGTCGGTCACGAAGGCGTTGAGGTCGAACTTGCCGGTGTGGTGCCAGTCGAGGAAGGTGGCGATGTCGTCCTGGCGGCAGCCCCCCGCGGTGGTGCCGACGAGGGACTTCTGGCCGGTGAGCATGTTGCCGTTGATCTGCTGGGCGATGTTGAGCTCCAGCGGCTTCTTGGGCAGGCCCACGATGACCGCGGTGCCACCCATGCTGACGCCGAGGCGGCCGGGGCGGGCCGCGTTGATCGCGTTGGTGACCGTCTCCGGCAGGGCGACGCAGTCCACGGCGACGTCGACGCCGCCGCCGGTGATGTCGATGATCGCCTGAACCGGGTTGCCCTCGCTGCCGTCAATGGTGTGCGTGGCACCGAACTTCCTGGCGAACTCCAGCTTGTCCGCGCCGAGGTCGACGGCGATGACGTGCTTGGCGCCCCGGATCGAGGCGGCCGCGACGGCCGACAGCCCGACGCCTCCGACACCGAAGACGGCGACGCTGCCGCCGGCCTGGACCGGGGCCACGTTGGTGACGGCTCCGGCGCCGGTCAGGACGGCGCAGCCGACGACGGAGACGACGTCCTGGCGGCTCTTCTCGTCGAGCGGGACGACGTACAGCTCGTCGACCAAGGCGTGCTCGGCCCAGGTGTAGACGTTGGGCGAGTAGGCGGTGCCCAGGCCCGGGATGTCGAGCGAGGCGCGGCCCGGGGTGCGGTCGGCGGCGCGCGGCAGCCACGTCACCATGACGGTGGCGCCCTCCTCGACGTGGGTGACGGCGCTGCCGGTGGCCAGGACGGTGCCGTAGCCCTCGTGGCCGAAGAGCATGGGGTCGGGGTGCGGGGCGTGCATCCAGAACAGCTGGCTCTGGCAGACGCCGCTGGCGTGCACCTTGACGAGGACGTCGTGCGGGCCGGGGTCGGGCAGCGTGACCTCGCGCAGTTCCAGCGGCTGTCCGGGCTTGTCCTGGACGACGATGCGGGTGGGGGTGGGCATGGTGGCGCTCCTGGTTCGGATGTACGGGGGTGGGGTTGCGAGTGTCAGACGCCGGGCCACGGGCTGGGCAGCGGGGCGTCCGCGACGCGGAGGGTGACGCGCTTGGTGCGGGTGCAGCCCGCGACCGCGTCCTCGCCGTACGCGCCGCCGAGGCCGCTGTCCTTGAAGCCGCCGAACGGGAGGCCGGAGTCCATGACCAGGGTGGTGTTGCCGTGCACGACACCGGCGTCGATCGCCTCGGTCATGCGGATCATGCGGCCCATGTCGCGGGTCCAGACGTAGCTGCTGAGGCCCAGTTCGCCGGCGTTGGCCAGCTCGATCGCCTCGGCCTCGGTGGTGAAGGTCTGCACGGTGAGGACGGGGCCGAAGACCTCGTCCTTCGCGATCTTCATGTCGGGGCGCACGTCGGTGAGCAGGGTGGGCTGGACGTAGTAGCCGGGGCCCTCGGGGTCGTGGGCGCCGCCGCCGGTCAGGGCGCGGGCGCCGTCGGCCTGCGCCTGGGCCAGCATGCCGAGGACCTTGTCGTACTGGCCGCGCGAGACGACGGGGCCGACCATGGTGCCCTTGGTGGTGGGGTCGCCGACGGTGACGCGGCCCATGCGTTCGCGTACCTGCTCCACGAACTCCTCCGCCACGGAGGCGTGCACGATCAGGCGGCTGGAGGCGGCGCAGATCTGGCCGGCGTTGACGAGGATGCCGAGGACCGCGGCGCGGGCGGCGGAGTCGAGGTCGGCGTCCTCGAACACGACGATCGGGGACTTGCCGCCCATCTCCAGGGTCAGCTTCTTGAAGGTGTCGGCGGCGGCGTGGGCGATGGCCCGGCCGGTGGGGACGGACCCGGTGAAGGAGACGCCGGCGACGCCGGGGTGTGCGCAGAGGGACGCGCCGGTGGCGCCGTCGCCCGTGACGACCTGGAGGACTCCGGCCGGGATGCCGGCTTCCTCGGCCAGTTCCGCGAGGCGCACGGCGGAGAGCGGGGACAGCTCGGACGGCTTGACGATGACCGAGTTGCCGCAGGCCAGGGCCGGGGTGACGCGGGCCATGAAGGAGTGCGCGGGAGCGTTCCACGGCAGGACGACGACGTAGACGCCGAGGGGTTCGAGGATGCTGTAGGAGAGGCGGCCGGGGGCGTCGGCGAGCTGCTGGCCGAAGAGCTTGTCGGCGCGGCCCGCCCAGTAACGGGCGTGCCGGGCACCGCGGTGGCTCTCCATCATCGCGTCCGGGAAGTTCTTGCCCGTGCACTGCACATCGAGCTGGGCGATCTCCAGGTGGTTCGTCTCGACCAGTTCACCCCACTTCCACAGGAGCTGGCTGCGTGCCTCGCCGGGCAGGCCGGCCCAGGTGCGCTGCGCGGTGGCGGACGCCTCGACGGCGCTGCCGCACTGCTCCGGGGTGTGGTTGACGACCTCGCCGACGACCTTCTCGGTGGCGGGGTTGACGATCTCGATGACGGCGGACTGCTGGGTGGGCATGGCGGACGAACCTTTCGTGCGGTCTCCGGCCTGCGGGCCGGAAGCGTGAGGGATGAGAGTCAGGCGGGAAGCGGCTGGGCGTCCGGCAGGACCACAGTCCCGGGGGCATCGCCCTCCGGGTTGACGGTCAGGACGGCCACGAGGCCGCACACGACGGTCAGGATGCCGCCGAATACGAACGCGATCGTGTAGCCGGCGGTGTCGTCGGAGGCGGCGTCGATGAGTACGCCGGTGACGGCCGGGGCGATCAGCCCGGGAAGCGTCTGGATCGCGACCAGCAGCCCGAGCGAGGCACCCCGCCGGTCCACCGGGGTGACCTCCGAGGTCGTCTCGTACGACAGTCCGAACGCGCCTACGCCGAAGCCGAACGCGACGGCGACCAGGGCGAGCTGCCCCGCCTTCGCGTCGACGAACGGCAGGAACGCCAGGGCCGTCCCGGCTGCCAGGACGAGCGCTCCCTGCGTGATGCCGCGCGAGCGGCGGGAGGAGACGCCGGCCCGGAACAGCCGGGCCGTCCACGGGCTGACCGTCAGCGGGACGATGACGGTGAACGCGGCATAGAGGGCGACGGCCTGGGCGGCCTGCGCTGACGTGTAGTCGTACTGGTCCTTCAGATAGGAGGGCAGGAACGCGGAGCCCAGGGCGACGGTCCAGTAGGCCCCGAACCCGCCGATCGCACCGCCCCACCAGGTGCGGCTGCCGAGGAAGCGGCGGTACGAGGACGGCTCACTGCTCGGCTCGACGGCCTCGGCCGGTTCGGGGGCCTGCGTCTTGCCGTCGGACGTGACGCCGAAGGGGCCCTCGCGACCGATCAGGAACCACAGCACGGCCCAGACCGCGCCCGTGGCGGCGAGCGCCCAGAACGCGGCACGCCAGCCGTTGTCGTCGATGAGATGCGTGAGCACCGGGGCGGCGATGAAAACGCCCATGCCGGAACCGATGATGTACAGGGCGCTGGGCAGGGCGCGCCGCTTGGGCGGGAACCACTTGTACAGCGCGTGCACGGCAACACCGGCCGTCGGACCCTCGCCGGCGCCCAGGACGACGCGCGAGGCGAACAGCGTGCCGACCGATGCCGCGAGCAGCAGGGGCAGCTGTGCGAGCGACCAGACGATGGCGAGCGCGAGCAGGACCCACCGGGTGGCGACCCGGTTGGCGATGAACCCGACGACGACGGCGGAGATGCTGAACAGGACGAAGAAGCTGCTGGCCACGAGCCCGTACATGCTCTGGCTGAGCCCCAGTTCGTCGCGGATGGGGTCGGCGGCGAGCCCGAGGACGGTCTTGTCCCCGAAGTTGATCATGGCCAGGGCGAAGATCATGAACGCCATCAGCCATGCGCGCCGCGGCGGGGGAACCGCGGCGGGGTCCGCCACGTCGGGCAGAGCCCCTTGCTGTCGAGTCATGGTCGTCACGCCTGTCTGCGTCGTCGGAGAGAGGGTCGGTGGGCGGCGGAGCGGTGGCGTCAGACGACGCCGTCGGCGTGGAGCGCGGCGAGGGCGTCGGCGTCCAGTCCGAGGTAGTGCGCGAGCACCTCGTCGGTGTGCTCGCCGAGCGCGGCGCCGAGGCTCCGGATGGAGCCCGGGGTGGAGCTCAGGTGCGGCAGCGGCGCCGCCATCAGCAGGTCGCCGTGGTGCTCGTCGTGGACCTCGGCGATGGTGCCGCGCTCGCGGTAGTGGCGGTCGGCGGCGATGTCGGCGACGTTCATGAGCGGCGCGGACGGGATGCCCGCGTCATTCAGCAGCGTCACCACGGCATCGGCCTCCAGCGTGGCGACCCAGGCCGCGACGATGCCGTACAGCTCCTCCTGGTGCGCGAGCCGTTCGTTGCGCTCGGCGAACCGTTCGTCCTCCACCAGCTCGGGACGCCCCATCGCGTGCACGAGTCGGCGGAAGAGGGGGTCGGTCCCCGCGTGCACGGAGACCCGGCGCCCGTCGGCGGTGTCGAAGTCGCTGGCGGGGGCGATGTTGGGGTTGCGGTTGCCGAGCCGTTCCCGGACCGCACCGGTCCCGCTGTAGGAGATGAGCGCGTTCTCGCAGGCCCGGAAGCCGGCCTCGTACAGGGCGAGGTCGATGATCTGTCCCTCGCCGCCGCGCAGGTCGCGGTGGTAGAGGGCGGTCATCGTGGCGAACGCGGCCATGTAGGCGGCCATGTAGTCGATCACCGAGTACCCCGAGCGCACCGGCGGGCGGTCCGGGTCGCCACTGACGTAGGTCAGCCCCGAGAAGGCGCTGGCGATCCGGTCGAAGGCGCCCCGGTCCCGGAAGGGGCCGGTCAGTCCGTACCCGGTCAGGAACACCAGCACGGCGCGCGGATTGAGGGCCCTGAGTGCTTCCGGGCCCAGGCCCCACTTCTCCAGCGTCGGCGGCCGGTAGTTGGTCACGACGACGTCGAAGTGCGGGACGAGGTCGCGCAGGAGTGCCTGGCCGCGTTCGGTGCGCAGGTCGATGGTGACCGACTTCTTGTTGCGGCCCTCCTGCACCCACTGCAGCGAGCGCTTGCCGGGGGCGTCCTGGCCTGCGCCCCCTCGGGTGAAGTCGCCGCGGCCCGGTTCCTCGACCTTGACCACGTCGGCGCCGAAATCACCCAGGAAGGTCGCGGTGACGGGGGCGGCCAGTACGGTCGAGACGTCGAGTACGCGTATTCCAGCCAGCGGTAGCTGTGTGTCGGTCATGCGTCCACCTAATCAACGGTTCGTTAACAACGGAACGTTGATATGGGACGGTACGTCGCGAGTGCTCACCCGACAATGGGTTACCGACCAGTAGTTTTTTGGGAGTGTCATGCCGGACCAGCCAGCCGCAGCACCCGCCAAGCGTCGACGGCGCACCCGCCAGGAGACGGAGTCCGACCTGCTGGACGCCGCTCTGCACCTCCTGGAACGCGACGGAGCACTCGCCGGCATCACACTGCGCGAGGTCGCGAAGGAGGCCGGGGTCAACCACGGCCAGATCTACCAGTACTTCGGAGACCGCCGGACACTGCTGCGCGCGGCCATCGGCCGCCTGATCGACACCAGCGAACTCGGCGCGCGGAGCCACTGGGACCAGTCGTTCGTGGAGCGGCGCCGCACGATGCTCCGATACGCGCTGGAGCACACCCAGCTCCTGCGCATGGAGGCCCTGCTGGTCCTCGACGGCGACCCCGAGCTCAGCCTCTTCCCGGAGCTGGACCGCACCAAGGAAGCGCTGCAACGCGATCGGGCGAGCGGCGAACTCCCCGAGGATGCCGACGGGTTGGCCATGCACGCGATGACTGCGGCGACGTACCTCGGCTACGCCATATTCCGTGAGACCATCGCCCGCGAGCTCGGCCTCGAACTCGAAGAGCTCGACCAGCGCGCATTTGCCGTCTACGACCTGATGCTCGAAGGTCTGGTCCGGCACCCGCGCACGGACGAAGAGCGACAGCCGGCGCCGCCCGGCGAGTGACCGCCGGAGCCCCGAGGCGTCACCTCGAATGGGGCAAGGAACCGGTGTGTGCCGGGTGTCGTGGCGGTACAGGCGCGGCTTGGCGGCAGCCGCTGCCTACGCTGGCGCCACCATGATCCCGCCAGGTGCGGGGCCAGCGACGGCGACGGGCGTGCTCATGATCCGGGTGGACAGGACGAATTTCACCGTGGCGGAAACCGATCACTATTTCGCCGAGCACTCCCGAAGCCATCCGGTCAACACGATCCGGCACTCGCGCGGGTTCTCCGACAAGGACAACCAGGTGGTGATCCGGGAGAACAAGGACTGCCTGTACAGCCACGCGGTGGTCGACGTCTCCCGGGGTGCGGTGATCGCGAACCCCCGGCGCGGGGGAGACCGGTACTCGATCATCCAGATCCTGGACGAGAACCAGTACTCCTTCGCGCACCTCTACCCGGGCGACGCGCTCACCGTCACGCCGGACATGGTGACCCTCGGCCACCACGTGTGGCTCAACATCCGCACCGAGGTGCGCCCGGAGAACGGTGGCGGCTTCCACGACGCGCACCGCCACCAGGACGCCTATGTCATCGAGGCGGCCTCCGCGCTCCCCTACGAGCCGAAGGGCTTCGACAAACGGTCGCTGGACGACGTCCGCACCGAGTTGCTGAAGCTGGCCCCCACGGTCGACAGCTGGGAGGGCTTCGGCACCGCCGGGGCGGTCGACCCCCAGACGTTCCTGATCGCGTCCGCCGGCGGCTGGGCCGGGCTGCCCAAGGAGCACGCCCTCTACTACCCGAAGATCGTGCCCACCGGCGCGGCCGCCGAGCTGCGACCCGCCGCCCTCACCCTGCCCGTTCCGCCGCTGGCTTTCGACGCGGGCGGGTTCTTCTCCGTCACCACCTACGGCCCCGACGGGTTCATCGCCACCGACGACTACGCGTACAACCACCGCACGGCCGTCCCCAACGACGACGGCACCTACACCTTCCGCTTCAACGCCCCCGGCCGGCCCAACAACATGACCACCGTGCCCGGCTGGAACATGGTGATCCGCTTCTACCGGCCGACCGGCTTCGACGCGATCCTCGGCTACCTCCACCGCCTGGAGGCCGACGGCGTCCGGATCGAGCCGGAACACTGATCAGCCGGGCCGGACGGCACGCTCACAAACCCTGCCCGCACCGACGCGTCGAACCAGCGCTCAACTGCTCGACGGAGCCGACGAACTCCGTCCACGCGTCCGGCTCGAAGGCGAGCGCGGGGAGGGACGGGGTCTTGGAGTCGCGCAGGCGGACCGCCGTCGCGGGGCCGGGGGGCAGGGCCACCTCGACGCAGTCGGGGCCCGCCGAGTCGCAGTAGGTGGACCTGGTCCAGTGCTGGGTCATGGTTCGCTCCTCCGCACGGCGCCCTCTCACGGGGCACCGTAGCCCTCGGGCCGGGCGACCGGGAGCGCCGAGACTCCCAGCTCCCGGCGCATCGTCTGCCGTACCTCGTACAGGCCCTCCGAGGCCCGTTCCAGCCGTTCCCTGATGTCCGCCAGGGAATCGTCGGCCGGCTCCCCCTGCTCGTGCCGGAGGAGCGCCGCATGGATGCGGTGCAGCTGGTGCACGACGCCGCCCGCGACGGTCAGCACCTCGTCGCTGATGACCATCTGCGCCTCGGCGTACACATCGCGCAGGACGCGGCGGGGCTCCTCCCGCTCCCGGCCCCGTTCGGGGCGCGCCTCCCCGGCGGCGAGGGCGAAGTAGTCCTTGGAGAGGACCGAGTGGAACTGCCGCAGGCGCTGGTTGAACACCGCGTACGAGGCGCGCCGTACGGCGAGGTTCTCGCGGCGTTCGTCCGCCAGCAGTTCGTCCCGGCGCAGCCGCTCCGCGCGGTCGAGCTCCACCGTCTTGGCACGCAGGGCGCTGCGGTGCGCCATCACGCCGGACAGCAGGGTGCCCGCCACCCCCACCACGGCGACGATCAGAGCGGTCAGAGAAGGGTCCACGCCTCAGAAGCTACTCGAAGTGCGCCCCGGGGAAACCGAGTTGCGGCAACCCGGCCTCACGAGGAGTCGCGGACCACCAGCTCGGTCGGGAGCACGATCTGCGCCCGGTCCGCGTTCTCGCCCGCGATCATGTCGAGCAGGACCCGGGTCATCGTGCGGCCCATCTCCTCGATCGGCTGGCGCACGCTGGTGAGGGCCGGGTCCATGTGGCGGGCCACGGCCGAGTCGTCGAAGCCGATGAGGGCGACGTCGTCCGGGATGCGGCGGCCGGCCTCGCGCAGGACCTGGCGGGCGCCGGCGGCCATCACGTCGGAGGCGGCGAAGACCGCGTCCACGTCGGGGCGGCGGGCGAGCAGGTCGCGCATGGCCTGGGCGCCGCCCTCCTCGGAGAAGTCGGCGGGGGCGATCAGCCGCTCGTCGGGCTCCAGGCCCGCGTCGCGGACGGCCTGGCGGTATCCGTCCAGGCGGCTCTGGGAGGCGTAGACGTCGAGCCGGCCGGTGATCGTGGCGATGGAGCGGCGGCCGCGCGAGGCGAGGTGTTCCACGGCGGTGCGGGCGCCCTCGAAGTTGTCGGAGTCGACGGAGGAGAGGGACTCGGCGGCGGATCTGCGCCCGTTCATCACGGCGGGCATGCCGAGCTGTTCGAGCAGGTCGGGCAGCGGGTCGTCGGCGTGCACGGAGACCAGCAGCACGCCGTCCACGCGGTGCGCGGTGAGGTACTGCGCGAGCCGGCGGCGCTCGCGGTCGCTGCCGACGAGGGTGAGCAGCAGCTGCATCTCCGTATCGGCGAGGGCGGCGCCGACCCCGCGCACGATGTCGGAGAAGTACGGCTCCGCGAAGAAGCGGCTCTCCGACTCGGGCACGACGAGCGCGATGGCGTCCGTGCGGTTGCCGGCCAGTGCGCGGGCCGCGCGGTTGGGCACGTAACCCAGCTCGGCGACGGCGGCCTCGACGGCCTCCCTGGTGTGGGCGCTGACCCGGGGCGATCCGTTGATGACGCGCGAGGCCGTGCCCCGCCCGACCCCCGCCCGCGCCGCGACCTCTTCGAGCGTGGGCCGGCCCCCGCTCCGTACTCGCGCTGCCGTCATGGCTGCCTCCCGTTCGCGGTCAATTTCTCACAGTCGGATAACCAAACCAAGTCCTGGCGTTGGTTCCCTTGACACTCTGTGGGACCGGTCGGCCGCTCCCCCGCTCCCTTTGTGGGAGCGCTCCCACTCTACGCGCGTGGTCAAGCGGAACGCACAGGCCGGGGGGCGAATGGGCCGAGACCCGGCAACGGGTGCCGGGTCTCGGGGGGAGGCATCGGTACGGACAGGGCGTACCGGAAGGGATCAGGCGCGGTCCTCCAGCGGCGGGAGGGCGTGGCGGCGGATCACGTCGGCGTACCAGTGGGCACTGGCCTTCGGGATGCGGCGCTGCGACGCGTAGTCCACGTACACCGCGCCGAACCGCTTCGAATAGCCGTACGCCCACTCGAAGTTGTCCATCAGCGACCAGAGGAAGTAGCCGCGCACGTCCGCGCCGGCGGCCACCGCGCGCTGCACGGCGTCGAGGTGTCCGTGCAGGTAGGCGATGCGCTCCGGGTCCTGGACGCGGCCCTCGGGCGAGACGTAGTCGTCGAAGGCGGCGCCGTTCTCGGTGACCATGAGCGGGATGCCGGGGTGCTCGCGGGTGACGTCCATGAGCAGGTTGTAGAGCCCGTTGGGGTCGATCGACCAGTTCATCGCGGTAGTCGGCTTGCCGTCGGCGAGGTGGAAGGCGATGCGCTCGGAGCCGGGCCAGGGCGAGTGGTCGCTCGCGCCGTGGACATCGTTGCCGGAACCGCTTCCGGCACGGTCGGGCGTGGAGACCAGGGTCGGCGTGTAGTAGTTGATGCCGAGGACGTCGACCGGGCGCGCGATGGCCTCCAGGTCGCCGTCCTGGACCAGCTTCGACCAGTCCACCACGTGCGCGGTGTCCGCGAGCAGGTCCTCCGGGTAGGCGCCGTGCAGCATCGGGCCGGTGAAGACCCGGTTGCCGACCGCGTCGATGCGGCGGGCGGCGTCCGCGTCCTCGGGGCTCGACGTCAGCGGGCGGACCTGGTGGAGGTTGAGGGTGACCGAGGTCTGCGCGGCAGCGGGGAGTTGACCGCGCAGCACCTCGATCGCCCGGCCATGGGCGAGGTTGAGGTGGTGGGCCGCCCGCAGGGCGGAGGCCGCCTCGGTGCGGCCGGGGGCGTGCACCCCGGAGCCGTAGCCGAGGAAGGCCGAGCACCACGGCTCGTTGAAGGTGGTCCACGTACCGACGCGGTCGCCGAGCGCGCCGGCCATGATCGCGGTGTAGTCCGCGAACCGCTCGGCGGTGGCGCGCTCCGGCCAGCCGCCCGCGTCCTCCAGCTCCTGGGGCAGGTCCCAGTGGTAGAGGGTGGCGACGGGCGTGATGCCGGCCTCAAGCAGCTCGTCGACGAGCTTGCGGTAGAAGTCGAGCCCGCGCTGGACGGCCGGGCCGCGGCCGGTGGGCTGGACCCGGGACCAGGAGATGGAGAAGCGGTACGCCTTCAGCCCCAGCTGCTTCATCAGGGCCACGTCGTCGCGGTAGCGGTGGTAGTGGTCGGCGGCGATGTCGCCGGTGTCGCCGTTGCGGACCTTGCCGGGGGTGCGGCTGAAGGTGTCCCAGATGGAGGGCGTCCGCCCGTCCTCGGCGGCGGCACCCTCGACCTGGTAGGCGGCGGTGGCCGCTCCCCAGACGAAGCCCGTCGGGAAGGTCGTGGGGGCCTCGGGCACCGGCTTCGGGGCGATGTCAGGTCGTACAGCAGTCATGCGGGAGCGCTCCCAGGGGTGTGAAGGACAGGGGCGTTGACGGGTGGGGCTACGGGGCCCGTACGGTCCACGGGGCGGGCGGGACCGTACGTCTCCGTGACACAGCTGCGGCGAGCGGGGGGTCAGCCCTTGACGGCGCCGGACATGATGCCGCCGACGATCTGCTTGCCGAAGATCACGAACACCACGAGCAGCGGCAGGGTGCTGATCAGCGCGCCGGCCATCACGATGCTGGTGTCGGGGGTGTACGAGGCGCTGAGCTGGCCGAGGGCCACCTGAAGCGTGGGGTTCTGCTGGTTCAGGGCGAGGTAGGGCCAGAAGAAGTCGTTCCACGCCTGGACGAAGGTGAGCATGCCGAGCACCATCATCGCGGGGCGGGCCACCGGCAGCACCACGCTCAGCACGATGCGGAAGTTGTTCGCGCCGTCGATCTTGGCGGCCTCGATCAGCTCGTACGGCAGCGCCTCCATGAGGTACTGGCGCATGAAGAACACACCGAAGGCGCTGACCAGGGTCGGGAAGATCACCGACTCCAGGTTCCCGCCCCAGCCGAGGTCGGCCATCATCATGAACAGCGGGACGACGCTGAGCTGCGGCGGGATCGTCAGGGTGAGGATGACCCCGGTCATCAGGGCCCCGCGGCCGCGGAAGCGCATCTTGGCGAAGGCGTAGCCGGCCAGGGTGCAGAAGAAGAGCGTCGCCGCGGTGATGCAGCCGGCCACGATGACGCTGTTGACGATCGCCTTGCCCAGGTGGGCCTGGGTCCAGGCGGCGTCGAGGTTGTGGAAGAGGCGCCCGCCCGGCAGGAACGGCGGGGTGGTGGCCAGCACCTCGTCCTGGGTGTGGGACGCGGCCACGAGGGTCCAGTACAGCGGCAGCAGCGAGCCGATGCCGATGACGGCCAGGGCGACGTACGCGAACGGGCCGCCCTTCAGCTGCTGCCCGGCACCGGGCTTGAAGCGGCTGGGCCGCTTCGGTGCGCGGTGGACGGAACGCGCCGGGAGGCCGGGCTCCGAGACTTTGGTGGGGCTGGTGAGGGTCATTGGATATCGCTCCCGGTCAGACCGCGGATTTGCGTACGAAGCGGCCGATGAGCCAGTTGACCGCGGCGATGATCAGCAGGAGGGCGAGCATCGCCCAGGCCACTGCGGCGGCCGGACCGAGGTGCCCCAGATTCCAGCCGTAGTTGTAGAGGTAGACGCTGAGGGTCTCGTACTGATTCTCGTTGCCGCCGGTCGCGCCGAGCGTGCCGCCCTCCAGCAGCAGGGGCTCACCGAACAGCTGCATGGAGCCGATGGTCGAGATGACGATCGTGAAGAGGATCGTGGGCCGGAGCGACGGGATGGTCACCTTGCGGAACTGCTGCCAGCGCGAGGCGCCGTCGAGCGAGGCCGCCTCGTACAGGTCGGACGGCACCGCCTGCATCGCGGCGAGGTAGATCAGGGCGTTGTAGCCGGTCCAGCGCCAGATCACGATGACCGCGATGGCGATCTTGGACGTCCAGTGCCCGTTGGCCCAGTTGGTGTCGCCGAGACCGACGAAGTGCAGCGCCCAGTTGAGCAGGCCGCCGTCGGCCCGGAAGACCAGGGCGAAGACGAGGGCGGCGGAGGCCACGGAGGTGGCGTACGGGGTGAGGATGACCGTGCGCCAGAAGGTGCTGGCCCGCAGCTTGTAGTTGAGCAGGTGGGCCAGGCCGAGCGCGACGAGCAGCTGCGGGACGACCGAGATGACACCGATCAGGAAGGTGTTGCTGACAGCCGTCCAGAACTCGGAGTCGTGCAGGATCTTGTCGAAGTTCTCCCAGCCGACCCACTCCATCTGGTCCATGCCGGTCATCTCGACCCGGTGCATGGCGATCCAGCCGGTGTACAGCAGCGGGTAGAGCCCGAAGGCGCCGAAGACGAGGAAGAACGGGGCTATGTAGGCGTACGGGGACGCCTTGTCGTCGAACCGCCAGAGCCGGCTCCGCCACGTCTGCCGGCGGGCGTCCACCGGTTTGTGCTGGGAGCCGCGGGGTGGCGGCGCGTATGCGTCCCGGGTGGGAGTCGAGGTGGCCACGAGCGGGAGTCCTTCCCTGGATTGCTTGGGTTACCCGGGTACGGGATGGCTGGGCCGTCGTGCCGCACCCCTCAGGAACACGCGGGTGCGGGCGGCCCGGGGAGGGGCCGCCCGCGCCCGGGCGGGTCCGGCTGGTCAGGTGGCCGGACACGCCCTGGCGAACGTCAGCCGATCACCTTGTCGATCGACTTGGTCGCGGCCTCCCACGCGGCGTCCGGCTTGGTGCCGCGCTGCTCCATGTTGTTGATCTGGGTGGAGATGGTGTCCTTGATGGCCGCGTCCTTCGGGCCGAGGATCGTCTCGGGGATGGACTTGGCCTCATCGGCGTAGATCTGGCCGATCGGGGCGTCGTTGAAGTACGGCAGGGTCGCGGACTTCACGTCCGCCAGCTCGTACGCGCCCTTGTTGGACGGGAAGGAACCGATCGCCTTGAAGACGGCGGCCTGCTGCTCGGGGGCGGTCAGCCACTTGACGAGCTTGGCGGCCTCGTCCACGTTCTTGCCGGCCTTCGGGACGCCGAGGAAGGAGCCGCCCCAGTTGGCCGCGGTGGTGCCGGGGGCGGTGGTGATGTCCCACTTGCCCTTGTTGGCGTCACCGGCGTTCACGGAGATCTGGCCGGCCATCCAGGCGGGGCAGACCACGGTGGCCATGGTGCTCTTGCGGAGCGCGGCCTTCCACGGGTCGCTGAACTGGGCGAGGCCCTGGGTCAGCTTCTTGTCCGCGGCCTCGGCCGCGAGGTTCCAGCCCTGCTGGACGCTGGGGCTGTCCTTGTAGATCGCCTTGCCGCTCTCGTCGTAGTACTGCTTCGCGTTGGAGCTGACGACGGCGTTGTACATGGCGCTGGCGGAGTCCATGAAGTACGTGCCCGCGGGGGCCTTCTTCTTGAACTCCTCACCGAGCTTGAGGTAGTCCTCCCAGCCACCGGCGATCTTGGCGGCGACCTCCTTGCGGTCGGTCGGCAGACCGGCCTTCTTGAACAGCTCGGTGTTGTAGCAGAGCGACATCGGGCCGATGTCGGTACCCGCGCCGATCACCTTGCCGTCGGCCGTGGTGGCCTGCTTCTCCTTCCACGACACGAACTCGTTGACGTCGATGACCTTGCCCAGGTCGGCGAACTGGTCCGCCTTGGTGTCGACGAGCTCCTTGATGCGGCCGACCTCGAGACCCTGGACGTCGGCGAGGCCGCTGCCCGAGTTCAGCTGCTGGAGCAGCTTGGGGTAGTAGACCTTCTCATCGGCGGTGGTGTCTTCCTTCACCGTGATGTTCGGGTGCAGCTCGTGGTACTTGGCGAAGAGACCGGCTTCCTTGTAGCCGAACTGGCCGAAGTCGGCGACGGTCAGCGTGATCTTCCCGTTCGCGTCGGAGGACTCGTTCGAATCGGAGTCGTCGCTGCTGCAGCCGGTCAGCAGCAGCGCCGAAGCGGTCAGGCCCGTGGTGGCCAGGACCGCGACTCTGCGGCCGCGGCCGGCGACGGTGCGGGTGATACGCATTCCACTACTCCTTGTTCCAGGGTGGGACTGGCTCACTGCGTGGCATACGCGCTGGTGAGTGCGGGTGCCGGATGGTTTTGGGGGGAGTACACGGGCAGTGCCGTTCACCCGGGGAATCCCCCGCGTGATGTGGGAGCGCTCCCATGCGTCGATGTCGGAAGATTGCTGCCTGCGGGGGGTGGGTGTCAAGAGTTGAAGACGCTTCCGTTGCGCGAGCGTGTCCTGCAAGTCACGAGACCGTGTCCGGCCGAAGGCTTGCCAAAGCGGTGCGCCGCGTTGCGGCGTGGGTCGCGGTTTTGAATTCCCGCAGGTGGGGGGCGGGTTGACAATGGATCTTGAGGGAGCCCTCGCGGAAAACCGGCCCTGGTGCCGGTTTTCCGGCACGGCCCGGAAACAGTCCGCCTAAGCCCTGCGGACCCCGCCGGGAAGTGAACGGGGTACGGCATGGAGGGGGCACTGATCCGGACCCACGCCTTCTTTGCCCGAAGCCGAGGTCCGGATGGTGGCGGAGCGGGGGCCCTCCGGTGTCACTCCCCCCGCAGCCGGGCCAGTGTCGCTTCCAGTTCGTCCTGGGCGGCCCGGGCCGCTCGGTCCGGGTCGCCCGCGACGATGGCGGTGACCAGGGCGCGGTGGCCCGGGTGGCCGTGGTGGGGGTCCTGGCGGCGCAGGCCCAGGAGGTCCACGAGGTCGATGAGGCCCTGGCGGAGGGCCGGGACGAACTCGGCGAAGAGGTCCGTGAGGACCGGGTTGTGCGCGGCGGCCACGACCGCCCGGTGCACCGCGATGTCCGCGTCCACGAAGTCCGCGTCGTCGACGCCCGCGCCCGCCTTCAGCCGGGCCGTGAGCGCCGCGTCGAGGGCGGTGAGGTCCTCGTCGGTGCGGCGGCGGGCGGCGAGGCGGGCGGCCTGGACCTCGACGAGCATGCGGACCTCGTAGACGTCGGTGACCGATGCCCGGCGCAGCCGTACCGGCCAGTCCTCCGTGACGTGGTCCGCGACGACGAAGACGCCGGCGCCCTGGCGGGACCGGAGGAGTCCGAGCGTGGCGAGCGTACGGACCGCCTCGCGGACCGTGGAGCGGCCCACGCCCAGCTCGCGGGCGAGAGTCGTCTCGCCCGGGAGCTTCGTGCCGACCGGCCAGTGCCCCTCGGTGATCTGCGTCCGCAGATGGCTGGTCGCCTGCTCTACGAGGGGACTGGGGCGGAGGGGGCCGAGCCGGGACACGTCGTTCACCTGTCAGGTTGTCTGAGGGGTTGCGTTCTGGTTACTGTACCGCCCATGACGTACCGCGGTCTCCTCCTTCTCGGCTGCCGCGGCGGGGCCTGAAGCGATCGGCACCCCGCCGCGGGGTGCCGTGCTGGGCCGGTCGCATCCGGCGATGCGAGAAGAGACACCGTCCATGCCCGAGTCCATGTCCGCGGCCACGTCCGACGCCCGGTCCCCGATGCACAGCTTCCCCACCATCTGCACGCCGCGCGGCCCGGTCCCCCAGGCGGCGCCCCGCTGGAACCCGCAGCGCTCCAGCTCCATGCCCTCGCACCGCTACCGCTCCGCGTTCGACCGGGTCGCGGTCCCGCTGACCGGGCGGAGCTGGCCGCAGGCCCGTATCGAACGGGCCCCGCTGTGGGTGCCGGTCGACCTGCGGGACGGCAACCAGGCGCTGGCGGAGCCGATGGACACCCCGCGCAAGCGGCGGATGTTCGACCTGCTGGTGGCGATGGGCTTCAAGGAGATCGAGGTCGGCTACCCGTCCGCGAGCCGCACCGACTTCGACTTCGTACGCCACCTGGCGACGAGCGGGGCGGTCCCCGACGACGTCACCGTGGTCGTCTTCACTCCCGCCAAGGCCGACCTGATCGACCGGACCTTCGCGTCCGTGGCGGGCCTGGACCGCGTCGTCGTCCACCTCTACATCGCGACCGCCCCCGTCTGGCGCGAGGTGGTCCTGGGCCGCGACCGGGCCGAGGTGCACGGCGTGGTGCTGGACGCGGCCCGGCAGATGGACCGGCTGGCCCGGGCCAGGCCCGGCGCCGACATCCGGTTCCAGTTCTCGCCCGAGGTCTTCAACCTGACCGAGCCCGACTACATCCTGGAGATCTGCGACAGCCTCACCGAGCTGTGGGACGCCTCGCCGGACCGGCCGGTCGTCCACAACCTCCCGGCCACCGTGGAGATCGCCACGCCCAACGTCTACGCGGACCAGATCGAGTACATGCACCGCCACCTGGCCCGGCGGGACGCGGTGATCCTCTCCGTGCACCCGCACAACGACCGGGGCACGGGCGTGGCCTGCGCGGAACTGGCGGTGCTGGCGGGCGCCCAGCGGGTGGAGGGCTGCCTGTTCGGCAATGGGGAGCGCACCGGCAACGTCGACCTGGTCAACCTGGCGCTCAACCTGCACGCCCAGGGCGTCGACCCGATGATCGACTTCTCGGACATCGACGAGATCCGCCGCACGGTCGAGCACTGCAACCGGCTGCCGGTGCCGCCGCGCCACCCGTACGGCGGGGACCTGGTGTACACCGCGTTCTCCGGCACCCACCAGGACGCCATCAGCAAGGGCTTCGCCCGCCGCACGGACAGCGCGTCGGAGCTGTGGGAGGTGCCGTACCTGCCGATCGACCCGGCCGATGTGGGGCGCACGTACGAGGCCGTCATCCGGGTCAACTCGCAGTCGGGCAAGGGCGGCATCGCCCATCTGCTGCGCACCGGCCACGGCGTCGACCTGCCGGCCGGGATGCGGGCCGAATTCTCCCGTACCGTCCAGGAGGCGACCGACGACAGCGGCGCGGAGGCCACCGGCAAGGACCTGTGGAACCTCTTCGAGGCCGCGTATCTGGTCCCCGGGCGGGACGGCGGGGTCGCCCTCACCTCCTGGTCGGCGCAGACCGGCCCGGCCGGTGAGCACCGCTTCGTCTGCACCCTGCGCGTGGACGACCGGGAGGGCGACTACGAGGGAACGGGCACCGGCCCCGTCACGGCGTTCGCGGACGCGCTGGCGGCGGCGGGAGTGGAGGCGGCCGTCCTGGACCTGGTGGAGCAGGGGCCGGACGGGACCGGGGCGGCGACGGCGTACGCGCGCTGCCGCGTCGGTGGCGAGGAGCGCTGGGGCGCGGGCCGGGACGCCTCGGGCGTGGCCGCGTCCGTGGCGGCGGTGCTGTCGGCGGTGAACCGGGCGCGCGGGTAACGGATCGCGACAGGAGTGCGCCCCCGGCCGGGAGGAAGGGGGGTGCTCGACCCGGCCGGGGGCAGTGGGGCGCGCGCCCCCCCCGGGGGGGGGGGGGGGGGGGGGCGGGGCGGGGGGGGGGGGGGGGGGGGGTGGTGCTGTGTGCCGGCCCTACGCGTAAGCGCCGAACGCCATGGTGAAGGC
>NZ_JBIWCN010000003.1:152004-225084 GCF_044761525.1 Streptomyces sp. NPDC097595 | reverse complement strand
AACTCCTCCTGCAATTGCAGGAGCACCGTGCCGATGCTCATCGGCCGGCCGTCGGGGGGGGGGGGGGGGGGGGGGGCCCCCCCCCGGGGGGGGGGGGGGGGGGGGGGGGGGGGGGGGGGCCCCCCCCCGGAGGGGGGGTGTGGTCCTGTGTGCCGGCCCTACTCGTACGCGCCGAACGCCTTGGTGAAGGCGAGCGGTTCCTGCGTGATCGAGCTGCACGAGGCGTCCGCGGTGGGCTTGGCTCCGCCCGCGCACTCCTTGTCCCGGGTGCCCGACCACATCGCGAGCCAGGCGAGGCCCTTCTCCTTCGCGAAGGCGACGAGCTGGGTGGCGTCCTCGACCTTGAAGACCTCGGTGCTGACGTCGTTGACGCCGATCATCGGGGTGACGGCGACGGCCTTCCACGCGTCGGCGTCGGAGAGCCCGAGCACGCCCTTGATCTGGGCCTGCGTGGCGGTGGCGGCCTGGACGGCGTAGGTGCCCATGTCGCCGCTGTAGGAGGCGCCGTAGTCCATCGCCATGATGTTGACGGCGCCGACGTCCACGCCGTTCTTCTTCGCGTCCGCGATCAGGTCGACACCGGGCTGGGTCAGGCCCTCGGGCATCACGGGGAGCGTGAAGGACACGTCCAGGCCGGGGTGCGCCTTCTGGAGCTGCGCGATGGCCTGCGAGCGGCGGGTGTTGGCGGCGGTGTCGGGGAGCGCGCCGCCCTCGATGTCGAAGTCGACCTTGGTCAGCTTGTACGTGTCGACGACCTTGCCGTACGCGGCGGCGAGGTCGGCCGCCGAGGAGCAGCGCAGGGCCAGTTCGGATCCGGCGGCCCCGCCGAAGGAGACCCGGACGTCGCCGCCGGCCGCGCGCAGGGCGCCGATCTGGGAGGCGACGTGGTCGTCGCCGAGGCCGGTGACCCCGCCCCAGAGCGGGGCGCAGCTGCCGCCGGAGGTGATGAAGGCGAGGGTGAACTGCTTGACGCCGGTCTTGTTCGCGGTGTCGACCAGGTCGTACGCGGGGTAGAGCGAGGTGTCCACGTACGGGGCGAAGCGGGCGCCGCTCGCGGTGGAGCCGTCGTCGGTCTTCGTGGGAGTGGGGGTGGGGGTCGGCGTGGGGGTCGCCGTTTCGGTGGGCTTCTCGGTGGGGGTGGCCGTGGGGGTCGGCGTCGCGGACTCGGTGGGGCGGCCGCTGGGTTCGGGGGTCGCGCCGGGGTCCACGGAGCACTTCGCGCCGTCGATGAGGCAGCCGGTGGGGTCGGCCGCGGTGCCGTCGGAGGCGGTGACGAAGCCGACGGTGACGGACTGCCCGGCGGCCAGCTGCTTGTTCCAGCTCGCGGGGCGGACGGTGACGTGGTTGCCGCTGACGGTCTGCTCGCCGTTCCACAGCGAGCTGAGCTTCGTGCCCGCCGGGAGATCGAACTCAAGGGTCCAGTCGGCCTTCGCCGAGCCGGTGTCGTTGGTGACGACGTACTGCCCGGTGTAGCCGCCGGTCCAGCCGCTGGTACGGGTGTACGCGGCGCCGACCGCCGACGCCTGCGCCGTCCCGGTGAGGGCGAACACCGTCCCGCCGATCACCGCGGCCGCGACGACCGAGCCGATCACCTTGGTCCTGGTGCCCATCGTGCGCCGGTGCGTACTGGTGCCCATCGCGTTCCTGCCTCGTCGTACGGGAGTGGGGGATGCGGGAGCACGCTAGCGGCTACGGATCGGGCAAATGGGGCGAGCCGGGCCGGGGTTGAGGTTCTTAGGACTGCCTTAAGGAGCCCATCGGCCGGGCTAAAGGTTGGCGCGTCCCACGCCCCGGAGGCGGCGCCGCTGACGCCCCACCCGGTGGCCGCGTCCGCGCTGCTGCGGGCGCTGTCCGTCGAGCCCGATCCAGACCCGGACCTCCGTGCCGCCCAGCACCGAGCGGCCGATGCGCACGTCACCGCCGGTGGACTCGGCGACCCGGCGCACGATGTCGAGCCCGAGCCCGGTCGAGCCCACCGCGTCCCGGGCCCCGCCGCGCGCCAGGGCCGCCTTCGGGTCGGCGATCCCGCCCCCGGCGTCCGAGACCAGCACGATCACCGCGTCACCGCTGTGGTGCACGTCGACCGCGAAGGCGGTGCCCTCCGGGGTGTGCCGGAAGACGTTGCCGAGCAACGCGTCGAGCGCGGCCGCCAGTTCGGGCCGGGCGACCGGGATGCGCACCGTACGGTCCACCCCGGCGAGGCGCACCTCGCGGCCCTCGTCCTCGGCCAGGGCGGACCAGAAGGCCATCCGCTCGCGGATCACCTCGGAGGCGTCGCAGCCCGCGCCGGGGCCGCCGGGCTGGGTCTGGGGGCGCTGCTCGCGGGCGGTCCGGATGATCGTGTCGACCTCGCGCTCCAGCTGTTCGACGGCCGCCCGGGTCTGCTCGGCCGCGGGCCCCTCGCCGAGCGAGGCGGCGTTCAGCCGGAGGACGGTGAGCGGGGTGCGCAGCCGGTGCGAGAGGTCGGCGGCCAGTTCGCGTTCGTTGGCGAGGAGCTGGACGACCTGGTCGGCCATGGAGTTGAACGCGACGGCGGCGGAGCGCAGTTCGTCGGGGCCCTCCTCGGGGACGCGGGTGCCGAGCCGCCCCTCCCCCAGGTCGTGGGCGGCGCCCGCGAGGCGGCGGGCGGGCTCGACCATGCGGATGCCGAGGCGGTCGGCCACGGCGACCGAGCCGACGATGAGCGCGACGCCGACGGCGGCCAGCATCAGCCAGGCGGTGGTGACCCCGTGGGACACGGCGGCCTCGGGGACGAACACCTCGACCACCGCGATGTCCCTGGGCCCCACCGCGGTCGGCTGGAGCAGCACGGAGCCTCCGGTGACCCCGGTGATCGTGGCGCGCCCCGAGACGCGTACGGCCTCCAGCTCCTGGCGGGTGGCGTGGCCCTTGCCGATGTCGACCGCGATGCCGTCGGGCTCGCCGGAGGCGGGGATGTGGACGACCATGCGTCCGGCCGCGCCCGGTTCGGTGGTGAGGACGGCCTTCTCCAGCTGGGCCCGGTCCGTGGTGATGGACAGCGTCGGGCCGATCGTCGCGGCCTGCCGTTCGGCGTCGGAGAACGCGCGGTCGCGGGCCATCTCCTTGACGACGAGCCCCAGGGGCACGGCGAAGGCGATGACGACCATGGCGGTGACGGCCAGGCAGACCTTGACCAGCGCCCATCTCATGCCGGCTGCTCCGGTGCCGGGGGCTGGAGCTTCACGCCGACGCCGCGCAGGGTGTGCAGATAGCGCGGCCGGGCCGCGGTCTCGCCCAGCTTGCGGCGCAGCCAGGAGAGGTGGACGTCGATGGTCTGGTCGTCGCCGTAGGACTGCTGCCAGACCTCGGCGAGGAGTTCCCGGCGGGGGACGACGACGCCGGGGCGCCCGGCGAGGAAGGCGAGCAGGTCGAACTCGCGGCGGGTGAGGTCGAGTGCGGTGCCGTCGAGTTCGGCCTGCCGGCGCAGCGGGTCGACGCAGAGCCCGCCGACCTGGATGACGCGCGGGGGCGGCGCCTCGCCGCCGGCGGCCCGGGCCCGGCGGAGCACGGCGGCCATCCGGGCCGACAGGTGCTCCACGGAGAACGGCTTGGTGAGGTAGTCGTCGGCGCCGTCGTTGAGGAGCCGGACGATCTCGCTCTCGTCGTCCCGGGCGGTCGCGATGATGACGGGCACGTCGGTGATGCCGCGCAGCATCTTCAGGGCCTCGGATCCGTCGAGATCGGGCAGCCCGAGATCGAGAATGACCACGTCGAAACGGAAGTGGGCGACTTCGCGCAAGGCTTCGAGCGCGGTACCGACGCTCCGTACGGTGTGACCGGCCTCCGTCAGGTGTCGGATGAGGGCGGAACGTACAAACTGGTCGTCCTCGACCACGAGCACACTGGGCATGGGCGGCACCGTACGCCATCAGGTCTGCCCGGGTGTCATGTCCACCTGGTTCGTGGTGCAGGATGTTGATGATGCAACGAGGTCTGGTACACGCGCTGGCGTGGTCGCTCGCCACCGGCGCGGCGGTCACGGTCTCGTGGTGGGGTGTGCACTCCGTGCTCGCGGGCACGGTGTACGACCCGCCGCGCGCGGTGCCGGTCGCGGCGCCGACGACGGAGACCCTGACGTCCTCGACGCACCGCCCGGCCCCCTCGGCCTCGCCGTCCCCCAAGCCCCGGGCCACCAAGCCCAAGCCGTCCGCGCCCTCTTCCCGTAGGCCGTCCCCGTCACACACCCCGGCGCCCAACACCCCGCGCCCGGCGTCCGGGACGACCGCCGCCGCCGGGAAGGCGCGGAGTTACGCGACCGACGGCGGCCGGGTCGTCTTCGAGATCGGGGCCGCCTCGGCGGAGCTGGTCTCGGCGACCCCGGAACCGGGCTGGTCGATGCAGGTGTGGTCCAACACGACGTGGATACGGGTCAACTTCGCCCGGGACGACGGCACGACGGTCTCCGTCTTCTGCACCTGGAACGACCACGCGCCGCAGGTGGACATCGTCAACTCGTAGCTTGTACGGAAAAGAAGTCACGCTTGCGCCGAAATGAAGTCAGCGGAACGCGTCCGGGGGCGGCGGCGGTGACGGGCGGGCGTCCGCGTCGTGCACCGGGGCCGCGCCGCCGGTGAAGTCCGCGAGGGCCCGGCCGTGTTCGACGCGTCCGGGGTGCGGATCGGTCGCGACGCGGCGGGTGAGCTGCGCGACCTCCGGCGCGGTGTCGGAGGCGAGCAGGACGGCGTTGCCGAAGCGGCGGCCCCGCCACACCGTGGGGTCGGCGGCGAGCGCGAGTTCGGGGAAGACCGTGGCGGCGGTGGCGATCTGGGCGCGCAGATGGGCCAGTGGCGGCCCGTCCGCGAGGTTGGCGACGTAACTCCCGCCGGGCTTCAGGGCCCTGCGCACCTCGGCGAGGAATTCGGTGCTGGTCAGGTGCGCCGGGGTGCGGGCGCCGCTGAAGACGTCCGCGATGACGAGGTCGGCCCAGCCGTCCTGGATCTTCCCGAGCCCCGCGCGGGCGTCGGTGGACCTGACCCGGATCCTGGCCTGCGGGTCCAGCGGCAGTTCGCGGCGGACCAGCTGCACGAGCGCCGCGTCCACCTCGATCACCTGCTGGGTGGACCGGGGGCGGGTGGCGGCGATGTACCGGGCGAGCGTGAACGCCCCGCCGCCCAGGTGCACCACGTGCAGCGGCTGCCCGGCGGGCGCGACGAGGTCCGCCATGTGGCCGATGCGGCGCTGGTACTCGAAGGAGAGGTACGTCGGGTCGTCCAGGTCCACGTGCGACTGCGGGGCCCCGTCGATCGTCAGGGTCCAGGCACGCCGGCGCTCCCGGTCGGGCACGAGCTCGGCGAGCCCGCCGTCCACGGGCTCGGAGACATTGCTCTCCGGGGCCGCGCGGCCCGCGCGCCCCTTGCGGTCGCCGGCCGCTCCTCGACGTGCCACTGCTTCTCGCCCCTGCCCACTGCTCACCGTGTCCGTGACGGGCCGATCCGCGCGGCCCGCCGTCCGGCCATTATCGGTGCGCCGGGGCGGTGCGGCTCAGCGGTGCGGCTCAGCGGCAGTTGTCGGCGGCCTCGATCAGCCGGGCCGCCTGGTCGAGCGCGACGCGCAGCACGGCCGGGTCGGTGACCGGGGTGTCAGCGGCGGGCGGCAGCAGCCAGCCGCCGCCGGAGACCGGCGGCTCGGCGGGGATGCGCAGCCCCCGGCCATCGGTCCGCGTACAGGCGCTGCCCGGTACGTCCCAGCCCTGCGCGGTGCCCGGCGGCACCAGGAACCCGAGGGTGTCGCAGGTGCCGTCGTGGATGACCGGGCCCACGACGTCCCGCGCCGCGCCCCGGCGCAGGATGTCCACGGCCTCCAGGCCCTGCCGCGCGGGCACGGTCACCAGATCGCAGGATTCGTCGGCGGGTGCCGTGCCGCCGTTCGCCATGTCGATGTGCAACAAGGGACCTCTCCTCTCATCGCCGGAGCGGTATTCCGTCTCCACAGGGACCAACGCCCCGACTGCGTCAAGGGCTACGGTGCGACACCGCCGCAAAGGGTGGCAGTTCATGGCGGATCGCGACCGAGATGCCCGGTTCATCCGGAAACGCTGCGTGTGCGCTCCGTTACAGCAGGTACGTTCTTGCTCCGCCGGGACACCGGAAACAGCGCCCGGCTCGCACCGAGAGGGCCATGCCATGGTGTCGACACGGGCAGTTCCCAACCTCGCCTTCCGGCGGCTGCGCGGCCCGCGCTCCGCCGGGGAGTTCGCTGCCGCGGTACGCAGGTCCGCTCGCGAGATCGG
The DNA here is from genome assembly GCF_044761525.1 of Streptomyces sp. NPDC097595. Classification (NCBI taxonomy): domain Bacteria; kingdom Bacillati; phylum Actinomycetota; class Actinomycetes; order Kitasatosporales; family Streptomycetaceae; genus Streptomyces; species Streptomyces sp. NPDC097595. Next base: position 218,834 of record NZ_JBIWCN010000003.1, on the reverse strand, counting down.
CGAGCAGGTCGCGTGCGACGCCCGCTACATCGGGCGCGTGGAGTCCGGCGAGATCCGCTGTCCCAACTACGCGTACGAGCGGGTCTTCCTGCATATGTTCCCCGGGACGACCCTGGAGGACCTGGGCTTCTCGCCCCGCGCTTCGGTACGCGGGCGGGCGGCCAGGCCCGCGGACGCCCCGCCCCCGACTGCCCCGCCGCCGGAGCCCGGTGGCGACGACGAGGAGAGCGACGTGCTGCGTCGCGTGTTCATGACGAGCGGCACCACCGCGGTGGCGGCTGTCTCCCTGGGGCTGGGCCTCGGCGGCCCGGCCGCCGCCCTGCCCCTGCAACGCCGGGTCGGCGATACGGAGGTGAGCGCCGTCGAGCGGGCGGTGCGGCAGATCCGGGTGCTGGACGACCGGCACGGCGGCGACTGGCTCTACCGGCGCGCCTCGCAGCCCTTGCGGGCGGCTTACGCGCTGCTCGACGCGGGGACCGTGAGCCGGCGCTCCACGGCGGACCGGCTGCACTCGGGCGCCGGTGAGCTGGCCATCTCCGTGGGGTGGCTGGCCCATGACTCGGGCCGCTTCGAGGACGCCCGCTCCCATTACGCGGAGGCGCTGGCGACCGCGCGGGTCGCCGGTGATCCGGCGCTGGAGGCGCACGCGTTCTGCAATGTGTCCTTCCTGGCCCGTGACACCGGGCGGCCGCGTGAGGCGGTGCGCGCGGCGGAGGCCGGTCAGCGGGCCGCCGAGCCGCTGGGCTCGCCCCGGCTGCGGGCGCTGCTCGCGCTGCGGGAGGCGGGGGGCCGGGCGGGGCTCGGGGACCGTACGGGCTGCGAGCGGGCGCTCGGGCGGGCGCACGCCGCGTTCTCGCGGGGGTCTTCGGGGGCGGACCCGGAGTGGATGAGCTTCTTCCGCGAGGCGGAGCTGGAGATGCTGGAGGCCCAGTGCTGGGCCGCGCTGGGTGACTGGGCCCGGGCCGCGCGCCACGCGGACCTGGCGGTCCGGCTCCAGGATCCCCACTTCACCCGCAACCTCGCGCTCTACCGCGCCGAGCTCACCTGGGACCTGGCCCGCGGGGGCCGCCCCGAGGAGGCGGCCTCGGCCGGCCACGCGGTCCTGGACCTCCTGGACGAGGTCCAGTCCTCCCGCATCCGCGCCATACTCCACGCCACGGTGGGGGCCCTGGGGCCCCGGACGGGGATGCCTCGGGAGGTCCGGGACTTCCTGGACCGCTACGAAAGTGTGCCCGCCTGCCCGGCCAACCCCAGCCCGTCCGGCGTTTGAGGACGGAACCGGTCAGCCCGGACCGGGGCGCGGGCTTCCGTCCTCAAACGCCGGACGGGCTGAAATGCGCGCACCGCACCCCGCAGGGGCACCGCTCACCGCTCAAGGTGGCCCGTGTCGTTCCACTTCTGGATCGCCGGGGCTCCGTACGCCCAGCCCAGGACCGACAGCGACGTCGGCGCCAGCCAGATGCGGGCGCCGAAGGCGATGTCCTCGCCCAGCCAGCGCGCGCCGAGCGCCCGCAGGATGTGGCCGTGGGCGAAGACCAGGACGTCCCGGTCGGCGGACCGCGCCCACTCCACGATCTCGTCGGCCCGGGCCGACACCTCGGCGGTGCTCTCGCCCTCCGGCACCCCGTCGCGCCAGATGAACCAGTCCGGACGGCCCGCCCTGATCTCGGCCGGCGTCATCCCCTCGTACGCCCCGTAGTCCCACTCCATCAGCGCGTCCCAGCGCTCCGCGCGGTCGCCGAAGCCCGCGAGGTCGCAGGTCTCGGCGGCGCGGACGAGCGGGCTGGTGCGGACCTCCAGGCCGTCGAGGTCCGTCCACGGCCCCCGGTGCAGCCGCTCGCCGAGCAGCTTGGCCCCCTCGCGTCCGGCGTCGAGCAGCGGGATGTCCGTCCTGCCGGTGTGCCTGCCGTTGAGGGACCATTCCGTCTGCCCGTGCCGGGCGAGCAGGATGCGCGGTGCCATAAAAGGGTTCTCCCTGAAAAAGCTGGGACCTGGGATGCGGAATCTGAGACCTTGTTCCCATCATCCCGTATCTGCCCATGAGGCAACCCGGGGGGCCGCGACGGCGTCCCACTGACCACAGATGAATCAACGCAGCTGAGGGGTGCCGACCACACCCCCGGGGGACACGCGCCCGACGCGCACCGTACGGTTGAACGCCCGCAGTCGGCCGCATGAACACGTGATGGAGAAGTTCCGGATGCCGCACGCCACCACCGCGCCCGCTCCGCGCCACCGGCCCCGCTGGTGGACCGAGCTGCCGCTCCTGGCCCTGGTGTACGCGGCGTACTCCGGCGGCCGCCTCCTCGTACGCGGTGACGTGTCCACCGCCGTGGACCACGGACTGAGCATCCTGCGCGTGGAGAAGGCGCTGTTCCTGAACGCGGAGCACCCGCTCAACCGCCTCTTCACGGCGCACCCCTCCATAGGCATACCGTCCGACTTCGCGTACGCCTCCCTGCACTACGTGGTCACCCCGGCCGTCCTGATCTGGATGTTCCGCCGCCACTCGGCCGCGTACCGCAGGGCCCGCACCTGGCTGATGACCTCCACGATGCTGGGTCTGATCGGCTTCACGCTGATGCCGACGTGCCCGCCGAGGCTGCTGGACGCGACGCACGGGTTCGTGGACACGATGGCGCAGTACAGCTCGTACGGCTGGTGGGGCACGGAGGCGAGCGCGCCGCGCGGCATGGGCGGGATGACCAACCAGTACGCGGCGATGCCCAGCCTGCACGTGGGATGGGCGCTGTGGTGCGGCATCCTGCTGTGGCGCCACGCCAAGCACCCCGCGCTGCGCGCCGCGGGCATCGCGTACCCGCTGATCACCACGTTCGTCGTGATGGGCACCGCCAACCACTATCTGCTCGACGCGGTCGCCGGCTGCGCCGTGATGGGCGTCGGGGCGCTGCTCGCCCGGCCCGTGATGCGCCTCGCCGACCGGGTCAAGGCGGCCGTCCTGGCCCTCTTCCCGCGGGCTTCCTCGACGACGGAGTCCCCGGATGTCAGTGCCGGGTGCAAGACTTCGGCGGGTGAGCGAATCCCCGGCCAGCGGACCTCCTCCGCAGAACCATCCGACGCGGCAGCGGCCGGCCCGCCTGCCCGGGCCGACGGCGCCGACCGGTCGGGACGCACCCCCGACGGGGACCCTGCGGCAGCGACTCGCTGAGCTGAGAGGCCCGGCGGTCGCCCCGCGCCCGCTGGACGCCCGCGCGCTCGCCGCCCTCGCCGCGAACCCGGGCTGCAAGCGCCGCGCCCTGCTGGACGGGGCCGGGGTCGACAAGGGCGCGCTCGCCTCCGCGCTGGGCTCGCCGGCCCCGTTCGGCCAGTCCCAGTTCGCCTTCATGCGGGGCAACGCCTTCGAGGCCCGGGTCAAGGCCGACGGCGGTACGGAGCTGATGCGGCTGCTGCACGAGCGGCTCGGCGGCTCCGGTGAACCGCCGCGCGAGGTGGCGACACCCGATCTGACCGCCGCCGGGCCCGAGGGCCGCGCGGCCAGGACCGCGCTGGCGCTGCGGGAGGCGACGGAGGCGGGCGGCTGGGCGCTGCTCGACCACCCGATGCTGGCCCTGGAGGTGGCGGGCTCCCCGGCCTATCTGGAGCCGGACGCGGTCGTGGTGCATCCGGACGGCACCTGGACGGTGGTCGAGATCAAGTCGTTCCCCATGATCGACGGCTCGGCGGACGCGGCGAAGGTGGGCGCGGCCGCCCGCCAGTCCGCGGTGTACGTGCTGGCGCTCGAACGGGTCGCGGAGGTCACGGACGGGGCGCGCGTGGGGCACCGGGTGCTGCTGGTGTGCCCGAAGGACTTCTCGAACCTGCCGGCCGCCTCCGTCATGGACGTACGCAAGCAGCGCGCCGTCACCCGCCGCCAGCTGACCCGGCTCACCCGCGTCGAGGAGATCGCGGCGGCCCTCCCCGAGGGCGCGTCGTTCGACCCGGAGCGCTCCCCCGAGGACCTGGAGTCGGCGGTCGAGTCGGTCGCCGCGGCCTATGCGCCGGAGTGCCTGTCCGCCTGCGAGCTGGCCTTCCACTGCCGGGCCCGGGCGCGGTCCGAGGGCGCCGTGGAGGCGCTGGGGCGCGGGGTGCGGGGCGATCTGGGCGGCCTGACGACGGTCGCCGGGGTGCTGGCGGCCGCCGCGGGCAAGGAGGGCGACCCGGCCGATCCGGCGGTCGCCGCCCTGCGCCGCGCGGCGGCCCTGCGCGCCGAGGCACTGGAGGGGCGCGCCGCATGTCGCTGATCAACACGCTGGCCCGGCTGGAGGCGGTGGAGAGCGGCCGGGCACGGCCGACGGCCACCGTGCGCCACCGCCGGCTGACCGACCGGCCGCTCGTCCTGGTGCCGCTGACCACGGCGGGCGAGGCGGGCGCCCCGCTGGGCGCGCTCGTCGGCACGGACCGGGAGGCGCCCCGGCTGCTCGCCGTCGCCCAGCCGCGCGACCGGGACCTGCGGTTCGCGTTCCTCGCCGAGCTGGCGGAGGCGGTCCTGCCGCACATCGAGGCATACGCGGACGTCATCGAGCCCGCCGAGCGCAACGAGACGGATCCGGCGACCGGGAAGCGGGTCAAGTTCGAGACGGAGCTGTGCGTGGACGCGGCGCAGATCGTCGTCCCGAGCCGGGCGGGCATCGAGTTCGTCCGGCTGCTCGGCCGCTCGATGCGCTTCCGGCGGACCGCCGAGGACGACCCGGACACGCCGTATCCGGCGCCCGCCCGGGTCCCGCTGCTCGGCCGCTGGCTGACGCATTACGGGGAGCGGGCCCGGGTCCCCGGCTCGTCCCTGCTTCTCGCCTGCACCGATCTCCTGAACCGGCACTGGGCGACCGGCCAGTCGAATCTGGAGGACCAGCACCTGGGGGCCCTGCTCGCCTGGATCGACCCGCCGGCCGGGGAGTCCGGTGCGGAGGCGGCGCTCCGGGCCGAGCTGGCCCGGGACGCGGCGGGTCAGCTGCTGTGCCCGCCGGCCGGCCCGGCCACCGACCCGGACTTCGACAACCGGCTGCTGGCCCCGGCGATCGAGAAGTACGACCGGGCGCGCGCCTCGTTCGCGGCGGCCGAGGACGGGCTCGCGGCCGATGCCCGGCTGGCCGAGCTGTCCGGCGCCGAGCGCGAGATCAGGGCGCTGCTCGCCGGGGTGCTGCTGCCGACCTGGGACGCGGTGTGGCGGGGTCTCGACCTGCTGCGGGAGCTGCCCGAGGGGTCCAGGACCGAGGACCGCTGGACCCGGGACCGCTGGTCGTTCACCGCCCATCGCGACCGGATCCGCTCCGGTGAGCCGCCCCAGCCGCGCCGGGACGACGCGGTGACGGCCGCCCGCAAGCTGGCCGCCCGGGAGACGGCCCAGGCGCAGCTGGAGGCGCAGGAGGCGCTGGACGATCCGCTCGTCCTGGCGGGCCGGCGGCTCGCCGGTGAGGCGTTCCTCTCCGAGGTGAGCGCGGTGGAGATGGCGTACAGCGAGTCGAAGCGGCCCTCGCCGCGCCCGCTGGTCACGGTCCGCACCGAGGAGCGGCCGCAGCTGGGCGCGGGGGTGAAGGTCTACCGCTCGCTGGACGGCAAGCCGCAGACGGCCGAGTTCGTGGCGTACAGGCCGGCGGACGAGACGGACGGGCCGGACGGCGAAGGCGGCGAGGGCGGCGCGCTCTCGCTGGTGCTGCGGATCACGGACCGGATGGGGCGCGGCAAGGAGCCCGCCCCGGGGTCGGTCCCGGAGCCGGGCGACCGGATCGCCTGGACCCTGTTCGAGCACGACCAGCGCGGCGGGCCGCAGCTGCCGGACGCGGAGGAGACCCCGTGGACCCACGGCGGTCCGCCGGGCGGCCTGGAAGCGGCCGAGCTGCCCGATCCCGTGACCCCGGAGGACCTGCTGTGACGGCCGTATTCGACCCGGGCGCGGCGGCGGGCCTGGCCACCGCGAAGATCCTGGACGACACGCTGAACGGCACGGCCCGAGGGGTCGTGGTGGACTCCCCGCCGGGGGCCGGCAAGTCGACGCTCGTCGTGCGCGCGGCGCTGGAGCTGGCCGCGGCGGGCCGCCCGCTGATGGTGGTCGCCCAGACGAACGCCCAGGTGGACGATCTGGTGGTGCGGCTCGCGGAGAAGGACCCCGAGCTGCCGGTGGGCCGGCTGCACAGCAGCGACTCCGATCCGTACGACAAGGCGCTCGACGGCCTGGCGAACGTACGCAAGTCGGCGAAGGCGGCGGATCTGGCCGGGCTCGACGTGGTCATCTCGACGGCGGCGAAGTGGGCCCATGTGAAGAACGTGGAGCCGTGGGGGCACGCGATCGTCGACGAGGCGTACCAGATGCGCTCGGACGCGCTGCTCGCCGTGGCCGGGCTCTTCGAGCGGGCGCTGTTCGTGGGCGATCCGGGCCAGTTGGACCCGTTCTCGATCGTCGGCGCGGAGCAGTGGGCGGGGCTGAGCTACGACCCCTCGGCCAGTGCGGTGAGCACGCTGCTCGCGCACAATCCGGAGCTGCCGCAGCACCGGCTGCCGGTCTCCTGGCGGCTCCCGGCGTCGGCCGCGCCGCTGGTGTCGGACGCGTTCTACCCGTACACCCCGTTCCGCAGCGGCACCGGCCACGGCGACCGGCGGCTGTCCTTCGGCGTCGCGTCGGACGGGTCGGCGGCGGACCGGGTGCTGGACGAGGCGGCGGAGTCCGGCTGGGGGCTGCTCGAACTGCCGGCCCGGCGCACCCCGCGCACCGACCCGGAGGCGGTGCGGGCGGTCGCCCTGGTGGTGCGCCGGCTGCTGGACCGGGGCGGGGCGGCCACCAGCGAGCGGTCGCCCGATCCGGCCCCGGTGACGGCGGACCGGGTGGCGGTCGGCACGGCCCACCGCGACCAGGCGGCGGCGGTGCGGGCGGCGCTCGCGGAGCTGGGCGTGACGGGGGTCGCGGTGGACACGGCGAACCGGCTCCAGGGCCGCGAGTTCGATGTGACGGTGGTGCTGCACCCGCTGTCGGGGCGGCCGGACGCCACCGCGTTCCACCTGGAGACGGGCCGCCTGTGCGTCCTGGCGTCCCGGCACCGGCACGCGTGCATCGTGGTCTGCCGGGAGGGCGTCGCGGACCTGCTGGACGAGCATCCGTCGACGGAGCCGGTCCAGCTGGGCGTCACGGTGAAGTTCCCGGACGGCTGGGAGGCGAACCACGCGGTGCTGGCGCATCTGGCGGAACACCGGGTGCCCTGGAGTTGTTGAGTGCGCCGGGGGCGCGCCCGGGCCGGCGCACGCCCTCGTGACGAAGGCTTATGCACCCTTGCGGCCGACAGGACAATGAAGGGTGGCCGTCCGGGCCGTCCGAGGAGGAAGACCACATGGCACAACCCGAACAAGGCGAGCAGCGGCGGCTGCGCCCCGCACCGCTGCTCTTCGAGCCGGCGGCCGCCGTCGCGGATCCGGAGCACTTCTTCGACCTGGAGTCGATGGACGATCCGAAGGAGCTGCTGGGCCGGGCGACGGAGCTGGCCCTGGCGTTCCGCGCCGCGACCGACCGCGCGGTCGAGTTCCAGGCGATGGCGGCGGCCCAGCTGGCCGACCCGCGCCGCTTCGACCGGCTCACCACGGCGGACATCGCGCAGCGCGCGGAGTGGACCGAGGACTACGCGAAGAAGATGGTCGAGTTCGGCCGCACCCTGCTGAACACGCCGCAGCAGCCCTAGGCGCTCCGGGTACGGGCCCCGGGTACCACCACCCGGCATATGCCCGGGCGAACCATACTCCCCGTGCGGTTCTCCTGTCCCGATTTCCGGCAACTCTCGGAATCCGGTTGATCACTCCCGGTAGACCTGTGCACATGACCGCATGGCTGCCCGACGAAACGACCCTGCACCACGGCGACGGACCCTGCCTCCGCGCCGGCCACGAGGCCGACCTGTTCTCGGTCCTGCGCGAGCCCGCGCGGAATCAGACGGCCCAGGTCACGGCGGCCGGTGCCGCGTGGCTGGCCGGGGCGACGGCGTACCCGCGCAGCGCCCTGGCCCAGTGGGAGTCGCGCCCGACGGCGCCCGGGGTCCTGCCGTGCGGCACGGCGTTCGACGTGGTGAACGTACCGACGCTGTTCGGGCGCCGGATGCTGGAGCACCTGTGGGCGGACGGCCCGGGCTCGGGTCCGGTCGCCGCGCACCGGGGCCGGATGCTGCTCTTCGCGTCCCCGGGCACGGCCCAACGGCTGCCGTCGCTGCTCGACTGGGAGGAGTGGGGCGGAGGCCCGCAGAGCCGCGACGGCGGCGGTACGAAGGTGCCCCCGCTGCTCTGTCACGGCACCGGGGACGCGGTGACGGTTCCGCCCCTGACCTGCGACGAGGCATACGCGGGGCCCCGCTGGCTGGTGGCCCCGGACACCCGGACGCCGTGGCTTCCGGGGCCGGACGTGCTGCTGTGGGCGTGCGTCCGGGTGGCCCGCTCGGCGCCCTCGCCGGCGCCCCGGATTTCGATTTTTCCTCTCACCGATCCGGGTGCTAAGGTCTACGACGTCAGCAGGCGCCGCTAGCTCAGTTGGTTAGAGCAGCTGACTCTTAATCAGCGGGTCCGGGGTTCGAGTCCCTGGCGGCGCACAGACGGAAGAAGCCCCTCGCGGAAGCGGGGGGCTTCTTCGTTGTCCACCGAGGGCCCGGCGACAGGCCCGGTCAGGTCCCCGTGGTGATCCGGACCGTGTACGCGCCCGAGGGCGTCCGGTCCGCGACCTCGATCGTGGCGTGCGCGCCGGGCACGGAGTACGTCTCGCCTACGCGCAGCGGCGCGTCCGCGAGCGGCGGGTAGACCGAGCGCTCCCAGCAGGCATCGCTGTCCGGATGCGTGTCGAGCACCTCGACCGGGCCACCGCCGGACGGGGTCTCGTTGCGCACCCGGTAGAGCAGGACGCCCTCGGCGCAGGTCGAGAGGTCGTTGCCGGTGGAGCCGCGCGCCTCGACGGCCACCGCACTGCCCTCACCGGTCCTGATCACGGCGAGCCGGGTGCCGAGCGAGGCGCCGGGCACGGGCACCTCGGCCATCGGTTCGAGGGTCACCACGCGGTCGCTCTGGACGCAGACCACCTGCCGGTCGTCCAGCCAGCCCAGCTTCCACTTGTGCCAGCCGAAGAGGTCCGGCGCCAGGCCGAACTGGCTGCCCATGACGTCCCAGTCGCCGACGTAGGTGTCCCAGTCGCCCTTGCCGTCGGTGGGCCGGTGGTAGAGGTCGGGCAGGTCGAAGACGTGCCCGGTCTCGTGGGCGAGGACGTTGTGGTCCGGCGGGTGCTGCTCGAAGACGGTGACGACGCGCCTGATGTCCGTACCGTCGGCGTGCAGCGGCCGGTCGAAGTTGACGACCTTGGTGGCGTCCGAGTCGACGCCGGGGGCGTCCGGGTCCGCGACGAGGTAGACGATGTCGTACCGCGAGAAGTCGACGCGCTTGTCGGCCACGCGGATCGCGTCGCGCAGATAGGCGCTGCGCCGGTCGCTGGCCCAGTCGCGCTGTATGCCGTACCAGGTCGAGGGCTTGGGCATCCGGATCCACTCCCGCTGCGGGTGCGGGCGCAGCGTGAACTTCCCGTACGAGGCGCGCTGGAAGAACCGCGTGGTGGCCGGGAAGTAGTCGGCGGTGAGCTCGGCCGGGGTGGTGGCCGGCTTGGCGTCCGGGAACGAGAGGAAGACCATCACCGCGTCCAGGGCGTGGTCGGGGCGCGGATAGGCGCCGTTCCAGCGGTCGACGCCGAGGGAGTGGTGCGCGGGGGTGCGGGGCAGCGCGCAGGGGGTGGCGTCCCCGGTGGCGGCGGCAGCGGGCCCGGCCACGAGGGAGGTGGCGACGAGCGCCAGCAGCGAGACCAGCCCGGCGGCCAGCCCGCGCGGACTGGGCCTCTCCACCCCTGGGGGCCCGGGCTGACGCGGCACATCTACCTCCGGTACGGGGAGCGGACACCTGAGCGGACACCTGGACCCTCCCGTCCACCTTGTGGGGTTATAGCCGTTTCGTCACGCTGGACTCCCCCAGTCGTGTCGGGCGCCCCCGCGCCCACTTCCCTTCACAGAAAGTCACAATCGATCACCCGCGCAACGCGAGAGAACAGAGGTGCGCAGAATCAATCAGTCGGGGACAAACCGGATCCGCGTCCGCATGGGCCGTGCGAGTCGTCGGCGGGGCGCCCGAGGGCCGGGGCGCTGGATCGGCGCCGGGCGCGCCCTCTATGCTTCACCTCGCTTTCCTGCGCGGTTTCCGCCTCCGACGACGGCACTCCACGCGGCGGGCCAGTCCGGCCGGAGGCGGCCGGGACAGAACTGCAGGGCGGAGCGAACGGTGAGCGCAACCTCCGAAGGGCCGGGGCCCGAGGCGCCCTCCGCACAGCGACCCGGCATCACGCAGAGTCACCGAATGGGGCCGCCCGGCGCGTCCGCCACCGAGGCGCACGACTACCGGGCCGCGTTCCGCGCCGCGACCCTGCCGATGGCCGTGGTCGACCACGAGGGCCTGATCGTCACCGCCAACGAGGCGCTCGGCGCGCTCGCGGGCACCGGGGCGGCGGCGCTCACCGCGCAGTCGGCGGCCGATCTGGTCGACCTCGCGGCGGACGCCCGCGCCTGGCACGCGTACCGCGAGGTGCTGCACGGCCGGCGCACCCGCTTCCGCTGCACCCGCCGCCTCAAGCACCCCGACGGCCGCTCGCTGTGGGCCGAGATCACCGTCGTACCGCTGTCCGACACCCGGCAGGCGGCCCGCGACGGGGCGGCGGGCCAGGTGCTGCTCTCCGTCGCGGACGTCAGCGACCGGCGCGAGCTCCAGAACCGGCTGCGGCACCTCCAGATGCACGACCCGGTGACCCGGCTGCCCAACCGGGCGCTGTTCTTCGAACGGCTGTCGGCGGCGCTCCGCACCCCGCCCCACGAGGACGGCCCCGGCTCCCGCGTCGGGCTCTGCTATCTGGACCTGGACGGCTTCAAGGCGGTCAACGACACCCTGGGGCACCGCATCGGCGACCGGCTCCTCGCGGCCGTCGCCGCCCGGCTCACGGACTGCGCCGAGCAGGAGGGGGCGTATCCGTCCGGCGCCCCGCTGGTGGCCCGCCTCGGCGGCGACGAATTCGCGGTGCTGGTCGAGGAGTCCACCGGCACCGAGCAGCTGACCGGCCTCGCGCGCACGGTGCTCGGCGCCCTCCAGCAGCCGTTCGACCTGGGCGGGCAGCGGCTCTCGGTGTCGGCGTCGATCGGGGTGGTGGAGCGGCCCGTCGCGGGCACGTCGGCCACCGGGCTCATGCAGGCCGCCGACACCACGCTGTACTGGGCGAAGGCGGACGGCAAGGCCCGCTGGACGCTGTTCGACCCGGAGCGCAACGCCCACCGGATGACCCGCCAGGCGCTGTCGTCCACGCTCCGCCCGGCCGTGGAGCGCGGCGAGTTCACCATCGAGTACCAGCCGCTGGTCGGGCTGGCGGACGGGGTGGTGCGCGGGGTCGAGGCGCTGGTGCGCTGGAACCACCCGCAGTTCGGCATGCTCTCGCCGAATCGGTTCGTCGCGATCGCCGAGGAGGACGGCTCGATCGTGCAGCTCGGCCGCTGGGTGCTGCGCTCCGCCTGCCGCCAGGCCAGGCGCTGGCAGCTGGACCACCCGGAGCGGCCGCCGCTGTTCATCAGCGTCAATGTCGCGGTGCGCCAGGTCTGGGACTCCGACCTGGTCACCGATGTCGCGGAGATCCTCGCGGAGACCGGGCTCGCCCCGGCGCTGCTCCAGCTGGAGCTGACCGAGTCGGCGGTGATGGGCTCGGCGGGCCGCCCGCTGCGGGCCCTCCAGGCGCTCAGCGACATGGGCGTCCGCATCGCCATCGACGACTTCGGCACCGGCTACTCGAACCTCGCCTACCTGAGCCGCCTCCCGGTGTCCGTGCTCAAGCTGGACGGCGCGTTCGTGCGCGGTTTCCGTTACGAGGACGGCACGCATCCCAGCCCCGCCGACGAGACGATCGTCGAGGCCATGGTGGAGCTGGCCCACCGGCTGGGCCTGACGGTCACGGCGGAGTGCGTGGAGACGGCGGGCCAGGCGGAGCGGCTGCGCCGGATCGGCTGCGACACCGGACAGGGCTGGCTCTACTCGCGCGCGGTGGCCCCGGAGCGCATCGCCGAACTGATCGGAACCCGCGCCCCGGGGGCGTAGGCCTTACAGCTCCGGCATGCCGTAGGCGTCGGCGATCAGGCCGTAGCTCCGCAGCCGGGCCTCGCCGCTGTGGGCGTTGGCGGTGATCATCAGCTCGTCGGCGCCGGTGCGCTTGGCCAGGTCGTCCAGGCCGGAGCGGACCTCGTCGGCGGTGCCGTGCACGATGTTGACCAGCCAGTTGTCCACGAACTCGCGCTCCATCGGCGAGAAGGCGTACGCCTCCGCCTCCTCGGGCGTCGGTACGAGACCGGGCCTCCCGGACCGCAGCCGGAGCATCGAGAGGGCGCCGGTCAGCACCTGGCGCCGGGCCTCGCGCTCGTCGTCGGCGGCCAGCGCGGCGACGCCGATCAGGGCGTACGGCGCGTCGAGCACCGTGGACGGCTTGAAGGAGTCGCGGTACAGCTCAAGCGCCGGCACGGTGTTCTGGGCCGAGAAGTGGTGCGCGAAGGCGAACGGCAGCCCGAGCACCCCGGCGAGCCGGGCGCTGAAGCCGGAGGAGCCGAGCAGCCAGATGGGCGGGCGCCCCGGGGACTGGACGCCGCCCTCGGCGGTGGCCTGGACGGGTCCGGGGACCGCGTGGATGCGGGCGTAGGGGTGCCCGTCGGGGAAGTCGTCGTCCAGGAACCGGGTCAGCTCCATGAGCTGCTGCGGGAAATCGTCCGCGCCCTCGTTCAGCCGGTCCGTCCGGCGCAGGGCGGCCGCCGTGGCCCCGTCCGTGCCGGGGGCTCGGCCCAGGCCGAGGTCGACGCGGCCCGGGGCCATCGCCTCCAGGGTGCCGAACTGCTCGGCGATGACCAGCGGGGCGTGGTTGGGCAGCATGACGCCGCCCGAGCCGAGCCGGATGCGCTCGGTGCGGGCGGCGGTGTGGGCCAGGATCACGGCCGGGGACGAGGAGGCGACGCCGGGCATCGAGTGGTGCTCGGCGACCCAGTAGCGGTGGAAGCCCCGGCTCTCGGCGAGCCGGGCGATCTCCACACCGGTGCGCAGGGCCTGGCTCGCCGTGCGGCCCTGGCCGACGGTGACCAGGTCCAGCACGGACAGCGGCACGGGGGCGGTGCCCCGGGCCGGGCCCCGGATCTCGTCGCCCTGGATCTGCTCGCCTCGGATCTCGTCCACGTTCTGGCCTCTCCGGTGGTGCGTTTCAGTGCCTCGTACGTCCGGAGAGCCAGAACAGGAGGGAGACTCCGTTTATTCCCTGGGCTGCCGGCCTCAGCTCTTGTCGCCGTGCGCGTAAGCCCGTCCGCTCCCCCAGCTCACCGGGGCCGGCGGCTGCTCGCGGTGGGCGAAGAGCGCGCCGAGCCTCGGGGCCCAGGCGGGGCGGTCGGCCAGGCGCAGGGCCTCGCGGGCCGCCACCTGGTTCGCGGTGAGGACGGGCTTGCCGAGCGCCTCCTCCAGCTCGGGGAGGTGCGCGACCGTGTGCAGGGCCGTGTCGGGGATCAGGACGGCCTCGGCCTCGGGGCGGTCGGCGGCCCTGGCCAGGTCCAGCACCTGTTCCGCGCTCCAGGCGGCGGCCTCGGCGGCCTCGGTGACGCCCGCCGCGTGCGTGCCGGTCACCTCCATGCCGGTCTCCCGGAGGAACGCGGCGAACCGCTCGGCGACCGCTTCCGGGTAGGTCGCGGCGACCGCGACGCGCTCGGCGCCCAGCTTCCGCACCGCGTGCACGAAGCCGATCGAGGTGCTGGACGCGGGCACGCCCGCCGCCCGGGCGAGGGCCGCGACCTGGTCGTGGGCGCCCTGCCACCCGTACAGGAAGCTGCCGCCGTCGCAGGCCCAGACGATGGACTGGACCCCGGAGCGCTGCAGCTCCTCGATGCCGGCGGCGAGCCGGCCGGGGGTGCCGAGGGCGCTCAGGGGCTCCTCGCGGTAGGCGGCGTCCGGGCTCTCGGTGTGGTGGACGACGAGTCTGATGGTGCTGTCGAGGAGGATCTCCATCCGCGGGTAGTCGTCCTCGGCGAAGTGGCCCGGGTAGAGGAATCCGACGGTCGTCATGTCCACCCTTTCTCTGCGCCTGTTGCTCTGCGCCTGCGTCTGTGCCGCGCGGGTTCGCGGCGGCACTGACCGGTTTCCCCGCTCCTGTTCCAGTATTCCGCCATCCGCCCCGGATCTCGCCCCGGGCGGCGGAGACGCGCATGAACGGCGGGCGGCCGGGCACCCGTCGCGGTACGGAGCCGGGGTACGGGACATCCCGCGCAATCTCCGCCATCCCGCCTGCCTGCGGACACGGGAAGGTCACCCTCCGGCCACCGTTCGATTACATGCGCCTTCTTCCTGAATAGAAACCCCGGATCGGGCAGGCGCCAAGCCTGTCCGGACCGTTCGACTGCTTCAGGAGATTGCGAACCATGGCTGACTTCCCGAACCTGTCCCGCCGGGGATTTCTCAACCGATCGGCAGCGGTGGGCGGTCTGCTCGTCGTCCCCGGGCTCCTCGCCGCGTGCAGCAAGACCGGTGAGGGCTCCGCCGACGGCGAAGGCGCGCTGGAAAAGCTCCGCAAGCAGGGTTTCGTACGGGTCGCTTACGCGGATGAGGCGCCGTACGGCTACATGGAGGGCAAGGAACTCAAGGGCGAGGCGCCCACGTTGCACCGCGAGATCTTCAAGGCCCTCGGCGTGGACGAGCTGAAGCCCACCCTGTCCGAGTGGGACGGCCTGATCCCCGGCCTCCAGGCCGGCAAGTACGACGTGGTCAGCGCCGGTATGGCGATCACCCCGGACCGCTGCGCCAACGCCCTCTTCTCGGAGCCGGAGTTCATCTCGCCGACCGCGATGATGGTGAAGAAGGGCAACCCGAAGAAAGTCACCGACCTCGCCTCCGCGAAGGAGGCCGGGATCACCATCGGGGTGATGGCGGGCGCGGTCGAGGGTTCGTACGCCAAGGGCGCCGGCATCCCCGAGGGAAAGATCAAGACGCTCCAGAAGCCGCAGGACGGCGCGGACGCGGTCAAGGGCGGCCGGGTCGACGCGTTCCTGCTCACCGGGATCTCGCTGCGCTGGCTCGCCAAGACCAACGAGGGCACCGAGGTCACCGAGGCGTTCCTGCCCGAGGTGGACGGCGCGAAGCAGTACAGCCCCGGCGGCGCGGTCTTCCGCAAGGGCAACGAGGAGCTGCGCGACGCGTTCAACCGCGAGCTGAAGAAGATCGTCGCCGACAAGTCCCGCTATGTGGAGCTCCTGCGCGACTACGGCTTCGGGGCGACCGAGCTGCCGCCGGCCACGCTGAAGACGGCCGATCTGTGCAAGGGCTGACAGGGACGGTACCCACCGCATGAATGATTTCTTCTCGGCCTTCGCCGACGATCTGCCGCAGCTGCGGTCCGGCCTGTGGGTGACCCTGGAGGCCACGGTGTTCGGCGCCCTGGTGGCGCTGCTCCTGTCCTTCGTCCTCGGCCTGATGTCGCTCAGCCGCCTCATGCTGTCGCGCGGGGTCTCCCGCGTGGTCGTGGAGTTCTTCCGCGGCACCTCGCTGTACGTGCAGCTGTTCTGGCTGTACTACGCGATGCCGCAGCTCACCGGGTACGAACTGACGCCGCTGGTCTGCGGGGTGCTGGCGTTCGGCCTCAACTACGGGGCGTACGGCGCAGAAGTGGTGCGCGGCGCGGTCAACTCCGTACCGCGCGGCCAGTACGAGGCGGCGCTCGCGCTGAACATGTCGCCGCTGCACCGGATGCGCAAGGTGATCCTGCCGCAGGCGTGGGTGCAGATGATCCCGTCGTTCACCAACCTGCTGATCCAGCTGCTGAAGGCGACCCCGCTGCTGTGGCTGATCTCGGCGGCGGACCTGATGACCGCCATCGAGAAGCTTCGCAGCCGTACGGGCGAGACCCTCACCGCGTACGCGACGCTGCTGGTCTGCTACTTCGTCCTGGCCTACGCGCTGACCCTGCTCATGAACCTGCTGGAGCGGTCCGCCAAGCGGCGGCTCGGTCTGGCCACGGGCGGGAAGAGCCTGCTGAAGAGCCGTAGCGCCGTGTCCGCCGCCCAGGCCGGAGGTGCAGGGTGAACAACGACTTCGACTGGGGCGCCGTCGGCGACGCGTTCCCCCAGGTCCTCAACGGGTTCTGGGTGACCCTGCTGGCCACGGTGTTCGGCACGCTGGTCGCCGCGGTGCTCGGGCTGGCCATCGCGGTCGCCGGACGGGCTCCGAGCCGACTGGTGACCGTGCCGGTGAAGACGGTGATGGAGTTCATCCGCTCCACCCCGCTGATCGTTCAACTGGTGGGCGCCGCTGCCCTGTTCACGTCCGTGGAGCCGCTGACGATCGGCATCGTGGTGCTGGGCGTCCACTACGCCACGTACACCTCCGAGGTCTACCGCGCCGGGATCGACGCCGTGCCGAAGGGGCAGTGGGAGGCGTGCCGGGCGCTGTCGATGACGCCCCGGCGGACCTGGCAGACCGTGATCCTGCCGCAGGCTGTGCGCAACGTGGTGCCCGCGCTGGGCAACTACGCGATCTCGATGTTCAAGGAAACGCCCTTCCTCGCCGTGATCACCGTGCACGAGATGGTCTTCGAGGCACGCGACTACGGAACCCAGCACTTCGCGTTCACCGAGGTGTTCACGCTCGCCGGCCTGATCTTCCTGGTCGCGAGCTACCCCACGTCACTCCTGATGAGGAAGCTGGAGAAGCGCCTTGGCCACTGAACCCCTCCCCCTGCAGAAGAACGCGGCCACGGCCTCCGAGGCCGTCGCGCCCATCGATGCCTCCAAGGACGGCGGCCACCCGCTCGTCCGCTTCGACAAGGTCGTCAAGCGCTACGGGGACCACACGGTCCTCGACGAACTGGACTTCACGGTCGAGCGCGGCGAGCACGTCACCCTGATCGGCCCCAGCGGCTCGGGCAAGACGACGATCCTGCGCCTCCTGATGACGCTGGAGCGGGTCAGCGACGGCGTGATCTGGATCAACGGCGAACCGCTGACGCACCTCCGGGCGCCGGACGGCTCGCTGAAGCCCGCGTCCGAGAAGCACCTGCGGGCCGCCCGCCGGAGGATCGGCATGGTCTTCCAGCAGTTCAACCTCTTCCCCAACATGAAGGTGCTCCAGAACATCACCGAGGCGCCCGTCAACGTCCTCGGCATGGACCGGGACAAGGCGGAGGCCCGGGCCCGGGAGCTGCTGGACCTGGTCGGGCTCTCCGGCAAGGTCGACGCGCACCCCTCGCAGCTGTCCGGCGGGCAGCAGCAACGGGTCGCGATCGCCCGGGCGCTGGCGATGGAGCCGGAGATCCTGCTCCTGGACGAGGTGACCTCCGCGCTCGACCCGGAGTTGGTGGCGGGGGTGCTGGAGCTGCTGACGGACATCGCCAGGAACACCGACATCACGATGCTCTGTGTGACCCACGAGATGAGTTTCGCCCGGGACGTCTCGGAGAAGGTGCTGATGTTCGACGCCGGACGGGTCGTGGAGTCCGGTTCGCCGGAGAAAATATTCTCCGATCCCTCGCACGAACGCACGCGCGAATTCCTCAACGCGGTGCTGTGACCTCGGCATCCGTCGCTCGCGCATGACGCGGGCATATGCCGTACGGGTGCGCCCCTGCTGACAGCTCCGGGGCGCACCCACGAGTCCGCCGCACACCGCCCTGAACAGGCCGTCGGCGGCTATCGTGGGGGCGAGGCCGGGGCCCGCGAACCGGCCTGCGGTCCCGACTGGCAGGGGGAAGCCGTGGTGTTGAAGCCCGAACCGACCGCGCCGTTCCACTCGGTGCAGTACGCCCTTCGCGTTCTCGAAACGGTCTCCAAGCACGGCAGCGGGGTCACCGGGGCCCAGCTCTCCCGGGAGACGGGGCTGCCCGTCGGCCACCTCACCTCCCTGCTGCTGACGCTGCGCCGCGAGGGTTACGTCGAGCAGATCACCGACGGGGCGTACGTCATCGGCGCCTCGCTGCTGCTCCTCGGCTCGGGTGCGGCCCGCCGCCAGGCCCTGGAGACCAAGCTCCAGCAGACCCTGGCCCAGCTCCGCGACTCGGTCGGCGCGGCGGTCTACATCAGCCGGTACGTCGACGGCGAGATCCGCGTCACGCAGTACGCCGACAGCCCGCTCACCCCGGCGGTCAACGAGTGGGTGGACTTCAGGTCGGCGGCGCACGCCTCGGCGATCGGCAAGTGCCTGCTGACCCAGCTCGACCAGAACGGCCGGCGCGACCACATCGCCCGGCACAAGACGCCCCGGCTGACCTCGCGGACGATCACCAGCGAGAAGGTCCTCTTCTCCAAGCTGGACAGCCAGCCGGCCACGGTCCCGGTGCTCGACCTCCAGGAGTACGCGGTCGGCACGGTGTGCGCGGCGGTGCCGCTGACCGCAGGGTCGTCGGCGGGCTGCCTGGCGCTGTCGATGCCGGTGAAGGACGCGCACCGGCTGCGCGCGGCGGCGGACACGCTGAACCGGCGCGCGGCCCCGATGCTGCTGTCGCTGGCCCTGTAGAGCGGCTGGTCATCAGCACCCCTCCGGGCCAGGTATTATTTTCACGTCAGCAGGCGCCGCTAGCTCAGTTGGTTAGAGCAGCTGACTCTTAATCAGCGGGTCCGGGGTTCGAGTCCCTGGCGGCGCACAGACAACGCACGAGGCGGTTTCCGTATCCACGGAGACCGCCTCGTGCGTTTTGTGCTGCCCTTTTGTGCTGCCCGCCGTCATGTACGAACGTTTTACACAGTCGTACTAGACAACTGTTTTAAACAGCCGTATATTCCTTGGCATGACGAACCCCACGAGCACCACCGCCGCCCCCGGCGCACTCGCCGGCCGTCGGGAGTGGACCGCCTTCCTGGTCCTGCTCCTCCCCCTCCTCCTCGTCTCGATGGACGTCTCCGTCCTCTTCTTCGCGATCCCGTCCATCGACCGGGACCTCGCCCCCAGCGCGACGCAGCAGCTGTGGATCTTCGATGTGTACGCCTTCGCCCTGGCCGGCCTCCTCATCACGATGGGCTCCCTGGGCGACCGCATCGGCCGCCGCAAGCTGCTGATGATCGGGGCGCTCGCCTTCGGCGCCGCCTCGGTCTGCGCGGCCTACGCGAACAGCCCGGAGATGCTGATCGCGGCCCGGGCGGTCCTCGGGATCGGCGGGGCGACGCTGATGCCCTCGACGATCGGGCTCGTGCGCAACATGTTCCGGAACGAGCAGCAGCGGGCGAAGGCGATCGGCATCTGGTCGGGCGCCATGGCCGGCGGGGTGGCGCTCGGCTCGGTGCTCAGCGGGGTGATGCTCCAGCACTTCTGGTGGGGTTCGGTCTTCCTGATCAACGTGCCCGCGATGGTGCTGCTGCTGGTGCTCGTGCCGCTGCTGGTCCCGGAGTTCAAGGACCCGAACCCGGGCCGCTTCGACTTCGCGAGCGTCCCGCTGTCCATGGGCGCGGTGCTGCCGGTGGTCTACGGCATCAAGGAGAGCGCCGCCCACGGGCTCGACATCACGTGGGCCGCGGTGATCGCCGCCGGGCTGGCCGTCGGCTGGGTGTTCGTCCACCGGCAGCGCACCCGCTCCGACGCGATGATCAGCCGGGAGCTGTTCCGGGGCCGGGGCTTCGGCACCGGGATCGGACTCAACGCGCTGGCCTCCTTCGCCATGATGGGCTCGGCCTTCTTCACCACCCAGTACCTTCAGTCGGTGCTCGGCATGAGCACGATGGAGGCCGCGCTGTGGAGCCTCGCCCCGTCCCTGGCGGTGGGCGCGGCGGCACCGGCGGCGACCGCGCTCGCCCAGCGGGTCCAGCGGGCCTACGTGGTCTGCGGCGGGTTCACCGTCGGCGCGGCGGGCTTCGGGGTCTTCACGCTGGCCGGGACCGACTCGCTGGTCCTGCTGCTGATCGGTTCGGCCGTGATGAGCAGCGGCATCGTCGCGGTGATGGCGCTCGTCTCGGACATGGCGATGGCCGCCAGCCCGCCGGAGAAGGCCGGCTCGGCCGCCTCGCTCCTGGAGACCGGGGGCGAGTTCGGCGGGGCGCTGGGCATGGCCCTGCTGGGCGCCGTCGCCACCGCGGTCTACCGGGCGGACATGCCCGCCTCCGCCCCCGAGGCCGCCCGCAAGACCCTGCCGGGCGCGCTGAGCACCGGTGACCACTCGCTGATCGCGATCGGCCGGGACGCCTTCGTGCACAGCATGCGGTACGCCTCGGTGACCGGGTCCCTGGTCCTGCTGACCGGTGCGGTGCTCGCGGCGACGCTGCTGCTCAGGGCGACCCGGACGGCGCCGGCCGCCGAAGCTCCGGCCGCGGCTCCGGTCCCGGCCCGGGTCTGACCCGTACCGGCACAGCGAAACCCCGGAGAGTCCTCGGACTCCCCGGGGTTCGCCGCGTCACGACCTCAGGTCAGAACTGCACGTCCGAGCACGCGTAGAACGCGTTGGCCGTGTCCGCGATGTTCCAGACGCTCAGGATGATGTGCTTCCCGGACTTCTGGGTGGGGATGGTGCCCTGCTGGGTCAGCGTCGCCGGGGGCTGCTGGTTGTTGTACGGCACCGTCATGAAGGGCTGCGGCTCCAGGTCGGCCCGGGTGAGCGGCTTGGTGGGGTCCCAGCCGTCCTTGGTGATGTAGTACCGGAAGTCCGTCGTGGCGTGCCGGGCGGTGAACTGCCACCGGAAGCTGAAGCCCTGACCGGCCGTCACCTTGGTGGCGGGCCAGTTGCCGCCGCGCGGGTCGTCCAGCTGGGCGAACTCGCCGTGGCCGCCGGAGCAGATCTTTCCGTCGGCCGGACCGGCCGACGGGAAGCCCTTCGGGCCCTCGACGCTCTGCGGCTCCCACTGGATGTTGCCGCAGCCGGTCACCGTGCCGTTGGCGCACAGCTTCTGACGGCTGATCGGGCTGTCCGTGTAGCCGTGGCTGCTGGCGCTGCTCGTCGCGAACATCGAGACGCCCGCTACGGCGAGACCGACCAGGGCCGCACTTGCCTTCATACGCATGTGGTGTCGCTCCTCGGATCGTGGGGGGAGTGGGGACTCCATGAGCACTGCTGCGCACGCGCGATCTGCGGTCTAGACCAAGGCTCAGATTATTGCCGTGCCTTGACCATGTCCAGACCAATGAACGCCGGATTCCGGCCACCCCGGAACCTCCCCCGCGCCTCCTCAGGAGCCGTCGCCCCCGGTCCGCCCGGTGTAGAAGGCCACCGTCAAGTCCTTGACCAGCGCCTTCCGTTCGTAGTCGTCCAACTCCACGAGCCCTCGTTCGGTGAGCCGGCTGACGGTGTCGTGCACCGCGTCCACGACCGAAGTCAGCACGCTGTCCCGGTGCTGCGCGTCGATCGCCGCGATCCGGCGCCGCTGCATGGCCGCCGCCACCTCCGGCGCGTACTCGATCCCGGTCGGCTGGGCCGAGTACACCTCGACGCCGACCGGCTCGCAGTCCGCCTTCAGCATCCGGGTCAGCGCGTCGCCGACGGCCTCCGCGTTGCGCAGGGTGTGCGCGTCCTCGTGGAAGGCGTCGGCGGGCAGCTGGGACAGGACCCGGGCCATCGCGGCCTCGACCTGCTCGCGCAGATACGTCTCGTGGTCCTCGATCCCGAGCGCTGCCCGCACGGTGTCCTTGACCCGCCACACGACCTGGACGACGACCCGCAGCGCCGTGCCGTTCGCGTCCACGGCGGGCAGCGGCTCGCTGCGCCAGTGCCGCAGCCGTACGTCGATCCGGCGGCGCAGCAGCAACGGGCTGACCCACACCAGACCGGTGCGCCGCACGCTGCCCCGGTACTGCCCGAAGAGCGTGAGCACCCAGGCGTGCCCGACCCGCCCCCGGCCGAGGCCCCCGAGCGCGAAGAGCACGACGGCCGACAGGAAGACGAGCGCCGCCCAGGCGCCGGTGGGCAGCCCTTCGTACGGCCGTGGGCCGAGCCCGACCCGGGCGAGCACCGAGGCCGGGACCACGCCGGTCCACCACAGCACCGCGCCGGCCGCCGCGATCCCGCCGAATCCGGTGAGCAGCGCGGCCCAGCCGGGCAGCGCGGGCCCGGGCCGCTCGCGCAGCCGGGGGTCGGCGTCCGGGGCGGGCCGGGTCGAGGGCCGCACCTGCGGCGTCCTCGGCACGGGCGGCCGCCGCACCCCGGCCCCGGGCTCGCCCCCGCCCGGCCGCACGATGCCGGGCGGCACGGCGGCGGCCCCGGCGCGCCGGTCCTCGCGGAAGAGGAGGTGCACGGGGATGGAGGCGGTGCGCTCGTTGGCGATGACCGCCTGGTGCCGGCCGCTGTCCCGGACCGGGTCGGGCGGCCCGGGCACGCGGGCCCCGGTGAGGGCGAGGGCGGGCTCGATGACGGGCTCGGGGAGGGGAGCCTCCGCGAGGGGCACGGCGTCCTCGGGTGCGGCGTCCCGGGGCGCGGCCTCCTCGGGCGCGGCCTCCTTCACCGGTTCCGGCGCGGCCGCCTCCGCAGGGCGCGCGTCCTCCGGCGCCGCGTCCGCGGGCTCCTCGGCACGAGCCTCCGCCGGCACCGACACCGAGGCCGAGGTGGCCCCGAGCGAGGCCCCGCGGTCCTCCTCCCCCGACGGGAGGTCGAGCACCAGGTCGACGACGGAGTCGGTGTCGTCACCGCCCTCCGGAGCGGCCGGCTCCACCGGCTCCTCGACCCGGACCACCACCTCCTCGTCCGAGGGCACCGACACCGATACCGGCCGGAAGAGGGGAGGTGGCTCGGGCGCGCGGGGCGCGGCCCGGGTCGCGTCCCGCACCGGCAGCCCCTCGGCGACCGGCGGCCCGTCCGCCGCGGCCGACGCCGCCCACGCGTCCGTGACGCTGCCCGCTCCGCCCGGGCCGACCCATTCCCGTACCGGGACCGTCCCGTACTCCGTCTCCTGGCCGTACTCCGGGTTTCCGGAGCTGTCCGACACCGTGGATCGCATTTCCGCCTCCGTCATGTCCGTCGTGTCACGCGAAGAGTCGCCGCCAGGTCTCCGGGCCCGGATAGCCGTCGGCCTCCGTCCCCCGCCAGCCCTGGGCCTTCTGGAAGGTCTCGACATTGCGCCGGTCCGCCTCGGTCCAGCGGGGGCTGGGGCCCAGCCGGTAGTGCGCGCCGTACCCCTTCTTCACCAACTGTTTTCCGAGCCGGTCGACATGGCTGTTGGACCGACCCGGCCGGAAATAGCCCCGTCCGGGGAAGGCCGGGGCGGCCTGGGCGCCGCCCTGGCCGCTCGCGGCGGGGATGTCGCGGCCGGTTCCGGTCACCAGCAGCTTCCAGGTGTCGGGGCCGGGGATGCCGTCGGCCTCGGCGCCCTTCCACCCCTGGGCCTGCTGGAACGCCCGGGTGGCCCGGCGGTCGGCGCCGGTCCAGACCGGGTCGGGCCCGATCTTGTAGAAGCGCTTGCCGCCCCGGGCGACGAGCATCGCGCCGAGCCGGGTCACGTGCGCGTTCTTCGCGCGGGGCCCGAACTTCGCCGCGCCGGGGAACGGGTCCTTCTCCGCCTCGCTGCCGGACTTCCCCGTACTCAGGCCCTTGTAGCGGTAGGCGACATAGCTCGCGGAGTTGGTCCAGTACGCCAGGGGCGTCGTCTGCCTGCGGGTGTGCGGCTTGGTCTGCTCGTACGCCGTGTAGTGGGTGTGCGCGGAGGTGGTCCAGCCGCCGAAGATCGTGACGTGGGAGCCGTTCCCGGGGTCGGCGAGGTTGTGGAAGAGCAGGATGTCGCCGGGCTGGAGGTCCTCGCGGGCGATGCGGGTGCCGTACGCGGCGAGGCTGCCGGTCCACTCGTTGCCCGGCAGGTCCCAGGCCATCGACACATAGCCGGAGCAGTCCTGCCGGTACCCGTCCGTCCAGTACTTCGACATGCTGTACGGGACCTGCGCGTCCAGCCACTTCTTCGCGCGGTTGATGATCTCGGTCCGGGTCGTCGCCCGCGGCTCCGGCGCCGAAGCCTGGGACGCCGACGGTCCCGGCGAACCGGACCCGCGCAGCGGGCCCGGCAGCCCCTGGGGGCTGTCCGGCAGCGGGCCGATGCCGGTCGGCACCCCCGTTCCGGGCACCGGGGCGGGGTCGGCGGGCGCTCCGGCGGACTCCGCGGCCCCGCCGCCGAGCACCACCCCGGCGGCGGTGACCAGCACCATCGCGCGCCGCGCGCCGTGCGCGGCCGGGTGTCCCCCGTACCGCACGGGAAGTCCCCCGGCGGCGGTCCGCCGCTGGCCGGCACAGCCGGGACAGGGGCAGTCGATGGCGGGTACGTACTCCTCGAAGGCCGGCACAGTCATGCGATTCCCCTCCGCAGTCGTCAAGTTCCTCGGGCGCATCTGCTCGGGCGTCAGCGTGGCAAAGGCCATGACATACGTCACGACATACCGCAGTTTGACGGATAGAAGGGAAAAAACGACCATCCGACAGGCCGGGAAGACGAGGGGATGGTCAGGAGCACGGCTGGGGATCGGGTAGAGTTTTCCAGGTCAGCAGGCGCCGCTAGCTCAGTTGGTTAGAGCAGCTGACTCTTAATCAGCGGGTCCGGGGTTCGAGTCCCTGGCGGCGCACGCACAGCCAAGGCCCCCTCGCTTCGCGCGAGGGGGCCTTGGTCGTTCTTCCATGCCGTCCGCAACCGCTTCACCGCGTGCGGAGGGTGACCGGTTATCGACGTAACGTCAGAAAGCGGCTGGGCGGACGGGGAGCGTCCCCCTACAGTGGGGGGTGCGGCGGACCCGGACGCCACCGACCTCCCGTGTCCGCGCCGGGCCACTCCCGCGGCCCGCGCACCGCGGTCGAGGACCGGCCCGGCCGCCACCCGGGGAACGGGCGGCGGCCGGGCCGGGTACCGGGCCTCTCGTACGGATCAGGCCGCCTTCGCCGCGCTCTTCCCGGCGCCCTTCTCGGCGGTCAGGTAGGCCGAGACGACCACATTCGCGGTGTACGAGTGGGACTTCTGGTCGTACGTGCCGCCGCAGGTGATCAGCCGCAGCTCCGCCCGTCCGTCCTTGCGGGGCCCGTACGCCTTCTGGGCGTCGAACCGGGCACGGGTGAGGACCTGCACGTCGTCAATGGTGAACTCGGCGACCGTGCCGTCCGTGCGGGTCACGTCGACCTTGGCGCCGGGGCGGGCCGCGCTGAGCCCGTAGAAGACGGCGGGCTTGGTCTCGGTGTCGACATGGCCGACGAACAGGGCCGGCCCCTCGGCGCCGGGCCGGGTGCCGTCGCCGTACCAGCCGACCGTCTGGGGCGCCTCGAAGGACGGCGGCTCGATGGCGCCCTCCGCGTCCAGGCCCCGGGAGACGACGGGGGCCTCGACGCCGATGGACGGGATCTCGACGCTCTTCGGGGCGACGCCCGCGATCGGCGCGTGCGCCGGGGGCAGCGGCACGCCGAGCGGGCGCCCGACCGCGGCGACGTCGCCGGTGGTCGGGGCCGAGCCGATGCCCGAGCCGTCCGTGATCCCGCGGCCCCAGAGCCACAGGCCCAGCAGGATGACGGCCCAGGTCACTCCGGTGAGCAGCCTGCCGCGCCCCGCTGCCTCCTCCGGTGCGGACATGTCAGTCGGCCGCCGGGCGGCGACGGCGCACGCTGCGGAAGGCGACGGCGACGGCCGCGACGGCGGCCAGTCCGAGGCCGATCACCTCGTGGGCGGTGCCGGGTCCGTCCTGATCGGCGGTCTCGCTCGCGAGCACGGCGGTGCCTCCGCCGCCCGCGTGGACCGGGGCGATGGGCACGGGCCGCTCGCGGTGCACGACGGTGAGGGTCGCGGTCACCCGGGTGTGCTTGTCGCAGATCGCCTGGACGTCGTAGTCGCCGGGTTCGGCGTCCGCGCGGACGCGGGCCTCGGCGTAGAGCGTGCGGTCGCCGCCGGACGAGAACCGCGCCTCGGAGACGAAGGCGTCGGAGTTCGCCTTGGCGTCCTTGGCCTTGCAGCCGGTCAGCTCCAGCTCGACCTCGCTGCCCGGGGCGGCGGACGAGGGCGAGACCGACAGGGCGGCACGGGACCGGGAGTCCTCGTGGCCGGAGCCGGATTCGGCCAGTGCCGAGGGGATCGGCACCAGGGTCGCCGCGGCCAGCGCGGCGGCACAGAACGTGAGGGGTATGGAACGCATCGTGAACCTCCTGATGGAAGGTTCACGCCTGCGGGCGCGTTCCGCATCCGCAGCGCGGGGGCGCTGGGCCGGTGGAGTGGGCCCCGCTCCCCCGCGCCGGGCGGTGTCAGCCCAGGTCGACGAGGTCGACCAGGTCCGCGATGGAGTCCACGACGGTGGACGGCCGGAACGGGTACTTGTCGATGTCGGCGACCGTGGTCAGCCCGGTGAGCACCAGGAAGGTCTGCATGCCCGCCTCCAGACCGGCCAGCACATCGGTGTCCATCCGGTCGCCGATCATGGCGCTGGACTCGGAGTGCGCGCCGATCGCGTTGAGCCCGGTCCGCATCATCAGCGGGTTCGGCTTGCCCGCGAAGTACGGGGCCTTGCCGGTCGCCTTGGTGATCAGGGCGGCGACGGAGCCGGTGGCGGGCAGCGGGCCCTCGGCGGACGGGCCGGTCTCGTCCGGGTTGGTGCAGATGAACCTGGCCCCCGCGTTGATCAGCCGGATCGCCTTGGTGAGCGCCTCGAAGGAGTACGTACGCGTCTCACCGAGCACCACGTAGTCGGGGTCGTGGTCGGTGAGGACGTACCCGATGTCGTGCAGCGCGGTGGTGAGCCCGGCCTCGCCGATGACGTACGCCGTGCCGCCGGGGCGCTGGTCGTCCAGGAACTGGGCGGTGGCGAGGGCGGAGGTCCAGATGTTCTCCACGGGCACGTCCAGGCCCATGCGGTTCAGCCGGGCGTGCAGGTCGCGGGCGGTGTAGATCGAGTTGTTGGTCAGGACCAGGAAGGGCAGTCCCGAGTCACGCAGCCGCTTGATGAAGGCGTCGGCGCCGGGGATCGGGGTGCCCTCGTGGATGAGGACCCCGTCCATGTCGGTCAGCCAGGACGAGATCGGCTTGCGCTCTGCCATGTGGGACTCCAGTTGCCGTACGCCAGGTGCGGGGACGCCGGCGGCACCGCGTTGTGCAGCGCCGACGCCCCAGAGTTTAGGCCGACTGTTCGATCTGGAGGTACTGGCTGAGCGTCCGGATGATCAGTGGTCCGCGCGACGGGTGCGGCGGGTGGCGAGCACCATCGCGCCGCCGCCGATCAGGAATCCGGAGACGGTGAGGGCGGGCAGGGGTACGGGGACGGAGATGCCGGTGGCGGCGAGCTGCGGGACCCCCGCCGGGTCGGTGCCGGGCGGGACGGGGCGCCGGGTGGTGCCGGTCCTGCCGGGGTCCGCGTACCCCTCGTCGCCCTTGCCCTTCACCGTGCCGCTCCCCTCGTCCTCGTCCTCGCCGGTGCCGCCCACGTGCTCCCGGCCCGTCCCGTCCGCGCTCTCCCGGTCGCCGTCCGTCTCACCGGTCCCGGTGCCGTCCTCGTCGGGCTCGACCACGGAGAACGGGTAGTCCTCGGACTCGCCGACCCACTCCCCGTCGCCGCCCGTACCGCTCCCGCCGCTCCGGCGCTGGACGATCGCGGCGTTCGCGGTGATCCGGCCCGGGCTCGTGTCGGAGGTGAAGGCCAGCCGGACCTGGACGGTGACGGTACGTCCGGCGGGCACCGTGAATCCGGGGAAGGCGTCGTCGCCCTCGCCGCCGAAGACCCCGATGTGCTCGTCCCGGTCGGTCGTCTCCCAAGTCACGCGGTGCTCGACGCCGGGGTGGGCGCGCTCCGAGAACTGGAGCTGGATCTGGTCCGAGGTCAGCGCGCGGTCCTCGTCGGTGAGGACGAGCACCGGGTGAATGGCCCGGCAGGACTCGGTGGTCGTGTTCGTCAGGTCCAGGAACCAGGTGCCGTAGCCGCCGCCGGACGCGTAGGTGTCGGGTCCGCCGTGGATCCGGGTGTCGATGGGGAAGTCGTCCGACGCGGGGTTGCCGCAGGCCGGCTGCTGGTCGGCGGCGGCCGATCCGGGCACACCCGCCCGGATCGGCCCGCTGGCCGTCCCGGCGACCGCACTGCGCTGCGGGGCGGCGGACGCGGTCGCCCCGCCGAGGACCACGGGCATCACACTCGCGGCGGCCAGCCCGAGCGCCAGCCCGTGCCGGGTGCGCCCGGTCCCGGGAGATTCGGTGGTCTCGGTGGGCTCGGCGGGTTCGGGTGGCATGGCAGGGCAGCCTCCACTTCCTACGGCAACGACCGGTCGGGCCGGAACGCCACGCGCGGCGCGTCTCCGGGCCCTAGGGCGTGTCCGCAAAGTCCCGTCGTACGCCCGAAGGGCGTGGCCTGCGGCGTCTGGTGCTTCCCCAAGTTCTCGGCTTCGCTCGAACAGGGGAGACCCCACTTCTCGGTGTGCCGGCCGATATCCCTCGTACTGGACGTACTTGGGATTTCGGCCGGTGCGGCGAGAGTGCGTGCCAGGCGTCGCGGGCCAGACGGGACTTTGCGGACACGCCCTAGGGGTGGCCGAGACTGCCACGCGCGCGCGTGAGCCCGCCGCAGGCGTGCCGGGGGGCCCGCCCGAAGGGGGCACGGGTGCGCCCGGACGGCGGAGGACGAGTCCCCGGCGCACGTGGCTCAGGCGCTGCCGGGTCCGTGGGTGACGGCGGGGCGTGCGCCCCCGGTCAGCCCGCCGCAGGCGCCTCCGCCGGGGCCACGCGGCCGAACAGCGGGGCCAGCACCAGCTGTGCCGCGCCCTCCGCGACCGGGCGGTCGCCCTCGTGGGCGGTGACCGGGACCGGGGTGCCGCGCACCCCGTCGCGGCGGGCACGTTCGTCGAGGACCGCGCGCACGCCGCGTACGTACGTGTCGGGGTCGGCGGCGACCGTGCGGCCGCCCAGGACCACGCGGTCGATGTCGAGGAGCCCGACGAGGTTCGCGGCGCCGGTCCCGAGCACCCTGGCCGCCTCGGCCGCGTCGCCCCGGCGGGCGGCGGCCAGGCAGAGCGCCTCCAGGCAGCCACGTCCGCCGCAGCCGCAGCGGAGGCCGTCCAGCTGCACGGTCTGGTGGCCGAACTCGCCCGCCCCCGTCCGCTCCCCCCGGTGCACCGCGCCGCCGAGGACGAGGCCCGCGCCCAGGCCCGTGCCGAGGTGGAGGTAGGCGAAGTCGGCGGGGCCGTCGGCGCCGAGGGCGAGGCCGAGGGCGGCGGCGTTGGTGTCCTTGTCGAGGACGACCGGCAGCCCGGTCCGGGCGGCGAGCGCCTCGCTCAGCGGGAAGCCGTCCCACTGCGGGAACCCCGTGACCCGGTGCAGCACCCCGCCCCGGTGGTCCAGCGGCCCCGGGGCCGCGACGCCCACCCCGAGCACCGGCAGCGCCCCGTCCCCCCGCACGGCGGCGACCGCCCCGGCGGCAGCCGCCAGCACCTCGTCCGCCGGGGCCCCGAAGTCCAGCGGAGCCGTCAGGCTTTCGGCGACGACGCCCGCGAGGTCGACCAGCACCACCGTCAGCCCGTCGCGGTCCAGGTGCAGCCCCACCGCGTGCCCAGCCTCGGGGACCAGCCGCAGCACAGTCCGGGGCTTGCCGCCCGTGGAGGCGCGGCGGCCCGCCTCGGCGGCCAGGCCCTCGGCGCGCAGCCGGGCGGTGATCTTGCTGACGGCCTGCGGGGTGAGCCCGGTGCGCTCGGCGAGTTCGAGCCGGCTGATGCCGCCCTCGCCGGCCACCCGCAGCAGGTCGAGGACGAGGGCCGCGTTGTGGCTGCGCAGGGCGGGAAGGTTCGCGCCGGTGGTGCTCCTGTTCACGGACCCATTGTGGCGCGCGCTTGCACTTTGGCAACAGCGTTGCCAAAGTGGGACCCATGACCACCTTGCGCGTCGGACTCGTCGGCTTCGGCCTGGCGGGGTCCGTCTTCCACGCCCCGCTGATCACGGCCACCGAAGGACTGGTCCTCGACACGGTCGTCACCCGCGACGAGGAGCGCCGCGCCGAAGCCCGCGCCGCCTACCCCGGCGTACGGTTCGCCGACTCCCCCGACGAGCTGTGGCAGCGGGCGGACGAGCTGGACCTGATCGTCATCGCGTCGCCGAACAAGACCCACGTACCGCTGGCGCGGGCGGCCCTGGAGGCCGGGCTTCCGGTGGTCGTGGACAAGCCGGTCGCGGGCACGGCGGCCGAGGCCCGCGAGCTCGCGGCGCTCGCCGAGGAGCGCGGGCTGCTGCTCTCGGTCTTCCAGAACCGCCGCTGGGACAACGACTTCCTCACCCTGCGCGCGCTCCTCGCGGACGGCGCCCTGGGCGAGGTCCAGCGCTTCGAGTCGCGGTACGAGCGGTGGCGCCCGCAGCTGAAGGGCGGCTGGCGCGAGTCCGGCGACCCGCGTGAGATCGGCGGGCTGCTGTACGACCTGGGCAGCCACGTGGTCGACCAGGCGCTGACCCTGTTCGGCCCGGCGGCCCAGGTGTACGCGGAGTCCGACCTGCGGCGCCCCGGCGCGGCGGCCGACGACGACACGTTCGTGGCGGTCACGCACACCTCGGGCGTCCGTTCGCACCTGTACGTGAGCGCCACGACGGCCCAGCTCGGCCCGCGCTTCCGGGTGCTCGGGTCGAGCGCGGGCTTCGTGAAGCACGGCCTCGACCCCCAGGAGGCCGCCCTGCGCGAGGGCGCCCGCCCGGCGCCGGGCGAGCCGTGGGGCGAGGAGGGCGAGGAGCTGTGGGGCCGGCTCGGCGCGGGCGAGTCCCCGCTCACGGGCGGCGGCACCCCGGTCCGTACGCTCCCGGGCGACTACCCGGCGTACTACGCGGCGGTCAACGACGCGCTGCGCGGGACGGGCGACAATCCGGTGACCGCGCTTCAGGCCGCCGAGACCCTGGACGTCCTGGAGGCGGCCCGCCGCTCGGCCCGCGAAGGGGTCACCGTCACCCTGCGGCCCATCGGCGCCTCCGCCCACGCGACCGAGGAGCAGCCCGTATGAACCCCACCGCTCCGACCATCTCCGAGCTGATCGCCCAGGAGCGCCGGCTGACGCTGCCGCACTTCGGCTACGACGACGCCTACACGCTCGGCGGGCTGCTGGTCACCCTGGCCCGGGAGCGGCACGCCCCGGTGGCGATCGACATCCGGCGCGGGGCGCAGCAGCTGTTCCACGCGGCGCTGCCCGGTTCGAGCGCGGACAACGACGCGTGGATCGACCGCAAGCGCCGGGTCGTCGAGCGGTACGGCGAGAGCTCGTACCTGGTGGGGACGCGGTTCCGGGCGAAGGGGACGACATTCGACGAGGCGTCCCGGCTCGACCCGGACGTGTACGCGGCGCACGGCGGCTCGTTCCCGATCGCGGTCGAGGGCGCGGGCGTCATCGGCTCGGTGACGGTCTCGGGGCTGCCGCAGGCGGAGGACCACGCACTGGTGGTGGAGGCGCTGGAGCAGTTCGTGTCGCGGATCGACGGCTGACGCGAGGCGGAGGGGTGGGGTCCGTACGCGACGGCCCCCACCCCTCCGATGTATTGCAGCCTTCTACGCGTCCTTCAGCTCCTGCCGCTGCCGGCCGAGCCCGTCGATCTCCAGCTCCACGACGTCACCGGCCCGCAGATACGGCTTGGGCTCGGGCTGCCCCATGGCGACGCCGGCCGGGGTGCCGGTGTTGATGACGTCGCCCGGGTGGAGCGTCATGAAGTGGCTCAGATAGCGGACGACCTCGCCGACCGGGAAGATCTGGTCGGCGGTGGTGCCGTCCTGCTTCAGCTCGCCGTTGACCCAGAGCTTCAGCGGCAGGGCCTGCGGGTCGGCGACCTCGTCGGCGGTGACCAGCCAGGGGCCGAGCGGGTTGAACGTCTCGCAGTTCTTGCCCTTGTCCCAGGTGCCGCCGCGCTCGATCTGGAACTCGCGCTCGGAGACGTCGTGCGCGACCGCGTACCCGGCGACGTGGGCGAGCCCTTCCTCCGCCGTGTCCAGGTAGCGCGCGGTGCGTCCGATGACGACGGCGAGCTCGACCTCCCAGTCGGTCTTCACGCTGCCGCGCGGCACGAGCACGGTGTCCTCGGGCCCGACGACGGTGTCGGGGGCCTTGAAGAACAGGATCGGCTCGTCCGGGATCCGCGCCCCGGTCTCCGTGGCGTGGTCGTGGTAGTTCAGCCCGATGCACACGATCTTGCCGATGCGGGAGAGCGGCGGGCCCACCCGCAGCCCCTCGGCGTCGAGCGCCGGCAGCCCGCCGGGCGCGGCCGCCGCGGCCCGCACCCGGGCGAGCGCGTCCTCGTCGGCGAGCAGGGCGCTGTCGATGTCGGGGACGACGCCCGACAGGTCACGCAGGGTTCCGTCCTCGTCCAGCAGCGCCGGTCGTTCCGCGCCCGCCGTACCCACACGAAGCAGCTTCAAGAGTCGTTCTCCTCGGTCGGATCAGGCCCGTCGGATGGGTGGCGGCCATCGCAGGCTTGTCCGATCCTCCAAGACATCCGATCACTCCGCAAGACCCTGTTCACCACCTGGACCGGGCCGCCCGGCACCGCCGTTACGCGGCCGTGGCGACCGCGGCGCCCGGCACGGTCATGTCGCGGTACAGGAAGGCCCGCTCGATCGCGGTCCAGGTCGTGCTGGTGACCACGTACAGCGCGGCGGCCAGCGGCACGAAGGCGACGGTGAAGAGGGTGAAGAAGGACATCAGCGGCATGAGCTGGTTCATCGCCCCCATGCCGGGCATCGGCTGCCCGTCCGGGCCGGCGGGCGGGGTGACCGGGTTGGCGGCCATCTGACGCTTCGTACGCCCGTAGTTGAAGGTGGCGACGGCGGCCACGATCGCGAAGAGGCCCACGTAGACGAGGCCCTGCGCGCCGAAGAGCCCGCCGTGCGACAGGGCGTCGTGCCAGCGCTCGCCGAGCGGGGCGTCGAAGAGCTGGTGGCCGAGGAGCGAGTTGGCCTTGTCGCCGATCTTCTGGCTGGAGAAGAGGTGGTAGAGCAGGAAGAACGCCGGCATCTGAAGCAGGCTCGGCAGGCAGCCGGAGAGCGGCGAGACCTTCTCCTCGCGGTGCAGCTCCATGAGCGCCTTCTGCATCTTCTCGCGGTCCTTGCCGTGCTTCTTGCGCAGCTCGGCGATCTGCGGCTGGAGCCGGCGCTGCGCCTTCTGCCCGCGTGCGGCGGCCCGCGAGAGCGGGTGCACGGCGAGCCGGACGAGCGCGGTGAACAGGACGATCGCGGCGGCGGTGGACGCGCTCTGGAAGAGCGGGTGGAGCAGGTCGGCGAAGGCGCCGACCAGGCTGGCGAAAGCGGACATGATGGCGGACATGGGTGAGCCCTCCGGGGTCTCGTCATGCGGGAAGCGAGGAGAACGTGCTTCGGCGTGACGGGTCCGCGAAGGGCCTTCAAAAAAGGGCGGTGTCCTTACGCGGCCGTCAGGAGGGCGCGGCCCGGTGCTCGGGGACGGCGGCGCCCCTGGGCGTCCGGGTCCCGTTGCGGAAGGAACGCGGTGCGCTTCTCCCTCTCGCGCATGGCGGTGCGCACCCGGGTGCGGGGCACCGGGGCGGCGCAGCGGGCGCTGATGACCGAGCAGGCGACGAGCGCGGTGCCGGCGGCCGCCGTGGCGGCGAGCGCGACGGCGGCGGAGAGGCTGCCGCCCTCGGCGAGGAGCACCTCGGTGAGCAGGAAGAGGAGCAGCCCCGCGGGGCGCAGGACACGGGAGAGACCGTCGCGTACGCGGCTCATGGCGTCGGTGTCCATGGGCGGTGCCTCCCTTCCGTATCCGCTGCTGTCGGTCCATCCGTTATACACGACCGGCCGAGCGGGTCAACGTACGTTGACAGCCATCCGGTCCGCCTCGACCTCGTCCCGGGCCAGCACCTCGTCGTCCGGCCGTTCGTCACGCTCGCGCGGACCGGCGTACGTCACCGCGAGCGCGACGGCCAGGTTGGCGGCGAGGGCGACGATGCCCGCGTTCACGCCCCACACCGGGTCGTGCTCCGTGAAGACGAACCCGCACACCACGCCGACCCCGACGACGAGCCCGGACAGCGCCCCGAGCAGCGTCAGCCGCCGCCACATCAGCCCCAGCAGCACCATGGGGAGCAGCTGCGCCATTCCCTCGTACGAGATGAGCGAGAGGCGTACGAGGGTGTTGGGGGCGGTGTACGTGAGGAGCAGCGCCAGGGCGCCCGCGACCACGACGACCAGCTGCGCGGCGCCCTTCTGCCGGCGCTCCCAGCGGGGCACGAGCGAGAGCACACTGCGGCCCCACATCGTGCCGATGACCAGCATGAACACGGCCATGGGCACGATCGAGGAGAGCGCGGCGGCGACCCCGATGACGCCGACGGACCAGGCGGGCAGCGAGTCCGTGACGAGCTTGAAGAGCGCGAGGTTGGACTCGGCGCCGACCAGCCCCGGCACGACGAACAGCGCCGCCATGCCGAGC
This sequence comes from Streptomyces sp. NPDC097595, assembly GCF_044761525.1. Classification (NCBI taxonomy): domain Bacteria; kingdom Bacillati; phylum Actinomycetota; class Actinomycetes; order Kitasatosporales; family Streptomycetaceae; genus Streptomyces; species Streptomyces sp. NPDC097595. The sequence continues at coordinate 184,507 of NZ_JBIWCN010000003.1, read as the reverse complement.
AGCATCGGCACGAAGAGGAGGACGTTGTAGGCGGGCAGCCACATCGCGTTGCGGCGGAGCACGTCGGCGTTCTTGGCGCCGAGGTAGCCGGCGACGGTGGTCGGGAAGATCACGACGGTGAGCGAGTTCAGGAACGACGTGGTGATGAACCACGCCTGTCCGAGCCCGCTGTCCCCGTGGCCGGGGAAGGTCAGCCACTCGCTCTTCTCGGCGACGAGCCGGTCGAGGAAGGGCCCGTAGCCGTCGAAGTAGTGCACGGGCACGTAGATCGCCAGGAAGCCGAGCGTGACGATGACCAGCAGGTCCTTCAGCACGGACACCCAGGCGCTGCCGCGCAGCCCGCTGACCACGACGAAGCCGGTGGTGACGGCGAAGGCGATGAAGTACGCCCAGTTCAGGCTGATGGTGCCGTACGAGATCGTGGAGACGACGACGCCCATGCCGGTGATCTGGAGCTGGATGTACGGCAGCAGGAACACGGTCGCCAGGACGGCGACGAGCGCGCCGAGCCAGGGCCGCCCGAAGCGGTGCGCCACCATGTCGGTGATCCCGACGAGACCGTGCTTCCGCGCGTACGCCCACAGCATGGGCCCGACGACGTAGCCGACGGCGTAACCGCAGGACATGTACGCGACGACGTAGAGGACGGGCGCCCCGTAGTTGTATCCCCAGCCGGCGGCGCCGAGGTAGCTGAAGCTGGTGTAGCCCTCGCCGGCCATCAGCACCCAGATGAAGACGGTGCCGAGGCTGCGCCCGCCCACCGACCACTCGGCGAGCCCGCCCCCGCCGCCGCGTCTGCCGCGTACGGCGAGCAGCCCCAGGGCGACGGTGGCGACCATGAAGACCCCGAAGACGGAAGTCGCGACGGCGGCGTTCACCGGCGGTCACCCCGCCGGGTCAGCCATACGGCGACGGGGGTCAGGAGGGTCGCCCCGAGCAGCCAGAAGAAGAGGAACGGCAGCCCGAGAACGACGGGCCGGACCCGGTTCACGAACGGCAGCGCCCCGAGGTAGAGCACGTAGGGGACCAGCAACCACAACAACTGCGGACGTCGTCTGAGCACGTGGAGACACGTTAGAGGGTCGGCGGCGGGTCCGTGGCCGGTGGTCGTCAACACCTCCGGCACGCGACCGGGCTCACGCCCCGGGCCCGCGGAGTGGCCCCCGTCGCGTGCCCGCACAGCAGTACGGTGTGGTGCATGCGCCCCGAGACTCCTGCCGACCACATCTCCGAAGCCGAGCGTCTGCTCCGCACCGCGGCGCAGTACCCCGAGGACCACGAGCCGCTGCTCCTCCAGGCCGCGGCCCACCTGGAACTCGGCGGCGACCGCGCCCGCGCCACGACGCTCTACGACGACCTGCTCGGCGACCCCCGCACCGAGCACCCGCAGCTGGTGAAGGCGCTCAGCGCCGCGAACCTGTGGGAGTACGGCCACGAGGCGGAGGCCCGCGCGCTGATCGACGGCGTCCGCGTGGCGGCCCCGCAGGAGGCTGCCCCGTGGGAGATCGCGGCGGAGACGCTGGAGGCCCACGACGAGCTGGAAGCGGCCCACGACCTCTTCTCCACGGCCCTGCGGCTGCTCATCGCCCCGGGCGAGGAGGTCCCGTACCAGACCCAGTCGCTGCTGACCGGCCGGCACCGGGTGCGCCGCCTGATGGGCGTCGGGCACGACGCCTGGGACGAGCTGGCGGACACCCTGCACACGGCGGCGGTCCCGCTGGACGAGCTCCACGACCCGAAGCGGCTGTGGTCGCTCGGCTCGTCGGACCCGGGTGAGCTGCGCGCCGAGATCACCCGCCTGCGCGCCGAACTGGGCACGTACCGGACGGCGTTGTCCCGCCCGTTCCCGGTGGCGGTGCTGCACTGGCCGGCCGCCGAATTCCGCGAACTCCTCACGGCGTACCCGAGCCTGGGCAGCGAATACGCCTCCCATCCGGACCACCTGGCCCGCCTGGAGACGGCCCTGCGCGACCTCCAGGCGGCGGGCACCCCGAACCTGGGCATCGTCCGGGGCACGGTCCCCTCCTACGAAGCCTTCGCCGCCTCCGAATCCGCGTCCCCGGCGGACCCGGACCTCCTCCCCCAGTACGCGACGACCCTGGCCGCGCGGGGCCGCGCGGTGCCGTGGCCGCCGGCGAAGAGCGCGGAGTGCTGGTGCGGGTCGGGGGAGTCGTACCGGGGGTGCCATGGGGGGCGGGTGTAGGGGGTCTCGGGGCGGCCCGGGGCCTTCGGGTCGCGGCGGCCCGGGGCGGCGGCCCGATTAGTGGATGCCGGGGCGCGCCCCGGCTCCGTACCCTTCGCCCATGCCCGAACTCCAGCGCCTGCGCCCCGACCACGCCCCGGCCGTCCTCGCGTTCGAGGAGGCCAACCGCGCGTTCTTCGCGGCGTCGGTCCCGGACCGAGGCGACGCGTTCTTCGCCGACTACGCGCCCCGCCACGAGGCCCTGCTCGCCGAACAGACCGCGGGGATCTGCCACTTCCACGTGCTGGTGGAGTCGGGCGAGATCCTGGGCCGCTTCAACCTGATGGACGCCACCGCCGGCACGGCCGAACTCGGCTTCCGCCTCGCGGAGCAGGCCACGGGCAGGGGCCTGGCGACCACCACGGTGCACCAACTCTTCGACCTGTGCCGCACGCGGTACGACCTGACGACGCTCAGGGCGAGAGCGGCGGTGCGGAACGCGGCGTCGCGGGGGGTGCTGAGCCGGACGGGGTTCGTGGAGACGGGGGAGGCGGTGGTGTTGAACGGGGAGCGGGGGGTGGGGTTCGTGCGGGTGCTGGGGGCGGCGACTCCTGGCTAGTGCTTTCACTGTCCGCCCCCCTTGATACAACTGCGCACACAGGTATCGCGAGGAGGGGTGGCCCATGGTCAGCAGCGCTTCAGCCGCGGCGCCGGTTGCCGGGCTCTATGAGACGCTGATCACCCGGCGGCTCGAAGAGCGGATAAGGCAGCTCGACGCCGCGGGCTGGCGGGCGATCGACGATGTGGTCGGAGCGGGCTCCGCACCTCACGTCCTTTCGCGCCACATCGCCAATACCGTGCGTCGGGTGCTGCAGGGGCTCGATCCGGCGGAACAGGTCGTAGCCGCGAATCACATCCTCGAATCGATCAAGACCATCAAGGGCGCCGCCGCGTGGGTTGACGTAGTCCTCGACGGACCGCGACAACTGCTCGCAGTCGCCGAGCAGAAGGCTCCAGGCGTCTATGCCGTACGTCCGGCCACGCCTCTCTCCGACACCGCCCTCATCACCAACGCCCCCGAGGACCCGAGCCTCGGATTCGAGTTGCGTGCGGAGCTAGCCACGACGGACCGTGTGGATCTCCTCTGCGCGTTCGTGAAGTGGCACGGCCTCCGCGTACTCGAAGACGCACTCGCCTCCGCCCGAGATCGGGGTGTCCCCATCAGGGTGCTCACCACGACGTACATCGGAGCAACGGAACGACGCGCCCTCGACCGCCTCGTCCGCGAGTTCGGCGCCGAAGTGAAAGTGAACTACGAGCTCCGCTCGACTCGCCTGCACGCCAAGGCTTGGCTCTTCCGCCGTGAAACGGGCTTCGACACGGCGTACGTCGGCAGCTCCAACCTGTCTAAGGCGGCGCTCCTCGACGGCCTGGAATGGAACGTCCGGCTGTCCTCAGTGGCAACCCCCTCTGTTCTTCGCAAGTTCGAGGCGACCTTCGACGCCTACTGGAGCGAGCGCTCCTTCGAAACGTACGACCCCGACGCCGACGGTCAGCGTTTGGACGAGGCCCTTGCCCAGGCCAGTGCCCCCTCCGACCTCCGGGGCAACCACGTCATCACGCTTTCCGGGCTGGAGGTCCGTCCCTACCCCCACCAGCGCGACATGCTGGAACGCCTCGAAGTCGAGCGCACAGTCCACGAGCGGCACCGCAACCTCCTGGTCGCAGCCACCGGTACCGGCAAGACGGTGATGGCCGCCCTGGACTACAAGCATCTGCGGCAGAAGCACGGCCGGGACCTTCGCCTGCTCTTCGTGGCCCATCGCAAGGAGATCCTGGAGCAGTCCCTGCGCGTCTACCAGAACGTTCTGGTGGATGCGAACTTCGGCGAGCTCTGCTACAGCGGGGAGGTGCCCGACGACTGGACGCACGTCTTCGCAAGCGCCCAATCGCTCAAGGGACATACGCTGGACCGCCTTGCCCCGGACCACTTCGACGTCATCGTGATCGACGAGTTCCATCACGGCACGTCGGACACTTATCGGCGGATCGTGAAGCACTTCGATCCCGTGGAACTCCTCGGCCTCACCGCCACCCCCGAGCGGATGGACGGAAAGAGCATCCAGGATGAGTATTTCGATGGTCGGATCGCAGCTGAGATGCGGCTCTGGGAAGCCCTCGAAAACGAACTGCTGAGCCCGTTCCACTACTTCGGTGTCACCGACAACACCGACCTCAGTGCCGTCACTTGGAAGCGCGGGGCCTACGACACGAACGCTCTCGGCAACCTGTTCACGGGCAACGAGGCTCGCGCCAGGCTTGTCGTCAAGGCCGTGAAGGACAAGGTCACCAACCCTGGAACGATGCGGGCTCTCGGTTTCTGCGTCACAGTGGCTCACGCCGAGTTCATGGCCGACTTCTTTCGACGCGCCGGGCTCAAGGCGGTCGCGCTCTCCGGTGAGACGCCGCGGGCCGAACGCAGGGCTGCACTCGACGAGCTCCGCGCCGGGGCGCTCCAGGTGATCTTCTCGGTCGACCTGCTCAATGAAGGGCTCGACATCCCCGATGTCGACACTCTGCTCCTTCTCAGGCCGACCTCAAGCGCAACCGTCTTCCTTCAGCAGTTGGGGCGCGGTCTTCGCAGGACCGAGAACAAGGCCGTGCTGACCGTCCTCGATTTCATCGGTCAACACCGCAAGGAATTTCGATTCGAAGTGCCCCTCCGGGCCCTGACCAACCTGACACGCAACCGTCTGCTGACGAGCATCGAGCACGACTTCCCGCAGCTGCCTTCGGGTTGCCACATCATCCTTGAGAAGAAGGCCAAGGAGCTGATCCTCGACAACGTCCGCAACCAACTCAAGGTCAACGTCACACAGCTCGCGCGCGAAGTCTCGGAGTATGCGGAGCTGCGGCTCTCGGCCTACCTCCGGGAGAGCGGTCGAGAGATCAAGGAGCTGTACCGCGGTAACGGAAACTCCTGGACGGGCCTCCTTCGCCGCGCCAAGCTTCTGGATCCGACTGCCCCCGAGGGCGAGGCGGCGCTCCTGAAGCGGGTGCCGGCGTTCCTCCACGTCGACGACCCGGCCCGCGTCTCGGCGTACACCAGGCTCCTCAGCGACGACGCCCCCGCGTACGACCGATTGGACCCACAGGACCAGGCGTACGCCCGCATGCTCTTCTTCTCCCTGTGGCCGCTTGGGGGCGGGTTCGCAGGCTACGGGGAGGGCCTGGACACCCTCCGCGGTCAGCAGGCATTCCGAGATGAGGTCCGCCAGATACTCACCCATGTTCTGGAGCTGGCCGACCACCTCCCCATCCCGCTCAGCGGGGCGCACGCCGATCTGCCACTGACCGTCCACGCCTCGTACAGCCGCGAGGAGATCCTCACGGCCCTGGACGAATCGAAACTGGGCGGGTTCCTGCCAGGGCACTTTCGCGAAGGAGCGAGGTGGTGCGAGGGCAAGCAGACGGACGCCCTCTTCGTCACCCTGGAGAAGGATGAGAAGGACTTCTCTCCGGAGACCCGGTACAAGGATTACGCGCTGAACGAGTCCGAGTTCCACTGGGAGTCCCAGAATCAGACTTCAGAGACGTCCGCGACGGGCGTTCGCTACCAAACCCACCAGAAGAAGGGCACCCACATCCTCCTTTTCGCCCGGCGTTACAAGAAGACGGACATCGGAGGCCCTCATCCCTGGATGCTGCTCGGGCCAGCCGACTACGACACCCACGAGGGAAGCAACCCCATGGGCATCACTTGGAAGCTGCGCCACGAGATGCCTGCCGACGTGGTGACATACTCCGCAATCGCGTCCGGATGACGGGCATTCGGCGGGCGGACCGTTCCGGGTAGTCCACGACTCACACGAACCCGGGGTCCGACTCCGCTTCGAAGAGAAGCTGCGCGCGATCAAGCGCTTCGTCCGCATCGAAGCCGTGCGCCGCGAGCCACAAGAGCAGGTCGGCGATCAAGCCCGTGGCTGTTTCCGCGGCCTCCCTTGCGGTCGTCGCCCTGGGCCGCGTAGCTTTCGCGCGCTCCCCAAGGCCACAGAGCCCCAGAAGCGCCTCGGCCTTCGCTACCTGCCCACTTCCGATGTGGCTGTCGGGGGACTGCAAATCTGTGGCGATCTCGCACCACGTGACTTTGGAGTCGCCGCGTAGGATGACGCCCCAGCGGGCGGCCACTCCATCCACCAGCGCCACGCCCCGTCCCTGCTCGCTCAGATCGTCCGACCTGACGAGCGTGGGGAGACGCCGCCCGTCCGGATCGCTCACCTCGATGCGCACGTAGCTGCCGCTCATACTCACCTCAAGACAACTAGGCGTTCCAGTGCCTACGTGCTTGATGACGTTGCTGGCCAGTTCGGTCACGCAGAGCTGAGCCGCGGGAGCCACCGACGAGAGCCCCCAGAGCTCAAGGCGTCGCCGGATCGCCTTCCGCATGCTGGCCAGCTCGCTCGGCTCCGCCAGGAACGGCAATTCCCACTTTCGTCGCTCGACGCCAAAACGACATCCGCCCATGCCAGACCATCCCTCCACAGAACGGCGATCACCATCCGTGAGCGCCATGGACCATAGAGTTGCATTGGAACTCTCAAAATGGAACTCTCACTTCGTTCTCTCAGGGGCACGAGGTGTCAGCGCGCGCCCCCGGCGTACGCCTCCTTGCCTGCAGGACTCGGCAGCGTGCACCCTCAGAGATCGACTCGAAGGGCATGGAACATGTCAGTTGGACCAACAACCCGTAGGCGGCAGCTCGGAGCCGACCTGCGCCGTCTACGCGACGCCAAGGGGCTCACCTTGGAGGAGGCGGGCGCCCGGGTAGGCATCTCCAAAGCCACACTGAGTCGGTACGAGACAAAGGAAGGCGTGGTCAAATGGCCTGCCGTAGACGCGCTGTGTCGCGAGTACGGCGCCTCTGACCAGGAGCGGCAGTCACTCATCGAACTGGCCAAGGGCGCGCGCATCCAAGGCTGGTGGCGTTCACTGGCGGACCCGATCCCGGAGTCCATGAACCTGATGCTCACCCTCGAAGACGAGGTGGTGAGTGAAGGGCACTACGCCTGCATGTACGTCCCCGGACTGCTGCAGACCCGCTCGTACGCCGAAGCCGTCCACCGCGCATCCGAGATGAGGTGCAGCGACCAAGAGATCAATCACATGGTCGACATCCGGATGAAGCGTCAGGAGTTGCTGTCGCGCGACGAGCCCCCACACCTCTGGGCGGTGATTGACGAGGCCGTGATCCGGCGCATGGTCGGGGGACGCTCCGTCATGCGCGAGCAGTTGCAGCATCTGATCACACTCTCGGCTCAGCCCCACGTCACGGTCCAGATTCTGCCGTTCTCCGCAGGGGCGCACGCGGCGGCTGTAGGCAGTTTCGTCCTCCTGGGCGGGGCGACGCCGGAGCTCGATGTGGTCTACGTGGACATCCTCGGCGGCGGCCTGTTCATGGAAAAGCCTCAGGAACTCGAACGCTATAGGCTGGCGTTCGAGTATCTGCGCGCCCAAGCACTGGACCTCCAGTCGTCCGTCGCGCTGTTGAACGAGGTGTGCAGGGAGCTGTGATGGAACACGAAGACGGCTACCAATGGTTCAAGTCGTCGTACAGCGGTGGCAGCGGCACGGAGTGCGTCGAGGCCGCGTTCATCGGTGGCGGTGCCGCCGTACGCGACAGCAAGCAGCCCCTCAAGGGGCGGTTCCGCGTGGACTCGAAGGCTTGGGTCCACTTCGTCAGGTCGGTCCGGGTACGCCAACTGGGCTGAGCCGTCGCGCGGACCGCCTCCGGGGCCGCATCGCTTCGGCGCATCCCGCTCCGGATCGGACCGGGCAGTAACGCCTCCCGGATCACCTACGCGCCAGGAGTCGGGCGGCCCCGGCCGGGACGCGCCTCGATCGATTGCCGCAGGCCGTGAAGCGGACGCGCCGCGCCGCGGGTCATCGCGCGCGAGTGGCCGGAAGCCGTTCTCCGGCAACGCACCCGCTGTGACCTGGGTTACCTTCAGGAGGACTGATGGGAGGGGTTTGATGACTCGGGGCTGGGAAGCCGATCCTTCTTCGCCGCTGCTGCGCCGTCTGGGCAAATCCCCCGCCGAACTGGGCACCACGGGTGGCGAGCAGGGGTGTCCGGACATCTGGGAGCTGGCAAACGGCGACATCGCCGTCGTCGGCCGGGACCTCACCGACTCCTACCTGCCACACCTTCCACCGGGGCTCGTCGTCGCCCCGGACGAACGGATCGTCATCATTCCCCGCAGGACGGCAGCCGCGGCGAAGGGGGACATCCCCGATGCTTAGCCTGCAGCCCGAGGGCCCGGGCCGGCGCCTCGCGCTCCATGACTACTCCGTGGACTTCGACCACCACTCACGCCACGCACCATCCGCGCGCATCCCTGGGAGCCCCCATGGCGGCCCGACCCCTTCTCTTCCTCGACGTCGACGGACCGCTGAACCCATACGCCGCGCAGCCCGAACGGCGGCCCGTTGGCTACACCACTATCCGCGTCCCCCGGGACGGTCTCGCCGCCACGGGGCACGGCGGGCTCCGGTCCTCCGCGACGCCGTTGCGGGTGTGGCTCAACCCGGGCCACGGCGAGGCCCTGTTGGCGCTCGGGTACGAGTTGTGCTGGGCCACCACCTGGATGGACGACGCGAACACGTGGATCGGGCCCGTTCTCGGGCTGCCCGAGCTGCCGTTCGTGGAGTTCGGGGACGGGCTGTTCCGGGAGCGGCCCGACGGTGTGCACTGGAAGTGCGAGGCGTTGATCGCGTACGCGGGCGGCCGCCCGTTCGCCTGGGTGGACGACGAGCAGAGCGACGCCGACCACGCCCACGTGAGCGTCCACCACCCGGGGCCGGCGCTCCTCCACCACGTAAATCCGCGGATCGGGCTGCGGGACGACGATTTCGCCGCCCTGGCCTCCTTCGCCGCGTCGCTCGACGGGCCCGCTTCCTCTTGAGCGTCCGACGAGCGACGATGGGTACAAGTAGGGAGGGGCCGCAGTCCGTGGTCCCTCCGGTGCAGTGGGGGAAATCATGGTTCTGGTCATCGGTGTCGTCGTCGGTCTTGTCGTGGTGCTCGGCGCCATCCTCGTCGCGCTCCGCAAGCGCGGGGGGTCCGGCGAGCGCGGGGCCTGGGAGCGTGGGGCGGCGGAGCAGGGGCAGGCGCAGGGGCTGGCGGACGGGCACGCGCGGAGCCAGAACATGGGGCCGTACGGGGGCTGAGCGCGGCGGCGCGGAAGCGGTCGGCGGCGCGGAAGCGGTCGGTGGCGCGGCAGGCTCGCTGTCCCTCAGGGCCCGGGCCCGCCCCGGCGCCTCAGGGTCGGGGGCCGTCCGCCGGCAGGTAGCCGAGTTGGGCCGCGTGGACGCCGGCCTGGAAGCGGCTGCGGGCGTCCAGGTGGCCCAGGAGGCCGGTGGCGATGCGGCGGGCGGTGCGGGGGGAGACCCCGAGGCGCTTGGCTATGGCCTCGTCCGTGTAGCCGCGGGCCAGCAGGCGCAGGGTCTCGTGTTGTTGGCGGGTCAGTGAGTGGTCGGCGGGTCTCTCGCACGGACCGAGGGGTTCGGCGTCGTCCCAGACGTTCTCGAACAGGGCCTCCAGCGCCGCGATGAGGCCCGGGCCCGACACCACGAGGGCGCCGAGCGAGGAGTCCTGGTCGTCCAGGGCGACCAGGGCCAGGCGGTGGTCGGTGATGATCATGCGGGTGCTGAGCGAGGGGGCCGTGCGGATCCCGGCGCCGAGCGAGGCCAGCCAGGTCACGTGGGCCACCGTGGGCGGGTGGTTGTGGATGCTGTCGAGATAGACCGTGCGCATCCGCACCCCGCGCTCCAGGAGCTCCTGGTTGAGGGGGCGGGAGGCGTGCATGTTCTCCTCCGTCTGCGCCCCGCCCGTCGCGAAGGTCAGGATCTCCTCCTTCACCTCCTCGTGGAGCCGCACCAGGTAGTCCCGTACGTGGTCCACGCCGTCCAGGTGCACCACCGGCGGATCGCCGGCGCCTGGATGGGGGGCGGGGAGGCCGCAGAGGAGTTCGGCCACGGCCGCCTCCCCGTCCGCCAGCCGCTGCCGTTCGGCGGCGAGCAGTGCGCGGCGGCGGGTCAGCAGCATCTCCAGGCCCAGCCGGGGGTCGACCACGTGCAGGCGCCGCCCACCGGTGCCGGCGGCCGGCCGCACCAGGGACAGGTCCAGTAATTCCTCTACTGCGGAGTCGAATTGGTGGCGCGTCAGGGGCAGCTGAGAGCTGTGCTCCGCGAGGGACGCGTACGGATCGGCGAGCAGTGCCCGGTAGACGATCTCCGCCGTGGCGTCCAGGCCCAAAGGGTCGAGCATCGTCCCTCCACACTAGGAGCACTGTCTCTTGCCGTATTTGTTACCTAGAGGCAGTGAAATCCACTCTGCAGCACCCCGGTTGCGCGGTGCTAAAAGGCCACGCCACGAGCGTGTGAACGGTGGCGGACCGTCTCCCGGGGGCCGGCGGCGGCCCGGGTATCCACATGTTGGACGGAAGGGGCCATGGCCTCATCGGTCCAGCGGTCTCGCCTTCACCGTCGCGTCACCCGCGTACAAAACTCACGGCTGTCGAACGCTCCCCACCACTGGTTCGAAAGGCTTCCGCATGACGTGTCTCCACCGGTTCTCCTGTCCGGCCTTCCCGTCCCTCGCCCTGCCCGAGCCCCCGGGAAACCGGCCGAACGACTTCGGCTGGCAGTAGTTCCCGGTCCGGTACGGGTACGACGAGGCAGCGGCCCGGCGACGGGCCGCCGAGAGTGTACGGGGAAGGCGGACGACGGTGCTGTTCCAACTGCTCGGGCCCCTGAGCATCACCGATGGGCGGGACCTCGTGGTCCTCCCGCCCTCCAAGCCGACCGCGCTGCTGGCCGCCCTGCTCATCCGGCCGGGGCGGGTCGTCTCCACCGACCACCTGCAAGAGGCCGTCTGGGGCGAGGAGCAGCCCACCACGGCCAAGGCCGCGCTCCAGAGCTGCGTCCTGCGGCTGCGCCGGATCTTCGCCAAGTACGGCATCGAGGACCAGGCCGTCGTGGCGGTCGCCGGCGGCTACCGCATCCACGCCGACGCCGAGACCCTCGACCTGCTCCACTTCCGGCAGCTCGTCGGCCGGGCGGCGGCGGCCGGTGAGGACTCCGAGCTGTACACCCTGCGGGCCGCCCTCGCCCTCTGGCAGGGGCCGCTGCTCGCCAACGTGCCCTCCGGGCTGCTGCACCGGGACGAGGTGCCCCGGCTGGCGGAGGAACGCCTGCGGGTCCTGGAACGGGTCTGCGACATCGAGCTGGGGCACGGCCGTTGCCGCGAGATCCTGGTTGATCTCTGGGAAGTTACGCGCGTATATCCGGCGCACGAGCGGTTCTCCGAGCAGCTGATGCTGGCTCTGTACCGGACCGGGCGGCAGACGGAGGCGCTGTCGGAGTACCGGAGGATCAAGGCGTACCTGCGCGAGGAACTCGGCGTCGACCCACGGCCCGGGCTCCAGCGTCTGGAACTGGCGATCCTGCGCGGCGACGACCTGGGCGCCCCGGACAACGGGCGGGCCCCCGTCTCGCTCGTGAGCCCCGTATCGCCACCGGCCGTTCTCCCGTCGCGGGTGCTTCCGCCGGAGGGCCGGGGCGGCGACGGTGGCGGTACGGCGGTGGCCCCCCTCCCCGCAGTGGCCCCCCTTCCCGCAGAGGCCCCCCTCCCCGCCGTGGCCCCCCTCCCCGCGGTGCCCGGCTTCACCGGGCGCCGGACCCAGGTGGAGGAACTCGTCCCGCTGCTCACGGGCGCCTCCCCGGTCGCCGTGCTCTCCGGGGCGCCCGGCATCGGCAAGACCGCGCTCGCCCTGCACGTGGCGCACCTGGTGAGCGGGCATTTCCCGGGCGGCTGCGTCCTGGTGCCGCTGACCTCGCCCGACGGCACCCCGCGCCCGACCGAGGAGGCCGCCGCCGAGCTCCGCGACGCGCTGCCCGCGGGGTCCGGCACCGGGCGGGGCCGTACGCTCCTGATCCTCGACGACGCCGTCCACCCCGACCAGGTGCGCCCCCTGCTCACCGCCAACGCGGGCGGTGCCGCGATCGTCACCAGCCGGATGGGGCTCGCCGCCCTCGTCGCCACGCACGGCGGCACCGTGCACCGGCTCGGCGCACTCGGCCCCGAGGAGTCGTACGCCCTGCTCACGGCCGTCCTGGGCCGGGAACGCGTCGCCGCCGAGCCGGCGGGGGCGCGGCTGCTGACCGAGGTGTGCGGGCACCATCCGCTCGCCCTGCGGATCGCCGCCGCCCGGCTGCTCACCCGCCCCCTCCTCAAGCCGGCCGACTGCGCGCGCTGGCTCCGCCACGGCCTGCCGGCCCGCCTCAGCCTGGCCGACGACCCCCGGATGTCCGTACCGCTGACCCTGGACGAGGCGGTGGGGCGGCTCCCTCCGGTGCTGGCCGAGGCACATCTCCGGCTCGGGGCCGCGGCGCGCGGCCCGCTCACCGCGGACCTGGCCGCCACCGTTCTCGACGTGCCGTGGGAGACGGCGGAAGACGTGCTGGAACGCCTTCTCGACGCGGGCCTCCTGGAGGAGGAGTACCCCGGCGCCTTCCGGATGCACGACCTGCTGCGCGCGCACGCCCGGCGCGCGACCGCCTCCTCCGTCGCCGCCCCCGCTCCCGGGCGCGCCCGGGAACTCCCGCGCCCGCCACGGCGCGGGGAGACACCCCAGGCGGGCAGTACCCGGCCCACCGCCCTGCGGTGACGCCCCGTCACCGCGCCGCAGTCACCGCCCACCGCGTCCGCCCGGACCGGCCGCCCCTCCCCTGACACCCGGTACCACCGCCCCGTACATCCCCACCCGCCCCCAGCCGGACAGCGCGGCCCGACCCCGGGCCCGCCGTCCCAGCCCCCAGAAGAAGAGGTGTGACGCACGCATGGCAGCAACGCCGTACACAGAGACCGCCGGGACCCGGCCGCGAGTCCGCCGTGACGTCCTGTTCACCGAGACGCCCGACGGCGTGATCTTCCACAACGCCGACGGAGGGTTCCGGCTCACCGCCGGATCCGGCTACCGGTTCGCCACCCTTCTGGTGCCCCATCTGGACGGCAGCAGATCGGTCGAGGAGATCTGCCAGGGCTTCGGCGACCGGCAGAAGGCCATGGTCGGCGAACTCGTGAAGGCCCTCTACGCGCGGGGCTTCGCCCGGCCCGTACCGGCACCGGACGAGTCGGCGGCCCCGCGGACGGCCCCGGCCCCCGCCGGACGCTTCGCCCAGCAGATCGCCTACATCGACCACTACGCGGACGATGCCGACGCCCGGTTCGCCCGCTACCGCTCCACCCGGGTCGCCGTGCTCGGCGACGGCCCCGTGGCCCGCTGGTGCGTGCTCTCGCTCATCCGCAACGGCTGCGCCGCCATCGGCGTCGACGCCGCCTTCCTCGACGGCTCCGGCGGCACCACCGCCGAGGAGGTCGCGGAGGTCCGGCGGGAGGCGGCCCGGCTGGCGGAGGAGGACTGCCCCGTCGAGCTGTCCGCACTCCCGGAGGGGCGCCGGGCCGCCGGTACCGGCTGGGCGGCCTACGACGGGTACGACGTCGTCGTCGCCGCGGCCGGCCCCCAGGTGCCAGGCACCGTACTGGCGCTGCTCAGGGAAGGGGTGCCCGAGGGGCGGACACTGCTCCCGGCCTGGACGTTCCAGGGACGGGCCGTCGTCGGGCCGGTCATGACCCCGGAGTCGGCGGCCTGCTGGGCCTGCGCGGCCCTCCGGCTGGGCGCGGCCGGCGGTGCGGCCGACGCGGCCGCCGCCGGTCTCTGGCGCGGGCTCGCCCTCGGCACCGGCACCCCCGGGGCCCAGCCCGTGGGGCCGCTCGCGGCGATGCTCGGCAACCTGCTCGGCTACGAGGTGTTCCGCCTGGTCACCGGCGCGCTGCGGGCCGAGACCCGCGACCGGCTCCTCCTCCAGGACATGGCCTCCTTCGACGTGGCGTCGGAGCAGTTGCTGCCGCATCCCGCGTGCCCGTTCTGCGCGGCGCCCACCGCCCTGCCCGAGCCGGTCGACCTGGCGTCCGCGCCGGCCCGCCCGGCGTTCCTCCCCACAGCGGACACCGCCGCCGACGACGACGCCGCCCAGGGCCCGCTCGCCGCGCTCGAACGCCGCTCCGCCCTCGTCCAGCCGCACGCCGGGGTGTTCACCGCCTACGCCGACGAGAAGGTGACCCAGACCCCGCTGAAGGTGGGCTCGGTCGTCCTGGGCGGCCTCGGTGCCGGGGGCGGCAGGACGGTCACCGCCTTCGACGTCCACCACACCGCCGGGGCCCGGCTGCGGGCGCTGAACGCCGCCGCCACGCTCTACGCCGAGCACGTGGTGCCCGCCCCGGCGCCCGACGCCGCCACGGCGGAACTGCCCGCCGTGGCCCCGGACAGCCTCACCGTCGCGTCCGGCACCGGCGGCACCGGGGCGGCCACCCGCTGGACGGCGGCCGTCTCGCTGCTCACCAAGGAGGTGGTCCGGGTGCCCGCCGGGGCGGTGCGCCCCTTCGGCGCGGACAACGCGGACCGCCGCTTCGAACCCACCCGGGCCGGTGCCGGAGCCGGTGCGGACCTGCCCGAGGCCGCCGGGGCCGGGCTGCTCTCGGCGCTCGCCCACGACGCTCTGCGCCGGGCCGTCCGGGGAGCCGGCGCGGTCTCCGTCCTCCCGCCCCGGGTGCTCGGCGAGGACCCCGAACCGGTGTTCCTGCTGCGAACGGCGGCCCATCTCGGCCTCACCGTCGAGCTGCTGGACCTCGGCGAGCGGGCATTCTCCGGGGCTTCCGTCGTCCTCGCCCGGACGACCGGCACCCCCCGCCCCGCCCTCTGGGCCGTCGGCGCGGCCCCGGACCTCGCGACGGCGGCCGTGGACGCCCTGCGGGACCTGCTCGGCGAGGCCCAGATGGCCGGCGCCCCGGACACCGGTGACCCGCTGCTGCGCGACCTGGACGCGGCGCTCGTCCCCATCACCTCCGAACAGCCCGCCGCCCCGGACGCCCCGGACGCCCCCGGCTGGACCCGCATCCTCGAACGCCTCGCCGCCGCCGGGCGGGACGCCCTGGTCGTGCCCACGCACGCCGCCGACCTGCCCACCGCGGGCATCCACACCGTGCGTGTTCTGCTCACCCGGGCGGCCGCCGATGCCGGCTGAGACCGCCGTACGCCCCCTGCCCACCGAACGCCCCGAAGCCGTCGACCGGTTCGCCGCGGCGCTGCGGGACGCGCTCGGTGAGGCCGGTGCCGCCCCGGCCGTGTCGGTCGAGCCGCTCGGCGTCCGGGACGCGTACGCGCCGACCGGCGCCCCGGGCGGGGACGCCCCGGCCGACAGCGCCGCCGTGCCCGTCCACCTCTACGGCCGGCAGGTGCTGATCGGCCCGTGGCCCGCCCGGGACGGGCGCGCCGGCTGCGGCACCTGTCTCGCCCGCCGCTGGCAGGGCGTGCGCTCGGTGTCCCTGCGCGAGGGCCTCGAACTGGGCAACGGCACCCGGGCGGTCGGCGACTGGCCGTACGGCACGCCCTTCGCCGTCACCGCCGTCGCCGCCCTGATGGCGGGGCTCGCCGCTGCGGAGCCCGGGCCGGGCCCGTACCCCCGGGTCCATCTGCTGGACCTGGACGCCATGACCGTACGCAGTCATCCCCTGGTCCCCGATCCGGAGTGCCCCGACTGCTCCGCGCCCCGCGCCGACACCGCCGAGGCGGCGGCGCTCACCCTGCGGCCCGCTCCGCCGTACCGGCCGGGTGTCTTCCGGGTGCGGCGGGTGGAGGACTACCGGCTGCCGGAGGACGCCTTCGTCAACCCGCACTGGGGCGCGCTCGGTTCCTCGGTGACCTGCGATGTCGCGTCGACCACCACCTCCGCCACCGTCGGCTGCTTCTCGACCCGGTCCGGGGACTACCTCCGGGAGACGTTCTGGGGCGGCCACGCGGACACGTACGCGCACAGCCGGAGCATCGGGGTCCTGGAGGCGCTGGAGCGCTACGCCGGGATGCGGGCCCGCGCCAGGACCACCCGGCTCACCGCCTCCCTGGACGAGCTGGGCCCCGACGCCGTCGACCCGCGCGAAACCGGCCTGTACGCCGAGGAGTTCTACGCCCGGAACCCCTGGGTGCGCCCCTTCGCGACGGACCGGAAGATCCCCTGGGTGTGGGGCTGGTCGCTGCGCGACGACCGCCCCCGTCCGGTGCCCGAGGTCCTCGCCTACTACCACGCCCCGGGCCTGGAGGGCCGGTTCGTGCAGGAGAGCTCCAACGGCTGCGCGTCCGGGGGCAGTACGGAGGAGGCCGTGTACTTCGGGCTGATGGAGGTCATCGAGCGGGACGCCTTCCTGCTCGCCTGGTACGGGCAGGTGCCGCTGCGCGAGATCAACCCGGCGACCAGCACCAGGCCCGCCACCCGGCACATGGTGGACCGGCTGGCCATGTACGGCTACCGGGCCCGCTTCTTCGACACCCGGATCGGCTTCCCCGTCCCCGTGGTCACCGGCTGCGCCGAACGCTTCGACGGCTCCACCGGCCGGATGTGCTTCGGCGCGGGCGCCGGACTCGACCCGGAGTCCGCCCTGGACTCCGCGCTCCGCGAGATCGCCACCGACGCGGTCAACCTCGTCGGCCGGACCGTGCGCGACGAGGAACGGCTGCGCGCCATGGCCGCCGACTTCGACCGGTTCACCACGCTCCACGACCACCCGCTGTCGTACGGGATCCCCGAGATGGGCCGGCACGCCGACTTCCTGCTGCGGCAGCCCGAGTCCCGCCCCCCGCTCTCCGTCGCCGACCTGGCCTGGCCGGACACCGGGGGCGGCCCGGCCGCCCCCGACCTCCGCGCGGACGTCCTGCGCGCGGTCGGTGCCGTCACCGCCGCCGGCCACGACGTGGTCGTCGTCGACCAGACCCTGCCCGAGCAGCGCGCGCTCGGACTGCACACCGTGAAGGTCCTGGTGCCGGGGCTGCTCCCCATCGACTTCGGCTGGTCCCGCCAGCGCGCCCGGCACATGCCCCGGACGCGCGTCGCACTCGGCCCGGCCGGCCTCAACCCCGCGCCGCACCCGTTCCCATGACCGTACGCCAGCCGCACCCGCCCATCCGAGCCCATGCGAGAGGGGGCCACCCCATGGGGTACGCCCATGAGTACGCCGACGCCGTCCTGCACCGCGGTCGCGTCCCGATGGAGCCCACCGACTTCGCCCCGGACTGGCCCGACGCCCCGCGCCGGGGGAAGTTCTACCCGGGCGTGGAGCCGTACGCCCTCCCGGACGGCGACGGCCTCCCGGACGCCCCCGCCGCACGCGGTCTGCTGCCCGCCCCGGACGGCGGGTCAGCGGCGGGCGATCCGGCCGGCTTCACCCTGCCGCTGCTGTCCGCGATGCTCAAGGACTCGTACGGGCTGACCGGCCGCCGCCTCGGCGTCCAGGCCAACAGCGACCTGTCCGGGCTGCCGCTGCACACCCACGCCAACTGGTCCCGGGGCACCGCCGGAGGCGGCGGTCTCTACCCGGTCAGCATCTACTGGGCGTCCGGCCCCTCCGGGCCGCTGACCCCCGGCATCCACTACTACGACGTCCAGCGGCACGCCGTGCAGCGGGTGCTGACCGGCGACGTCTCCGCCCGCGTCCGCGAGGCGCTGGGGCCCGACGCGCCCGAGGAGGCCCGGGAGACGGACCAGTACCTGATCCTCGGGGTGAAGTACTGGCAGAACGCGTTCAAGTACAACAGCTTCTCGTACCACGTGGTCTCCACCGACCTGGGCACCCTCGTGCAGACCTGGCGGATCTGGGCCGGGGCCCGGGGCCTCGTCACCTCGCCCGTCCTGTGGTTCGACGAGCCCCGGCTGAACGGCCTGCTCGGCACCGAGGGCGAGGAGGAGGGCGTCTTCGCCGTCGTCCCGCTGCACTGGGACACCTCGGCCCCGGCCCCTTCGGCGGCCCCGCCCGGACCCGACCCGGCCGTACGGCACCGGGACGCCGAACGGTCCCGCACCGTCCGGACGTTCCCCACCCTCCTCGCCATGCACGCCGCGACCACCAAGGACGCGACGGACCGCCCCGCCCCCGGCGCGCTGGACACCGCGGCGGCGCTGCCCGCCCCGCCGGGCGGCACCCGGACCGCCCTGCCCGCCCCGGCCTTCCCCGCCGTGCCGGTGCGGCGCGCCCTGCGCACCCGGCGCAGCAGCTTCGGCCGCTTCGACGCGGCGCGCCCCGTCACGCCCGCCCAGCTCTCCGCCGTCCTCGCGGCCTGCGCCGGGACGTCGCTGCCCAGTGACGCGGACCCGGACGGCGCGGTGCGCCAGACCCGGATGTACGCCTTCGTCAACCACGTCGAGTCCGTCGAGCCGGGCGCCTATGTCTACGACCCCGAGGCGGGGGAGCTGCGGCTCGTCGACGCGGGGCCGCAGGGGTCCTTCCTCCAGGGCACCTACTTCCTCGCCAACTACAACCTGGAGCAGGCGGGGGCCGTCCTCGTGCCGACCGTCCGCACCACCGCGGTGCTGGACGCGGTGGGGGACCGCGGATACCGCCTGGCGGCCGGGACCGCGGGCGCCGTGGCCCAGACGTTCTACGTGGCGGCCGCCGCGCTCGGGCTCGGCGCGGGCGTCGCCCTCGGCTTCGACAACATCTCGTTCGTCGAGAAGCTCGGCCTGGGCGACGGCGACGAGGCACCCCTGCTGATCATGCCGCTCGGCAACGAGCGGCCCCGGCCCGCCGACTTCCGGCACGAGATCGCCTGACGGGAACCCTGCCATGACACTCCTGACGTCCGACACCACCCCCCGTCCGCCCGATGTGTGGGAACCCGGGCACCGCTTCCTGCTCCGCGCGGCCGGCCTGCCCCTGGAGACCGTCCGGGGCCTGCGCTGCCCCAACACCGGTGACTGGGCGGACGAGGTTCTGGAACTGGAGGAACGGCTCACCGCCGACGGCGCCGCGCTCAGCGAGCTGCTGCACGGGCTGCTCGGCGCCGCCGACGCGGTCGGCGGCGACGCCCGCCGCCTGCTCCTCAACGTCCGCCGCGCGGTCTTCAACAACCGCCTGCCCGCCGATCCCCGCGCCGCCGAGCGCCTGGTGACCGGGCTGGCCGAGCCGGCGGGCGCGCGGCTCGCCGACTGGCTGGCCCGCCGCACCCGGTACGCCGATCTCCTCGGCCGGGGGCCGGAGTTGCTGACCGGGGAGATGCGGGACGCGCGCCGGGCGCTGCGCGAGGCGCTGACCGGGGACCGGCTCCGGCTGGGGCTGCTGCTGGCCTCGCCCACGCTGGACAGCCGGCTCGGCGGATACCTGGAGGACACGAGCGCCGAGCCGGGCAAGCGGATGCGCAAGATCGAGCGTTCGGCGCTCACCTACCTCTACCGCACCGCGTGCAAGACGAGCCCGTTCAGCACGCTGACGGCCGTGGCCACGGGCACCTTCGAGCCGGGCGCCCCGGACACCGCTCCGGATTCGGCCCCGCCCGCCGCGCCCGCCCTGCGCGTCGGCGAGGAGTGGACCAGCCATGTCCGGCTCAACGTCGTCGTGCTCGGCCGGCTGGCCGACCTGATCCTCGCCGACCCCGTGCGCCGCCAGGACCTCCCCGTCGTCCCCGCCCCGGGCTGGGGGCGCGACGAGGACCGCATCCGCTACGTCCGCCAGTGGGTGACCACGGGTGACGACAGCGCGGCCGTCACCTTCGACGCCGTACGCGACCGGCTGTTCTACCTCCGGGGCAGCGGCACCCTGGACCGGCTGCTCACCTTCTTCTCCACCCACGAGGGGCCGCGCCACCGGGACCTCGTGGACATGCTGCGCACCGAGCGCGGCGCCGGTCCCGACGAGGCCGAACGCTACGCGGCCGCCCTGCTCCAGCTCGGCATGGTGCAGGTGCCGGGCCTGCGCACCGATGTGCACAGCCCCGACCCGCTGCGCTCCTTCCAGCAGGCCCTGCGCGGTCTCGGGGTCCCCTGGGCGGACACGGTCGCCGCCTCGCTCGACGGACCGGCCGCCTGCCTGGCCGCGTACCCGGCCGCCCCGCTCACCGAACGGCGCACCCTGCTCCGTACCCTGCGCGGCCAACTCCTCGACGTACAGCGGGAGCTGGGAGCCGAGGACGCCGCGCTGCCGCAGACCCTGGTGTACGAGGACGTCAGCGCAGGCGAGGACCTGCGCGGCGGTCCCGGGCCGCTGGCCGGCGCCACGGGCCGGGCGCTGCGGCGGGTCGAGGGCATCCTCCCGATGTACGACATCACCCTGCCCCAGCGCATCACCCTGCGCGGCTTCTTCCTGGCCCGGCACGGAAGCGGCGGGCGCTGCGACGACCTGCTGGGCCTGGTGCACGACTTCCACGAGGACCTCTTCGACCAGTACATCTCGTTCACCTCCAAGCGTTCCGCCTTCGACGCCGATGAGGAGTACGTCCCGGAGGAGAACTGGCTCGGCCAGAGCGCCCTGCGCACCCTGGACTCGGCCCGCCGGCGCTTCGTCGCCGGGATGCGCGAGCAGTGGGAGAAGCACGGCACGGCGGACGAGATCCGGCTCCCCGCCGCCCTCCTCACCGATGTGGCCGGTGAACTCGCGTCGATCACCCAGGACTTCAGCCCGCAGAGCCACCACATCCAGGTCGCCGGGCCCGGCCCGGACGGGCGGCCGCTGATCGTCCTCAACCGCTCGTACGGCGGACTCGCCTTCCCCTTCAGCCGGTTCACGCACGTCTACGACCCCGACGGCGCGACCGCCCCCGACGTGCGCCCCGGCCTCTCGGAGCGGCTGCGCGCCGAACTCCTCACCCGCGCCCCGGAAGGCGCCGTCCTCGCCGAGCTGACCGGGGGGCCGATCACCACCAACCTCAACCTGCACGGGCGGCTGACGAGCCACCAGATCGTCTGCCCGGGCGAGACCTCCACCGTGCCCGAGGACGCCCGGATCCACCTGGAGGACCTGTACCTCCAGCACGACGAGGCCACCGACCGGCTCGTCCTGCGGTCCCGGCGGCTGGGCTGCGAGGTCGTCCCCGTCTACCTCGGCTACCTCGTCCCCGTCGCCCTGCCGGAGATCCCCCGCACCCTGCTCCTGCTCGCCCCGAGCACCATGACCCCCACCGACGTCTGGGGCGGCGTCCCCGAGGCCCCCGCCCACGACGGGGTCACCCGCAGGCCGCGCGTGGTCCACGACGGGGTCGTCGTCAGCCGCCGCAGCTGGACGGCCGACGCCCGGGCGCTGCCCGCCCGGACACCCGGCGCCGACGAGGCGGGGTGGTTCCTCGGCTGGCGGCGCTGGCGGCGCGCCCACGGGCTGCCCGCCCAGGTCTTCGCGACGGTCCTGCGCGAGGGGCGCCGCGGCCTGGGCGCCAAACCCCTGTACGTGGACTTCGACAGCCCGCTGTCCCTGACCGCGTTCGACGCCCTGCTGGAGCGCGGGCCGGGCGACGCCGTCGTCCTGCGGGAGATGCTCCCGTCCGAGGACGCCCCGCACGTGATCTCCGAACAGGGCCACCACGTCGCCGAACTGGCCGTGGAGACCTTCACCTCCCGCCCGCGTACCGAGGACGGCCCCACATGCCGGAACTGATCTCGACCAGCACCGCCCGCCCCACCGGCACGGAACGGGGGGACTGGATCGCGCTGCACGTCTTCTACGCGGCCAGCCCCCGGCCGATGCTGGTCGACTGCGTCCGCCCGCTGGTCGCCGAGCTGACCGCCGAAGGGCTGCTGGCCGGCCACTTCTTCATCACGTACTGGCTGGAGGGACCGCACGTCCGGCTCCGGCTGCGCCCCGCGAGCCCCGAGGCCGCCCCCGAGGTGCTGCGCCGCGCCGAGGAGGCCCTCACCGGCTTCCTCCGTACCCGGCCCGCCCTCTACGAGGTCGACTCCGGGTTCCTCAAGGACTTCTACAACGAGCTGTTCGACATCGAGTTCCCCGGCGAGGACCGCGCCCGGTACATGGGCGAGGACGGCCGGATGAACCTGCGGCCGAACAACTCCTTCAGCCTGGAGCCGTACGCCCCCGAGTACGCCAAGTACGGCGGCCCGGCCGGGGTCGAGCTGGCCGAGTGGCACTTCCGGCACTCCAGCGACCTGGTCATCGACGCCTTCCGCACCATGAACCTCCACCTGCGGACCGTGCTGCTCGGCACCTCCGCCCAGCTGATGATGGTGATGGCGAGCTGCTTCCTGCCGGAGGAGGACCGGCTCGCCGACTACCTGGACGGCTACTACGCGTTCTGGCACCGCGCCTTCCCCGGCACCGGCTTCATCGGATCCAAGGAGTACGAGCGCAACTACGCGCAGATGGCGCCGGCCCTGGGCAGCCGCTTCGCCGCGATCCGCGCCGCCATCGCGGCCGGGGAGCTCGGCCGGCTGCCGTCCTTCCTGCGCGGCTGGGCGGCCCACTGCCTGGAGCTGCGGGACCGGATCACCGACCTCGCCACCCGGGGCGAACTCCTCTTCCCGGTCTGGGACGGACCCGCCCGCGAGGACACCGGCCAGGAACGCACCGAGCCGGCCGACGCGGCCCCCCTGGAACGGCTCACCCATGTCCCGGCGGTCCTGCCCCGGCTGCTCTCCCCGTACATGCACATGACCAACAACCGGCTGCATGTGACGATCCGCGACGAGGCGTACCTCTCCTTCGTCCTCGGCCAGGTCCTGCGCGCGGGCACCACCGGTGCGGTGGCGGGCGACGCCGGTACGGTGCCTGACGACGCCCGTACGGACAAGGCGGCGGGCTCATGAACCCGGCCACCGACCGCGCCCGCGCCGCCGCGCGCGCGTACCGCCCCGCGCTCGGGCCCGGCGTCCTCATCAGCCCGCCCCTGCTGCGCGGCCCCCGCACGGTGCACCTGCTCAAGCACCCCGTGAGCGGTGCCGCGTTCGAGGTCGGGCCCAAGGAGCACTTCCTCATCTCCCGCCTAGACGGGACCCGCACCCTGGACGACCTCGCCCCCGCCTACGCCGAACGCTTCGGCCGCCGGCTCGCCGAGGAGCACTGGAACAGGCTCCTCGGCCTCCTCGGCACCCGGAGCCTGCTGGCGGGCGCCCCCGACCCGCCGCCCGCCGCCCCTCCCCCGGCCCGGACCGGCGGCCGGTGGCACGGCACCCGGCGCTTGGTCGCCGACGCCGACCGGACCACCGCCCGGCTCCACCGCGTCCTGCGTCCGCTGCTCCACCCGGCGGTCCAACTCCCTTTGCTGGCGGCCGTCCTCGTCACCGTCGTGGCCCTCGTCCTGCACACCGGCGAACTCCTGGACGGCACCGGCGAGCTGATCCGGGAGCCGGCGGCCCTGACGGGTGCCGCCCTGTTCCTGTGGTTCAGCATCACCCTGCACGAACTGGCCCACGGCATCGCCGCCCAGCACTACGGCGGCACGGTCACCGAGATCGGACTGCGCTGGCGGTTCCCGGTGGCGATGCTCTACTGCACCGTCGACAACTACCTCTTCCTCCCCGCCCTGCGCGCCCGGCTCGTCATCGCCGGGGCGGGCGCCCAGCTCAACATGGTGCTGCTGCTGCCCTTCGCCCTCTGGTGGTCCCTGCTGCCCCCCGGCGACCCCACCAGGGCGCTGCTCGCCGGGCTCCTGCTGCTCGGCGCCGTCCAGGGGCTCAGCAACCTCGTCCCGCTGCCCCCGCTCGACGGCTACCGCATGCTCGGCCACCTCCTCGGCACCGCCCGCCTCGCCCCGGAGACCCGTGCCTACCTGGCCCTGCGCCGCAGCGACCCGGACGCCGCCGCCGCGTACCCCCGCCGGGCCCGACGCCTCTACACGGCATACGCCGCCGGATTCGTCGCGCTCGTCCTCCTCGCCGCCGCGGGCACCTGCGCCGCGGCGTACCAGCTCCTGACGGGGTGACCGAGGTGACCGCGGAGCGCGACCGTCCTCGACCTTCCCCGGCCTTCCCCGACCGTCCTCGACCGGAAGGAACCACGCACCACATGAATGAGGTACAGGCGATGCCAACCACCCCCGGCGAGGACGCCACCCCGGCCCCCGCCGTCCACGTCCGGCACATCTCCAAGCGGTACGGAGAACGCCAGGCCCTCGACGACGTGTCGCTGGAGATCGGGCGCGGCGAGTTCTTCGGCCTGCTCGGACCCAACGGCGCAGGCAAGTCGACCCTGGTGGAGATCATGGAGGGGCTGCGCCGGGCCGACAGCGGCACGGCCGCCGTGTTCGGCGAGTCCCCCTGGCCCCGCAACACCGCGCTGCTGCCCCGGGTCGGCATCCAGACCCAGTCCTCCGCCTTCTTCGTCCGGCAGCGGGCGCACGAGCACCTGCGCACCGTCGCCGCCCTCTACGGCGCCCCGCGCGCCGCCGTGGACGCCACGCTGGAGGCCGTCGGGCTCACCGAGCAGCGCGACATCCAGGTGGAGAGCCTCTCCGGCGGGCAGCGCCAGCGCCTCGCCATCGCCTCCGCCCTCGTCCACGGCCCCGAGCTGATCTTCCTCGACGAGCCCACCGCCGCCCTGGACCCGCAGGCCCGCCGCGACCTGTGGGAGGTGCTGCGCGGCCTCAAGGCCCAGGGCCGCACCATCGTCTACACCACCCACCACTTGGACGAGGCGGAAGCGCTCTGCGACCGCATCGCGATCCTCGTGGACGGCAGGGTCGCGGTCACCGACACCCCGCACAACCTCGTCGGCGGGTTCAAGGCGGCCACCAGGCTGATGCTGCCGCTCGGCCGCCTCGGCGAGGAGGAGGCGGCGGCCATCCCCGGCGTCGACCGGGTCACCGTCCAGGGCGGCTCCCTCGTCCTGGAGACCCGCGAGGCGGGCCGAGTCCTCAGCGCCGTCGACAAGCTGACCGGTCTCGACGGCGTCCAGACCCGCACCGCCGGCCTGGAGGACGTCTACCTCGATCTCACGGCCCGGCTCACCCGGTCCGCGCACACCCCCCGCCGGAACGCCGACACCACGGAGCACCAGCCATGAGCGCCTACGCCGCACTGGCCGCAGCGGGCTACCGCGCCCAGATCCGCGACAAGAGCACCCTCTTCTTCACCTTCGCCTTCCCGCTCCTCTTCCTCGTCGTCTTCGGCCTGATCTTCCGGGGCCAGGACGTCGAGGAGAGCGGCCTGTCCTACCTCTCCTACACCGCCGCCGGGGTCCTGTCCTGGGGCGTCGCCAACGCGGCCGTCTTCGGTATCGCGTTCACCCTGATGCAGTGGCGGAACGACGACATCCTGCGCCTGATCCGGATGTCCCCGGCCCCGCTCTCCGCCGTCATCGGCTCCCGTTACGTCCTCGCCCTGGTCGTCGGGGCCGTGCAGTCGCTGCTGTTCGTCGGCGTCGCCATGCTGCCGGTGTTCGGCCTGCGGCCCGCTTCCGGATGGCCCCTGCTGATCCCGGTGCTCCTCCTCGGTGTCACCACCTTCCTGCTGCTCGGCGTCATCATCGGCTCGTTCGCCGACACCCCGGAGTCCGTCGCGGCCGTCGCCAACTTCCTGATGCTGCCGATGGCGTTCCTCTCCGGCTCCTTCTTCCCGCTGGACTCGATGCCGTCCTGGCTCCAGCACGTCTCCGTGGTCCTGCCGCTGCGCTACCTCAACGACGCCGTGTCCCACGCGATCGCCGGACGCGGGGGCCTCTCCGACGTCTGGGTCGGCTGCGCCGGACTCGTCGTCTTCGCCCTGATCTTCGGCGCCGTCGCCGTCAAGACCTTCCGCTGGACGAGGTCCTCATGAGCGCCCCGACGCGCACCGCCCCCGCGCCCGCCCCCGCCGTCGCCCCCATGGAGGCGGCCCGGGCCGTGCTCCGCACCGCTCTGGCCGACCGGACCGGGCGGGACGTCCCCGTCGTCCCGGTCGGCGCCACCGACGCCACCGACGCGCTCGGCGACCGGGGCGCCCCGGACCCCTGGGCGGCCGAACGCCCCGGCGCCCGCGTCCATCTCACCGCCTCCGCCGTCCTCATCGGCCCCTGGGGCGGCGACGGCACCGCCCCCGCCTGCGGGCGCTGCCTCGCGATGCGCTGGCAGCGCCTGCGCAGCCGCAGCGAGCGCGACGCCCTGGAGACCGGCGGCCCCGACGGCCCCCGCCCCACGGGCGCCTGGCCGCTGCTCACCGACCACACCCACGACGCCGTGGCCGCGCTGTGCCGCGCGCTGCTGGACGGCCCCGGCGCCGAAGCCCCCGCCACCGGCCCGGCCGACCGGCTCCTGCCCCAGGTCACCCGCCTCGACCTGGCGACCCTCCAGGTGCGGACGTACCCGCTGCTCGCCGATCCCCGCTGCCCCGACTGCGCCCCGCCGCCCGCCCCCGCCGGGCCCCGCCCGCTGGCCCTCGTCGCCCGCCCCAAGCCCGACCCGGACGGCTACCGGCTGCGCCCCGCGTCCTCGTACCCCCTGCCGGAAGAGGCCCTGGCCAACCCCGTCTGCGGGATGCTGGGCGGCGGCACCTGGTCCGACGTCACCTCGCCGACGACCGCGCCCGTCGCCGGCAGCGTCTTCGTACGCGGCTACGCGGGGCTCAACGACGTCACCTGGAGCGGCCAGGAGAACACCTTCTCCACCAGCCGCGTCCTCGCCTTCCTGGAGGGCCTGGAGCGCTACGCCGGAACCCACCGGCGCGGCCGGACCACCCCCGTCACCGGCTCCTGGACGGAGCTGCGGGCCGACGCCGTCGACCCCGCCGTCTGCGGCCTCTACGATCCCCTCACCTACCGCGACGACCCGCTCGTCGACCCCTTCGACCCGGACCGCGCCATCCCGTGGGAGTGGGGCTGGTCGCTGCGCGACGACAGGCCCGTCCTCGTCCCGTCCCGGCTCGTCTACTACAGCGCGGGACTGGCCGCCGACAACTTCGTCTTCGAGTGCTCCAACGGCTGCGCCATCGGCGGCGGCCTGGAGGAGGCCGTCCTCGGCGGCCTGCTCGAACTCATCGAACGGGACGCCTTCCTCAACGCCTGGTACGGCAACGCCCGGCTCACCGAGATCGACCTGGCCACCGTCGGCGGACGGGCCGCGCCCGCCATGGCCGAACGCGCCGCGCTCCAGGGCTACGACGTCCACGCCTTCGACAACCGCGTGGACCTGGCCGTCCCCGTCGTGACCGCGCTCGCCGTACGCCGCGACGGCGGCCTCGGCGCCCTCTCCTTCGCGGCGGCCGCCTCGCTGGACCCGCGGGCCGCCGTCGAGGGCGCCCTGTCCGAAGTGCTCACGTACATCCCGCACCTCTCCCGCCAGACCGGGGAGCGCCGCGACGAACTGGAGGCGATGGCCGACGACTTCGACCGGGTACGCCACCTCAAGGACCACGCCCAGCTCTACGGCCTGCCCCGGATGACCGCCCATGCCGACAGCTACCTCAACCCCCTGGCCGTACGACCCTTCGGGGAGGTCTACCGGGACTGGGAGACCACCGGCCGCCCCCGCACCGGCGACCTGCGCGACGACCTCCGCGCCGTGATCGGTGAACTCGCCGACGCCGGGCACGATGTGATCGCCGTCGACCAGACCACCCCGGAGCAGGAACGCATGGGCCTGCGCACCGTCGCCACCCTCGCCCCCGGGCTCCTGCCGATCGACTTCGGCTGGAACCGCCGCCGCGCCCCGTTCATGCCCCGCCTGCGCACCGCGCTCCGCCGGGGCGGCCACCGCACGACGGACCTGACCGAGGCCGGGATGCGCATGGTCCCGCACCCGTTCCCGTAACGGCGAAGCGCCCGGTACCCGTCCGGAAGGAGACGGATACCGGGCGCGCACATCGCCCGATCAGGCGGTGCAGGAGGTGGTGCTGGTGGTGGAGCTGCACGTCGAGGTCGAGCTGCAGCTGGTGGAACCGGCGAGCACGACCTCGCTGGCGTCCGAGTAGTCCGAGATCTCGAAGGTCTCGGCCTCCAGCTCAAGGATCTCGTCGGCGAGGGTGCTGAGGTTCTTCTCCATGGTGTCTCCTCCGGTCCGGGGCCACCGTGTCCGGGGGCCACCCACTGGCGTACGCCCCGGTGGGGGTGTACGCCGACCATTCCACCGCCCGCCGCTCACCGCTCGGCATGCCTTCCGCACACACATCGCTGGCACGCGATGCCAGCGGCCCCGACGAGCACGTCAGGAGCCTCCGTTGACCCACCTGACCGCCCCCCGGCCAGCCACCCACCCCGCCCTGTCCCAGGCCCTCACCCAGGAAGCGATCCGCCCCGCCCTCACCCTCTACCTGGACGTCCACCGCCACCCGGAGACGTCCGGCGAAGAGGCCCGCACCGCAGCCCTGTTCGCGGAGCGGCTCAC
Source organism: Streptomyces sp. NPDC097595 (assembly GCF_044761525.1). Classification (NCBI taxonomy): domain Bacteria; kingdom Bacillati; phylum Actinomycetota; class Actinomycetes; order Kitasatosporales; family Streptomycetaceae; genus Streptomyces; species Streptomyces sp. NPDC097595. Next base: position 156,151 of record NZ_JBIWCN010000003.1, on the reverse strand, counting down.
CGCCGCAGGACTCGACGTCACCCGGGGCATCGGCGGCCACGGAGTCGTCGGCGTCCTGCGCAACGGCGAGGGCCCCCGCGTATACCTGCGCACCGAGCTCGACGCCCTGCCGCTCAGGGAGCTCACCGGCCTCCCGTACGCGAGCACCGGCCCCGCGATGCACGCCTGCGGCCACGACCTCCACCTGGCGGCGGCCACCGGCGCGGCGGACCTGCTGGCCCGCACCACCGACCACTGGCGCGGCACCCTCGTGGTCGTGGGCCAGCCCGCCGAGGAGACCCTGACCGGGGCGCGCGCGATGCTGGCGGACGGCCTGTACGAGCGGTTCGGCAGGCCCGACGCGGTCCTCGCCCAGCACGCCGCCCCGCTCCCCGCCGGCCTGATCGCGCACGGCGGCCCTTACGCCCCGGTCGCCGCCGCGAGCGCCGCCCTCACCGTCGTCGTCCACGGCCGGGGCGGCCACGCGGCGACCCCGCACCTCACCGTGGACCCGGTGGTCACGGCCGCGGCGGTGATCGGCCGCCTCCAGACGGTCGTCGCCCGCGAGGCGGCCCCCGCCGAACAACTCGCCCTCACCGTGGGCACGGTGCACGCCGGGACGGCCGTCAATGTGGTCCCGGACACCGCCGAACTGGGCATCGGCCTGCGCGCCCTCACCGACGACACCCTGGACCGGGCCCTGGCGGCGGTGGACCGCATCGTCCGGGCGGAGTGCGCCGCGTCCGCCTGCCCCCGAGACCCGGACCTCACCGTGCTCTCCCGCTCCCCGGCCCTGCACGGCGACCCGGCCGCGACGGACGCGGTCCGCGCCGCCCACACCGCCCTGTACGGCCCGGCACGCGTCACGGGCTGGCCCCCGTCACTGGCCGCCGAGGACTTCGCCCTCTACGGGGACGCGGGCCGCGAACTCCACGGCGAGACCGGAATCCCGCTGGTCTACTGGATGCTGGGCACGACGAGCCCCCGCCAGTGGGCGGCCACCAACGGGACGAACATCCCCCCGAACCACTCCCCCCACTTCGCCCCCGCGATCCGCACGGCACTGCCCGCCGCGATCACGGCGCTCACGGCGGCGGCGCTGGACCGGCTGGCAGGGGCTAGCGGTTGACCGACACGACGAGGTACGCCCACACGAAGACCACCACCAAGCACACCCCAGCCGCCACGACGGCGACGCAACCGAGCGCCGCCACCGTGCCACTGACCGCCGTCCAACCAACCCGCGTCGCGCGCCGCGCCAGCCGGACGGCGTCGTCATACGCACGGTCGTCGTCCCACGCACCTTCAGTCATGCTCCCCGCCCTCCGTAGTCTGACCGTATGCCTTCCGCACTGGTCGTCGGTTACGACCCCCAAGCCATCCCCGGTGTCGACGGAGACGCCCTGCGCGCGGCGCTCGAAGCGGAGCTCGCGCGCTTCGCCGACCACGGCATCGACGCGGCCATGACGCTGGTCGAGTTCAACGACGCGGCCGAACCCGCCCTCGTCGCAGCCCTGACCGAACGCCCCTGGGACGTCGTGGTCATCGGCGGCGGAATCCGCAAGGCCGCGCCACTGCTCCCACTCTTCGAACACATCGTCAACCTCATCCGCCGCCATGCGCCCCAGGCCGCGCTCGCGTTCAACACCACGGGCGGCGACAGCGTGGAGGCGGCCCAACGCTGGCTGTAGAGCCCCACTCACTCACTTCTTACGGGCTCCGCAGCACAAGCCACTCGCCCCACTCATCCCAGCGAAGCGACGAGCCGCTCCAGTGACCTCCGAGCGGGCGGCCCCCACGTCGACTTCCCGTTGGGGAGCCCCCGGTCACCGTCGTCCGCGATGAGCAGCCCACTCAGCGCACGCAGGACCGCACAGCCACGGGCCCGGCGAAGAGTTGCCGCGTCCGGGGCGGGATCGTACGCGGCGTAAAACCGGTCAACGCCGTTGTCCGGAAGCAGAATCCAGGCGGCGGCGAGGTCGCAGGCCGGGTCACCGGCGAAGAGGTCACCAAAGTCGATGACCCCGCAGAACGTGGCGTTGCCGGTCAGCACGTTGGCGGGATGCAGATCCCCGTGAAGCCACAACGCGGGCCCGTCCCAGTCGGGGGCGGCGACGGCATCGGCCCAGACCCGGCGAACGCCGTCCGGATCGGCGACCAACCCCCGCCCGACAGCATCAAGAAGCGACCGCTCGAAGTACTGCCCGTAGGGCCCCAGGGGCCCACCCCTCCCCCTCCCGACAGGCGCCCCGTCCGGGGCGGGCCGGTGCAGAGCACTCAGAAACCGGGCCAACACATCGGCCGCTTCCTCGCCCCGCGTAGCCGGAACCCGATCAGCGGGCTCCCCGGCCACCCACGTGGTAACCAACCAGGGCCGCGGGAACCGCTCGGACGGCACACCAAGCCGCTGCGGCACGGGCACGGGCAACGGCAGCCCCGGAGCCAGACCAGGCACCCAGGCATGCTCCTTCAACAACAACTCATCAGCAGACGAAGTCGCCCACGGCAACCGCACAGCAAGCCCATCCCCCAACCGCCACAACTGGTTGTCCCACCCCCGCGCGGCAAGGCTGAGCGGCAGATCGGCCAGATCGGGGTGCTGGTCGCGGAGCAGGGCGCGGATGAGGCCGGGGGTTAAGTCGGCACGGGCGTGAGGGTCGGTCATGCGGGGGAGCGTAGCCGGGCGGAGGCTGGGGCGGGCGATGCGTGGTTGATGGTGTCCCCGCGGGTACGGGGAGCAGTGCCTCAGCCGGATCTCGTGGGCGACCATCGAGGGACCATCCCCGCGCGTGCGGAGAGCAGGGCGGAGACCAGATCATCACCAGCCTCCTCCTGGGACCATCCCCGCGCGTACGGGGAGCAGCTCGCTGACCTGCAGGTCTATCGAGTGAAGGCGCGGTTTCTGACCACTTTCGCACAGTCCGGCATATCCATCTCAACAATCACACGTCAGGCATACGCGGCAAGGGTACGCCAACGCCTCTGGATAGCCGACCCGTTCGCCGAGCGCGCATCAGAGAGCCCGCCTGGACGCGAACTACTGCGGCTGGCGTAGAACGGCAGCCGCTTCGCATGCGGGATCACCTTCCGGGCACCGGGCGCATACCTGACGTAACGGTTTCGGTTTGGGGAGGGTGCTGTGATGACGAATGTGAAGACCAGGGGGACCAGGGCGGCTGCGTACGGAGTGGCGGGTCTGCTGGCCGTTGCCGCGCTGGCCGGGTGTGGGTCGGACGACAAGGGCGACGCGGCGAAGGACACGAAGCCCTCCGGGGCGGGCAAGACGGCCGACGCGTCGCCCTCGCAGGTAGTACAGGCGACCAACAAGAAGACCACCGAGGCCGGTTCCGCGCGCGTGAAGATCACGACCTCGGTAAGCGCCAAGGGACAGAGTCAGACGGTCACCGGCTCCGGCGTCATGGACTTCGAGGATGGGGAGAGCAAGCTGACCATGGAGCAGTCGGGTCAGCGGCTGGAGCAGCGAGTCGTGGACAAGATGATCTACCAAAAGCCGCCGAAGGGTGAGGGCGGCCTGCCCGGCGGCAAGAGCTGGATGAAGATCGACATGGAGAAGCTGCGGACCTCCGGGGCCACCGGAAGCAGCCAGGTGAGCGATCCGACCGACTCCTTTGCCTACTCCAAGTCGCTGTCCGAGAAGGACATCAAGAAGGTCGGTACGGAGAGCGTGGGCGGTGTCGAGACGACCCACTACAAGGTCGACCTGGACATCGACAAGCTCGCCAAGGGCGACGCCGCGCAGGCCCGAAAGCTGCGTGAACAGCTCGGCGAGACGGTGCCGGTGGACCTGTGGGTCGATGGCAAGGGGCTGATGCGCCGCCAGCAGATCGAGATCTCCGCGCAGCCGACCGGGGGCGCGAAGGAGTCCGGTTCGGCGAACCGGGGCAAGGCGAAGGTCGTGATGGACTTCAGCGACTTCGGAACTGACGTCGACGTCGACGCGCCGCCCACCGGAGACACGGTCGATGTGACGGACAAGGTCGTCAAGCAGGCGGGCGGCCAGCAGTCCTGAGCGACGTGCCGCCCTACGGAAGGGGGCCCCCCCCCCCGGGGGGGGGGGGGGGGCCCCCGCCGGAAAGCGGCCGTGGGGGCCCACCGGCAAGGGCGCCGGGGGGGGCGCCGGGCCCCGCCCGGCGGGGCGCGAGCCTAC
>NZ_JBIWCN010000003.1:0-151994 GCF_044761525.1 Streptomyces sp. NPDC097595 | reverse complement strand
CCTGCGTTGTTTGTGTTTTGGGTCCTTGTGCGTTCTCCTGGCGGGGGCCCCGCGTCCGCGGCCGCCCGGCCGCCCGCCGGGGGGGGGCCCCCCCCCCGGGGGGGGGGGGGGGCCCCCCCCTTCCGCGAACAGCGGACTTGGGCGCCAACGGCCATGGTCGCCGGTGGGGCCGCCGTCCCCGCACGCGCGGGGAGCACTCTTCCTGACCTGCGGCTTTATCTCGCGTGCGCGTGGTTTCTGACCACTTTCACCCACTCCGGCATAACCGCCCCAAGGTCAACACAGCCGACATACGACTCAAGCGTAGGACAACACCCGCTCTCTCGAACCCCGTTCACCGCAACCACCCACCTCACCCCTCCACCCCCACCCGGTACACCACCTTCCCCTCCACCACCTCAAAGCCCAGCGCCCCGTAGAACCCCAGAGCCTGCACGTTGTCCGTGTCGCCCATCCACTCCATCCGGCTGCACCCGGGACGGGCGGACGCCACCGCTCGGAGTTCCGCCATCAGGTGGGCGCCCACGCCCCCTCCCCGCCACGGTTCACTGACGTACAGCTCCTTCAGGAACAGCGCATGCGTCGTCCCCCTCGCCGGCCAGAGGAACGAGTACGCGGCCATCCCGGCCAGGGTCCCGTCGCCCGGGTCCGCGACCAGTACCTGAGCGAGGGGGACCGGGCCGAACAAGGACTCCTCGATCTGGGTGTGGCGTTCCGTGAGCGGCTGGATCTCCGTGGCTCCGTAGAAGCGTTCGATCTCCTCGATCAGGGCCGCGAGGGACGGGCTGTCGTCGCGTCGGGCGGGGCGGATCGTCATCGGCATCGGGCGTCTCCATCAGCGGCGGTTCTCGTACGTGCGCCTCCCGCGCGCACCGCATGTGACGATGCCCCCCATGGGCTTCCACCTCAACTGCGTCCTGGCGCTCGACGCAAGCGTGTTGCCGCTCTACGACCTCGTCATCCCCGGCGGTTCCGCCTACGCCCCGCGCACCGGCGACCCCGCCCTGCCCGAAGGGTGGGTGCTTCCCGCCCCCTGGGAGCTGGAGCACGCCGTCAGCGGCCTCGCCTACGAGGGGCAGCGGCTCGCGCCACCCGCGCTGGACGCCTGGCGCGACGCGGCGGGCGTGCCCGCGAAGCCCGATCCGCTGGACGCCTTCGACTACACCGACCTCGCGCTGGGGTCGTTCCTCAGCCTCGCCGCGCCCGTCGTCGTCATCAGCGACAGCACCTTCGGGGGGCAGCTTCTGTACGAGTACGCGGCCGCCTTCCGGGAAGGCAGGCTCGTCGCGGCCTGTGGTGTCGACCCTGACGAGGGCAAGGCGTTCCGGCTGGACGGCGGGGTTTTCCGGGCTGCCGATCCCGCCTCCGTCGCGCCCGTCACCGAGTGCGCCGGGCAGGTCCACGACGGACTGCGCGGGGCCGATCTCTTCCGGGGCTACCTCCCCCGCAACGCGAACCACGAGGGGCGGCGCCGTCACGAGGCATGGTCCGGGCCGATGCCGTCCGTCGATCCCGCCTGGCACACGCACTTCCCGCTGCTGGACGGCGACCGCCGGGCGGCGGAACACGTCCTCGGCCGGCCCCTCGGCCAGACGTGGCCGGCCGGGGCATTGGCACCCGGCAGCCGGGTCGTCGTCGTGCGCGACGCGGACTGGGACGGGCCGTGGCAGGCCGCCGAGTTCTCCGGGGCCATCGACGCCATGGCCGCGCCGGAGCCCAACTGCCATCCCCAGGCACGCGAGGGCGAGTTGGTGTACTGGGTCGCCTTCGACTCCCCGCAGTACACCGGCGACGGGGACGGGCCGTTCCGCAAGGCGCAGGTCTGGGGGCGGTATGTGCAGGTCGAGCCGTAGTCCGCCCGCGCACGGTGCCCGGCTGATCGCCCCTCACCGGGGGCGCCGGGGCGTTTCCGTCCGTGACGCCGAGCAGGCCGACGGCTCGGGCTCTCCGGCCCGGTCGTACCGGCCGCTGGTACGGGACCACGCCACCCACTGGCGCGTGGCGGCGGGCGCGTCCCGTTCAGGCCAGGTTCTTGTGCATGACGATGCACGGCCTGCCGTGGGCCAGGTCCTGACGCCGGTCGATCTCGCGCCACCCGAGGGACTTCCAGAAGGCCAACGCATCCGGGTTGTTCTCAAGTACGGCAAGCCGGAGGCCACTCCGCCCCTCGGCCCGAAACCGCTCCTCGACCAGCCCGACGAGCCGCCGCCCGATCCCCGTACGGCGGGAGCGGCTGTCCACCATGAGCAGCCCGATCCAGGGCAGACCGTCCTTCGGATGCCGACGCAGCAGACAGACGACCCCGACGAGCCGCCCTTCCCCACTGCGCGCGAGCAACACCTCGCCGCCCTCCGTGGCGACCTCATCCCGCAGATCGGCCTCGACCTGCGCCGCCTGGATGTCGTCGGGGTCGTACTCGCCTGCCGCACGCCAGTAGGCCGGGTTGCCGGCGTAGAGGGCGACGACGTCGCGGATCTCCTCGGGGGTGAAGCGGAGGGGGTGGAGGGTGAGGGGGTGGGCCGACATGTCGGTCAGGGTACGGGGCGCTGCCCGCCGTCCCCGCGAGGTGCGGGGAGCGGTAGGCCTCGCGGCCCAGCAGACCGGTGAGCGGCGGGGCATCCCCGCGATCGCGGGGAACGGGACTCGGGGTTCGCGATCGGGCCCACGATGAGAGGGCATCCCCGCACGTGCGGGGAGCACCGGCATAACCGCCCCACCGCTTACACAGCAGGCATGCATCGCCACCCTAGGCCAACAACCCGAGCCACGCCCCTCGTTCACCCTCCCCCAAGCCCCGTCCCGCCCATGTAAGGTGCCCGGATGATCGTCATCCCGGAGGAGTTCGCGCGGACCACCGTCGAGCGCGAAGGCAGCACCGGGGCGCGGTGGCTCGGCGAACTCCCCGGCCTCGTCGCCGACTTGCTCGACGCCTGGGGCTGCGTCCCCGACGGCCCCCTCACCCACGGCGGCGTCGGCATCATCCTCCCCGTCCGGCGCGACGGCACACCCCCCGCCGTGCTCAAGGTCTCCTTCCCGCACCCCGGGAACGACCACGAGCCCGACGCCTTCGCCGCCTGGGGTGGGCGTGGGGCCGTAAGCCTCTACGAGCGGGACGACTCCCGGTACGCGATGCTGCTGGAGCGGGCCTCGACGGTGACCCTCGCCGCGGCCGTCGACGGGGACGACGTGGTCGTCGTCGCCGCGCGGCTCGGGCGGCGGCTCGCCGTGCCCGCGCCGCCCGGGCTGCCCCGGCTCAGTGAGCGGGCCGGGGAGTGGGAGGACGGGCTGCGCACCGACGACGTCGAGTTCGCGCACCCCCTGCCGCGCCCCGTGCTCGATGCAGCCCTCGCCACCGTAAGGGAGTTGGGGCGAGCGCAGCCCGACACGCTCGTCCATGGCGATCTGCACGGGCGGAACATCCTGCGGGCCGAGCGCGAGCCCTGGCTCGCCGTCGACCCCAAGGGTAAGCACGCCAGTGTGTTGTGGCGCTACCCTCCATGACTGAGGGCATCTTGCCAGTTCAGAACCCCAGACCAAGGGCCCGACGAGCAACAGAGCTGTTGCCCTGCCCCTCAAGAACCATCATGCGTGACGCCACCCGGCAGTGGCTGTCTACAGCAAGACCTTCCGTTCGTCGGCCTTGAGACCGCGCAGTGTCCACAGCCCGTACACGGCCAGCAGCGGTTTGACGACCATCCACTCGCCAAGGCGGTAGTCATCCGCGCGCACCAGCCTTTCTGCAAGATCGGGGCGCTGCCGCCGCAAGTAGGCACGAGCCTTGAGTGCGTGAGCGGGTTGGGAGGCGATCTTGATACGGTCCACGCCTTCCACCAATGGAATGATGTTCGTGATGTTCTCCCACGTCGTCGCACTCTGGTCTTCGAGGAGCACCGTGCCGTCGAACGCAAGCACCGACTTCGCGTAGTCAGCCATCAACTGTGCCTCCGTGCCGCTGATGCGGGTCGCACCGCCGCTGAAGATCACGCAGGTCTCATACGCACCGCCTTCAGCGATGGAGCGAAGTCCGGCCCGGACTCGCCATCGGTTGATCAAGTTCGCAGTCGTTTGGGGATTCCGGTACCCCAACACCACCACGGCCTCGGATGCGCCTCCGTTGTTCCCAACGAGAAATCGAGACCAGCGCCAGTTCAACCACTCGCTCCAGGCCAGAGCTGCAACCCCAGCTATCACCAGTCCTGCCCCTCGTCGCATGCGGCGATACTAAGGGCTGCTCGGTGGCGGTCTCGAAGGGAACCAGCCGCGCCACAAACGCCGCAATCTGCCAGGAGCTCCTAGTCGTGGGCTGGTGGCCGATGGTTCGGCCGACGCCTTCCGGCCCAGGTCAGTGTGTCTTCGGCCTGGGCGGCCAGGGTGGTGACGAGGTCGGCTGCGGAAGGCAGACCGGTGATGCGGTCGACGGCTTCGCCCGCCCAGACCGGCAGAGGTGGAAAGGCCAGAGCTGCGGCCACGCCACGCCCATCGCCGATCCCACCGGCCGCCAGCACCTGTACCGGCGCCGCGAGATCCACAACGAGCGGCGCAAACGGCAACGTGGACCGCCCGTGCCGTGCACCGTGCCCACCGCTCTCGGTCCCCTGCGCCACGATGATGTCAGCGCCTACCTCCACGGCCCGCTTGGCCTCGTCCATATCGGTGACCTGAACGATCAGAACTGCGTCCGACCTGCGGATCTGGTCAACGAACGGGCCCGGTTCGCCGAAGGACAGCATCACCGCTGCAGGATCGAACTCCAACGCCTACTCAATCACGTCGGCATGAACCGTCCAGGTCAGGAAACCGACACCCCACGGATGGCCCGTGCTCTCCGCGACGATCGGCAGCTCGCGCTCCAGCCACGCCCGGTCCCCGTACCCACCGCCCAACAGGCCGAGACCGCCGGCCCGGGAGACGGCCGCGGCCAGCGCGCCTCCGGCCGAACCACCCATCGGGGCCAGCACGGTCGGGTCCCGCACGCCCAACAACTCTGTCAACTCCGTCGACAACGCCATGGCCCCGTCATCGTTCCACTCCCAACGGACAAGCCATGGGCCAAGGCTGGACACCGCCGCGAGGCACCACGCCGACTCACCAGCCCGTTGACGATTGCGCGTTGTGAAATCCGCGGTCGGCTGCCCCCGCTGAGTGGCCCCGCGCACGAGAATCCGGCCTGGCCACCAGCGCTCGATTCTCCCTACCCTCCGAAGGCATCATTACGTGTCCCGCCGACGGCGGGGCAGAGTGCGGACCTTGGCGGCCACTGCGTCCCGTCCGGTGACTGCGGCGTGTTCCAGGGAGAGCAGGTTGAGTGCTGCCGCATAGGTCTTGAGCCGCTTCTCCAGGAACCGGCAGTGGGCCTGCAGGTCGGCGTACTTCGCCTTCAGCTCCTCGTAGGCGTCCGCCGATCGGGCCTGTGTCGCTCTGTTCGCCTCGTCCTTGGCCACGTGCTCTTGGAAGAGGTCTTTGAGGTCGGTGTGCTGATGGGTGAGGTTCCAGCGTTTGACGTTGGCTTCGACGGCGAGTTGGGAGACGTTGAGGCGGCCGGTGGACCGGTGGGGTGTACCGGCGAACAGACGGTTCATCGCGGCGAGAATGGCTCTCCGGGTCGCGTCCGTCTCGTGGTCGAGGGGGAAGACCGTCATCGGGTGTCCCTTCCGTGTACGTCGAGGATCGCCTGCAGCCGGGCCAGTTCGTGCCGTTCGCGTTCATGGCGGATGGGCGGGGCGAGAGGGTCGGAGACGATCTCTTCCAGTTCGGCCACCTGGTGCTTGACGTATTCGATGTCGCGGTCGGTGCGCGCGAGGTTGGGGCACCTGGGTCGGCAGTCGTCGGTGTCCGGGGTGACCAGAGGGTCGTCGATGGTGCCTCTCAGTTGACAGGCGGCCGTGGTCGGGTTCAGGACGCAGGTCATGCCACGGCCGTGGTGAATCTGCAGCAGGGGGTTGCCGACCAGGTCGCGGGCTTGGCGCTCGCTTGTGAGGACACGACCGGCGAACTGGCGACTGGCCTCGGTGACGCGATGGCGGTAGGTGTCGGCGGCGGGGCCGCTGACGTGTTCTCCTTCGACGAGTTGCTGCTCGTCCTCGGCCAGGCACTCAAGGCGGTAGAGCCACTCCTCGAAGGCGTATTCGTCGGGAAAACCGGAGTCGTAGTCACCGGCGTACCCCTGGAGCATTTGAGTGTGGGCATGGCCGTACTGGATGGAGGCGGCGATCAGCCCGCGGGGACGGCGCCGGATGAACCAGGCGAGGGTGCGGCGGAAACGGCCGACCGTGAGCCGTCCTCGTTCGTCGTCAGGGATCTGGTCGGTGCGTCCGCGCCGGATGCATTCGGCGTTGACCCAGGCGGTGAACGCGGCCAGGTCCGCGGCAATCCGCTGGTCGTTGCGGGCCTCCCCCAGCCGTCTACTGCGCCTTGATCGCCGACGAAAGGGTTCGATCTTGGCGGGGAACAGCAGTTGGTGGGGGTGAAGGCGTTCAAGGACGGCAATCGCGTGGGCGACCGGTTCGATGATGACCCAGGGGTCGGGCCGCATCTGCCCTTCGGGGAGCTTGTTGCCGTCCTGGTCCACGGCGCCCTTGAAATAGAGGCCGGTCATCAACCAGAGGCCGGTGGCTTGATCGCGTTCGACGCACCCACGTCGCAGATTGAGAACCTCCCCCGCTCTCGCGCCGGACAGGTAGGCGACGACGATGCAGCAGGCGGTGCTCAGAAGCCGGGCGAACTGCGGAGCCTCTGCGTAGGTGAACCGGTTCTCGCGCCAGGGGCGTCCCTCCAAAAGACCCACGACAGAGGCGTCGAGATAGATGTGCTCGCTGATCGGCAGGCCCGACTCCAGCACCAGGCGGCCGGTCGCGGTCTTCCTGAAGGCGGACGAGCAGCTGAGGATGGCAGACAGGTGCGTCCAGGCGATCTCCAGCTGTCCGTCGTCGCGGCGTCGCCCGGGAAGTCCTTCGCCTCGCCGTTCCAGCTCCTTCAAATAAGCGACGACTCGTGGTCCCAGCTCGCCTGTCCGGTGCCGGTGAGCCTGTGGCCCCCCGCCCGCGTTCTTTCGGTCAGGAAGGCGTCCGTGCACATCGAGATACTCGCTGTGGGCGATGAGGATGTCCTCAGCGAAGTCCTCGACGAACCGGATGGCCCAGATCAGCAGCATCTGCATCGTGGGCTCCCCGATCCGCCGGGTGCGGTTGGCCCGCGGCGTGCAGGGACGGTCGAGCAGATCCCTGGTGTCTGCACCACCCCAGGGAGGAGAGTCCGGGAGCCGCATTGTGGACGGCAGGATGTGCCGGTGGGCCCAGAGCCTGCGGATCTCGGTGAGCCGCCGGTAGCAGCGTTCCAGAGGAACTTCGTGATCCAGCAGGGCCACGAGGTAGTCGTCCAGCAGGGCGTTCGTGACCTGGCTGAGCTCGGTGACGCCTTGCTCCGCAAACCATTCCAGTACGAACTTCATCCCGTTGAGGAACGCGTTCGCGACCGTCCTGACCGCGATGCGGCCGGTACCGGCCCGCCGGAACGCTCTGGCTTCCGCGTGGTTCAGGAGTTGCCAGACATAGAACTTCGCCGCGAGCCGCATCTCGATGGACAGCAGCGTGAAGTTCACGACCATGGACGACATGTGGTCCTCAAAGACTGCCGGGTTGAGATCCCAGCAGTCGTCGCCGAACCGGGAGAGCTTGGACAGGTCCGTGCCTGGCCGTAGATCTCTGTTCAGCAGCACGAGCGTGTCCAGTGTCGGTGCCATAGTGCCGTCTGGGAGATCTCCCCAGTCCAGGATCGGTGCGAGAGCGGTCATCGCAGATCAAGCTCCCGGTTCAGGAATCGTTCGACGAGGGCCCGATCGGCGTCGGTGGCGTCACGGCGAGCATCCGCGACGGCGGCTTCGTCGGCTTCGGCCAGCAGGTCGGCCAGACGGGCGAGCGGTCCTGCGAATCGCCGGGCCCACTGCAGTGCGTCCATCTGCTCCCGGCGCTCGGAGAGCCGGTCGTGGACCAGGACCTGGATGGGTAGATGTCTGGGAAGTGCCCGGGCGCATTCGCAGTCGAGACAGAGCATGAACGAAGCTGGGCAGGGCGTCCCCGACGGCGCATGCGGGCTGTTCTTGTTGTCGGTACACGCGGTCATGACCGTGTCGAGTTCTCCCGCGACCATCTTCTTCAAGATCATCGGATCGAGACCATGTTCGAAGGCGACCGCTTCCGGGTCGGTGCGTGTCCGTTCGACATCGTCAGCGGACATCACCGAGACCGATCCGCGAGCGCGGGCCTTGGCGGCTTCCTCGGTGAGTGCCGCCGCGACGACTTTGCGGTATTCAGTGACGTTGCCTCGGTTGCGGAGCAGGTACTGCGTCGCCGCCGTCTTCTCCGTGTGCGCCACCGGCCTCTGGTGCAGTTCGATGTAGGTCAGTCGCAGCAGGCTGAGGGTCAACGTCAGCGGAACTGGCTTGCCGTCGTCGTCCGGCTCGTCCTTCATCAGTCCCCACGCCGAGGCCCGGTCACCGATCAAGCCGCTGGTCCGGTTGATAGGTCGCAGTCCGCGGCCTTGCTCCCGGCCCCCCGAAGCGCAGTAGCCGACCAGCAGCAGGTTTCCACCGGCCAATGCCCGTGACCGGACGGTCAGTTCATGCAGCAGCGTGTAAAGGCCGAAGGGGGTGTGCAGTTCGTCCCGGGTTGTCATTTCCTCCGGCTGGTCCGGGATGCTGATCCAGTCCGGGACCTGCGACAGGGCGAGGTTCATGTAGGCCCGAGGGCCTCGGCGGGGTTTGACCAGGTCCACGATCGTTGTGCCTGTCCTTCCTGTGTAGCCGTCAGCTCGATGGTGGGCCGCCGGCGCCTTGAAGATGACGTCAGGGTTCTCGCCCGTCAGGACCCCCAGCAGGATTGCTCCGGCGACGAGTTCCTGGGCGGTCAGATGGAGCCATGAGACGACTTCCGGGGCACTGCCATGGCCGTTACGGGAGATCCAGCGCAGCGGCACGTCTGTACCCGCGTCGCGGCCCGATTCCCTTCGCTTGCGAGGAACGTCGCCGAACCGGTCCACGCAGTCCAGCAATTCGAGTCGCTCGGCCAGAATTCGGTCGTTGCCGATCTCGACCTCGCCCTGACGAAACCGATGCAAAAGATCACGATTGGCCCTGATGCGCTGTGCTGCGGCCCTCAAGTCGCCGCGGGCGGCGTCCGCGATCCGTTTGAACTCGGCGCGGCTGTAACCCTCCTTCGGCTCGGCCGGCGGCTTTGGCGGCAGCGGCGCGGCCAGCCGCCCGGCCAGAGGGCTGCTGATGCCGTCCGTGCGGATCAACAGTTGCTTCAGGTCGGAGATCTCGCCTCTCACCGCGCGAGGGAGATGCTTGCGGGTCTCGTAGAACCCGTCGATGTGCCCGGGCGTCAGGTGCGAGACCTCACGTGGCGGCCAGGGCAGAGTCCGCAGGTAGCGGTCGAACTGCACCAGGGACCAGTAGTTCTTCTCCGTGGAGTGCAGCGAGGTCAGACCAGCCCCGGGGGCAGTGCGCTTGACGAAAGCGGCTGTGAGGGCGTCCTTCAACCCCGGCGCCATTGTCAGGACGGACAGGTCGTAGTCAGCGAACTCGTCGCCGTTCTGGCTGAAGCACCGCACCATGAGCCGACCGTCGCTGCTGGTGAACAAGCCCCGCCGTGTCCTCGGGCGGCCCGTCGGGAGTGTGGCGCGACGCCCGCGGCCGCTCATCCGGCCACCGCCAGCGGATCGGTGCGGACGCGAGGGTGGCCGGTGAACACACTCGCCATGAACGCCTCGACCGGGAAGCCGTCCGCGTGCGCCAGCAGCAGCTCGACGTCCAGGCTGCGGAACGGCTCCAGGTAGATCTCCTTGGTCGTCTCGACCGTCCGGTGCCCGAGCATCGTCTGAACCAAGTGCCAGGCGTCTCCGAACTGGGCGCGGAAGTCTGCCCGTTCGTCGTCGCCGAGGTGCCCGAGACGGGCCGCGTGCACCAGCTTGCCGATCGCGTACCACTTGAGTGCGAGCGAGTGCCGCAACATATGGGCGGTGCAGCGGAAGGACTCCAGCCCCAAGTCCTTGATCCGCTGGTTCGCGGCGTCGAAGGTGTGCTCCCACCCGCGCCCTTGCCGAGGTAGTCCGTCCTCGTTCAGCCAGAGCGCCATCGGCTCCAGAGCGTAGTCCGTGCGGCGGAACAAGCGCAGGCGGGTCCGTGGACCGATGTCGTTCCAGGGCTTGGTCTCCCTGCCGCCGCGGCCGTCTTCCAACGTCACCGACTCGGTGCCGTCCGTTGACAGCACCAGGCGACGGTCGGCGATGCGCTCGTACCTGCCAGCGTCGTGGGCCCGCCGCACCGCCGCGGCCCGAGCACCCTCGACATAGGCGAGCACCCCTTTCATCGCCGACCGCGGTGTCCAGTACCTGTGCCCGTATCCGCCCTTGGCGCATGCGTCCGCGAGCTCGCAGGTGTAGTAACCGCGCCGCCGGTCATAGCGAGGCAGCTCGGGCAGCATCACGCTTGCCCACTCCGACACTCGCAGCCCGTTGCCGTACAGCCCGTCACAGAAAGCGACGTCACGCTGTTCGTTACGGCCCTTCCACCACCGATCAGGGCGCCCTGACAGATCCATCCCCCGCAAGCCCAGGTCACGCCACCGGGCATAGCCGCCCGGGTCCAGCCACTTGACGTTCTCCTTCCGGGTGATCCGAGGCGGATCGAAGTCCTCGAACGGGTTGAAGACGCCGTACTGGGCGTTCACCCACTTGTAGAACTTCTTGAGCGCGGCAAGGTCTCGGGAGAACGAGTTCGTCTGGATCGACTGATCGTTCTCAGGATCGGTCACTCGCCAGAACATAAACTCCTGGGCATCCTCCTCAGTGGTCTCCCACCAGCTGATCCCAAGCTTCACCAGGAAGTTCAGCCACACCCCCACCGAGTAGGTGTAGTCCCGCTGTGTGCCTTCGTCGAGGTTCCGCCACTTCGCGGAGGCGAGGCATGCGTTGACCCGTAAGTCCGGCCGTCCATCCGGGCCGATCAAAAACCGCTGCCCGTCGCGGATACCCAGGCTCTCCGCCCATGACGGCAGGCTCACGGCACGTTCGGGAAGTACGTCAGCAAGTGCGCCGAGAGACCGGCCAAGGTCGAATCGGTGGACTTGCCAGCATTGATGATGTCTTGCGGCAACTGTCACACAGTCATCAACGCGCCTAATCAACAACAGTTACTCGATACAGAACAAGGGGTACGTGGGCGACCCCGCGTACGACGCCGGGGCGTTGATGAAGTCTCGCGCGTACGCACTCGCGAGGACGGGCGAGGACCTGGCCCGCGCCGCCCACCGCATCGTGGACGTCTTCGCGGACGCCGCCGAGCTGGAGCGTGAACGCGTCCGCCGCTGGGCCCAGTTGCACGCTGTGCAGGCCGCCTTCTGGGCCCGGCGGCACGGGTTCCGGGTCGCTCGTGGCGGGCCTGAGCTGGAGTGGGTCACCGCCTTCGCGGACCGGCTGGCGGAGTTGCTGACCGAGCGGCCGCACTGATGTGGCACCGAGGCCGCCGGGGCCGCGCACCACAACCCGGCCGACACGCCGCGGCCCGGAGGGGCAGCCCCGCCCCTGTCCACCTCTCGGCATGTCGTCTTCTCGCCAGAGCGGGCTCTTGCTCTGCCTCACCGCCGGGCCTAACGTCGGCCACTGCGTTTCAGGGCGCGTCAGTTGAACCCCGACTGCGCGTCGGCCATGGTGTCGCATCCGACGAGGGAGCGAGTGATGAGCGAAGTACGCAAGATGGTTTCCCGTATTGCCACAGCAGGCGCGGTGGCAGCAGGGGCTCTGGTCCTGACCGTGGCGTCCACGGGAGCAGCCAACGCGGCGAGCGGCGGCTGGTTCAAGACCGTCGGCCAGTGCAACCAGTCCGGCCACAACATCGTGGAAACCTCCGGGTATACCTCGTGGACGTGCAAGCAATCCTCGACGCACAACCCGCCGTGGCATCTGATCCTCAGCTAGGGCACCTCCGTGGGCGGGCCGACCGAAATTCCGGGCGGCCCGCCCACTGCTGTCTCTACGATGCCCTCCGGTTCACCACACCCGGGCCATACAGAACAGGCGTGTCGATCGTCGGGTGGAGAGCAGTGCCCCTTTCCGGGGCGGTACCCCCTCAGAAGCGGAGAACAACGCGTGCGCACCGCATACCTCACGGTCACCATCCTCGGCATCTTCTTCAACGGTGCCGCCGCCGTGACCTACCTCATCGGCCACGAATACCCCAAGTCCCAGGCCGACATGAAGGGCATCCCCCGCAAGTACGTCCCCTGGCTCGGCATGTGCCTGACCGCGGGCACCCTCGGGCTGCTCGCCGGGTTCGCCGTGCCCGCGCTCGGCACGCTCGCCGCGTGCGGGCTGATCCTCTACTTCATCGGCGCGATCATCGCCCATCTGCGCGTCGGATCAAGAAACATCGTCGGCGGCATCGTCTTCCTGGCGACGGCGATCGCCGCCCTGATCCTGGGCGTGCAGTACCACGGGGCCTGGTGAGCGGGCCTCCTACCTACGGCTCGTGAGGTCCGCGTCCGTGATCGGGCGGACCACCCGGCACGGCGTACCCACCGCCACGCTCATCGGAGGAATGTCGCGGCTCACGACGCTGCCCGCGCCGATCACCGAGCCGTAGCCGATGCGGACGCCCGGCAGGACGACGACGTTGCTGCCGATCCACACCTTGTCCTCGATGACGATCGGCTCCGAGAAGCGGCCGAAATCCGCCCGGCGCGCGGGGTGTACCGGGTGGCCCGTCGTCGTCAGGGTCACGCTCGGGGCGATCATGACGTCGTCGCCGATGCGGATCTCCACGTCGTCCACGAACGTCAGATTCACGTTGCCGAAGAAGTCGTCGCCGATGTGCACGTTGCTGCCGAACGCGGCGTGGAACGGCGCCTGGAGGACCGTGCGTTCGCCCACCGAGGCGAAGATCTCCGTCAGCAGCGAACGCCGTCTCTCCGTGTCGCCCGGCGGCGTGTGGTTGTACGCGAAGATCTCGTCCTCACGCCGGGCCGGGGCCAGGAAGGCCGCCTCGGTCTCCGTGTAGACGAGCCCCTTCGCGATCCGCGCCCGTATCTCGCACTCGCCCCCGCGCTCGTTCTCGTACTCGTTCCGGTCGGTTTCAGCCATCGTGCGATGTTCCCCTCGTCGGGCGCCCCAGACCCGTGAGCCGGAGCGCGTATTCCGCCGCGATCGCCCCATTGGGCGCCGCCGCCCTCGCGGCCTCGTACATCTCCGCCGCCTCCTCCGTACGACCGAGCCGGCGCAGCGCGTCCGCCCGGACGGCGGGGAAGGCGTGGTGGCCCGCGAGTTCCTTCGGCGTACCCAGCGCGTCGACGGCCTCCAGCTGGGCCCGCGGTCCGTCCCGCATACCCAGGGCCACCGCGCGGTTCAGGGCCACGACCGGGTTGGCGCGCAGGGCGAGGAGGCTGTCGTACAGGGCCACGACGGCCGCCCAGTCGGTGGCGGCGGCGTCCGGTGCCAGGGCGTGCTGGGAGGCGATCGCCGCCTGGAGCGCGTAGGGGCCGCCCGCCGGGAGCGCCTCGCGGGCCAGCGCGGCGCCCTCGGTGATCAGCGCGCGGTCCCACAGCGAGCGGTCCTGGTGCTCCAGCGTGACCAGGCCGCCGTCGGCGTCGAGCCGGGCGGCGCGGCGGGAGTGCTGGAGCAGGAGCAGCGCCAGCAGGCCGCGGGCCTCCGGCTCGTCGGGAGCCTCGGCCACGACGAGGCGGGCGAGGCGGATGGCCTCCTCGGCCAGCTGATCGCGGGTGGCGTTGCCGTCGCTGGGCGCGTACCCCTCGGTGAAGATCAGGTAGAGCACGGCGAGGACCCCGCCGAGGCGTTCGGCCCGTGCACCTGGTGGAGGTACGCGGTACGGAATGCCGGCGGCCGCGATCTTCCGCTTGGCCCGCAGGACGCGCTGCGACACCGTGTCCTCGCCGGCCAGGAACGCGCGGGCGATCTCGCGCGTGGTGAGACCGCCGACCGCCCGCAGCGTGAGGGCCACCCGGGCGTCGAGCGGGAGCGCGGGGTGGCAGCAGGTGAAGATCAGCCGCAGCCGCTCGTCGCCGGGCGGCGCCGGTTCGTACGCCTCCTCCAGCGCCGCCGCCTCCGCGATCTTGTCGCGCTCCGTCGTGCGGCGCCGCAGTACGTCCACGGCGCGGCGCCGGGCGGCGGTCACCAGCCACGCCCCCGGGCTGCGCGGCACCCCGTCGCGATCCCAGGCCGGCAGGGCGCGGGCGAACGCGTCCTGCGCGCAGTCCTCGGCCAGCTCCCAGTCACCGGTGAGGCGGACGAGCGTGCCGAACACGACGCCCCATTCGGCGCGGTGGGCGGCCGCGAGCGCCGCGCGCACGGCCGCCGGCGAGGTGTCCCCGGCGAGCTCCGCCTCCGTACTCACCCGAAGTCCCTCCAGAACTCGCGCAGTTCCACGAGCCCCGACCGGGCCATGGGGCACCGCCCCACGTACTCCAGCGCCTGTTCGCGGTCCCCGTCGACGAAGACGATCCCCGTGACCCACTCGGCCACGTCCGCGTACCCCCCGTCCGTGACCAGGAGTTCGCCCCCGCGTCGCCGTACGAGCGTCGCGTCCTCGACCGGGCTCAGGTGCTCGCCGCCCAGGTAGCGGCCGGACGCCAGGCCGTCCCGTACCCACGCGGCCACCGCCGCCGGGTCCGGGGTGTACGGCGGCGCGGCCGGGTCGGTCCGCATGATCGCGAGAAAGCGGGAGGCAGGGGCGTCGCCCTCGTGCGGGACGTTGTCCGTGTCCGGGCCGTGGTCGAGCGGTTCGACGGGGCGGATCTCGATGCGGCCCGCGGTCGCCATCGGGTGCGAGGCGGCGACCTCCATCGCCTCGTCCAGGTCGGCCGCCTCCAGGAGGTCGTATCCGGCGATCCACTCGGCGGTCTCGGCGAACGGGCCGTCGGTGACCAGGACCTCGCCGGCGCGGACGCGCACCGTGGTCGTCTCCTCCACCGGCTTCAGCGGCATGCCCTCCAGCCGGACGCCGCGCCCGTTCCACTTCTCGACCCACGCCTCCGGGTTCTCGTCGATGCGCTCCCCGGCGGGGTCCGTGGCGATGAACAACACGTACTTCATGAGCGTTCTCCTTGCTGCCGTGCCGAACGTTTCATGAAGACGACGAACGGTGTCCACCGAATCCGACAGTCCGACGAGAAAAGTTTGCCGCCGGCCTCCGCCACCCGGAGCCGTCCCATCTCTTGACGTGCCCCTGACCGAATGGCTTCATGGGTCCACTGGTGTGGGAGCGCTCCCACGCCAGTAACCACCCCGCCCCTCCCCCTCTCTGGAGCCGCAGTGAGAACAGCGAGACATCCGGCGCAGCGCCCCGCCGCCGTCATCCTCACCGTCCTGGCCACCCTGCTCGGGTTGCTCGCCCTCGGAGCCGCCGCACCGGCGCAGGCCGCCGCCGGAACCGGGCTGCACATCAGCGACGGTCGGCTGGTCGAGGGCAACGGGAACGACTTCATCATGCGCGGCGTCAACCACGCGCACACCTGGTACCCCGGCGAAACCCAGTCCCTCGCCGACATCAAGGCCACCGGCGCGAACACCGTCCGCGTCGTGCTGTCCGACGGCTTCCGCTGGACCAGGAACGGGCCGGACGACGTCGCCGCCGTCGTCGCCGACTGCAAGGCGAACCGGCTCATCTGCGTCCTGGAGGTGCACGACACCACCGGATACGGCGAGGACTCCGCCGCCGGGACGCTGGACCACGCGGCCGACTACTGGATCTCCCTCAAGAGCGTCCTCCAGGGCCAGGAGGACTACGTCGTCATCGACATCGGCAACGAGCCCTGGGGCAACACCGATCCGGCCGGCTGGACCGCCCCCACCACCGCCGCGATCAAGAAGCTGCGCGCCGCGGGCTTCGCACACACGATCATGGTGGACGCGCCCAACTGGGGCCAGGACTGGCAGAACGTCATGCGGGACAACGCCCAGGCGGTCTACGACGCCGACACCACCGGCAACCTGCTCTTCTCGATCCACATGTACAGCGTCTACAACACCGCCCAGAAGGTCACCGACTATCTGAACGCCTTCGTGGACGCCGGACTGCCCCTGGTCATCGGTGAGTTCGGTGGCCCCGCCGACCAGTACGGCGACCCGGACGAGGACACGATGATGTCCGAGGCGCAGAAGCTCGGGCTCGGCTGGATCGCCTGGTCGTGGAGCGGCAACACCGACCCGATCCTCGATCTGACCATCGGCTTCGACCCGGCGCAGCTCAGCTCCTGGGGCGAGCGCATCTTCCACGGCGCGAACGGGATCGCGGAGACCTCCCACGAGGCCACGGTGTACGGCGGGCCGGCCGAGGAGGACACCGAGGCCCCGACGGCACCGGGCACCCCGGCCGCCTCCGCCGTCTCCGACACCTCCGCCACGCTGACCTGGGCCGCATCCTCCGACAACGTTGCCGTCGCGGGCTACGACGTGTTCCGCGTCAGCGGCGGTACGGAGACCAAGGTCGCCTCGTCCGCCACGACGAGCGTCACCGTGACGGGCCTCAGCGCCGACACCGCGTACTCCTTCGCGGTCTACGCGCGCGACGCGGCCGGCAACCGTTCGACGCGGTCGGCCGCCGTGAGCGTGACCACGGACGAGGGCGCGACCACCCCGGCGGGCAGCTGCTCGGTCGGTTACAAGGTGGTCGGCGAGTGGCAGGGCGGCTTCCAGGGCGAGATCACCATCCGCAACACGGGCACCGCCGCGATCGACGGCTGGAGGCTCGGTTTCGCCTTCGCCAACGGGCAGACGATCACCAACATGTGGGGCGGTACGCCCACGCAGTCCGGCGGTTCGGTGACCGTCGCGCCGGCCTCGTACACCTCCACGATCGCCCCGAACTCCTCGGTGACCGTGGGCTTCACGGGCAACCGGAGCGGTACGAACGCGGCCCCGGCCGCCTTCACCCTCAGCGGGGCGGCCTGCACGGCCGCGTGACACGGCACCGGCCGCAGGGGCTCGCGTCCCTGCGGCCGGGGTCATCGACTCAGCTGTCCGCCGAGGCACGTCGGTACGTCAGATACGCCGTTCCGCTTCCCAGGACCGTGTGGTCCGTGAGCGTCCAGGCGGCCGGTTCGAACGACGCGTTCCGGCCGAAGAGCGGGATGCCCGTGCCGATCGTCGTCGGGCTGAGCTTCAGGATCAGCGTGTCGATCTCCGCGTAGAGCGAGGCTGCCAGCTCGCCGCCGCCGACGAGCCAGATGTCCTTGCCGTCCTCCCGCTTCAACTCCCGTACGCGCGCGGCGGGATCGGTCGCGACAACCTCCACGGCGGGGTCCGGGCTCTCGCCCAGGGTGCGGGAGAACACCAGGTGCCGCAGATGCGGGTAGGCGTCCGTGACTCCGGCGTCGAGACCGATCCCGTACGAGCGCCTGCCCTCCACGACCGTGTCGAAGTGCGTGCCCTCCGCCGTCACGCCGAGCGCGGCCCGCGCCGGGCCGGGCAGGGTCTCCGGGTACTCCGCGATCAGGTGCTTGAGGTAGTCCTCCGGGATGGGCCAGAAGCCGTCCGGACCGCTGGGGTCGGAGCCGTCCGGGCCGGCGATGAAGCCGTCGAGGGTGGCGGCGATGAAGTACACCAGCTTGCGCACAGGGGGCCTTTCGTCCGGGGGCGGCCTCCGGTACGTGGGGGCCGTCGGCCGTTCATGATCGAACGGGCGCCCGTGGCAAGCAATGGGAATGACGGCTTCCGGCGCTCAGGACCCGTCCAGCGCCGGGGCGATCACCGCGAACGCGCGGTCCGTCAGCTCCGCCGGGGTCTCCGTCGAGCCGTCGGCGCTCCAGTGGTGCAGCACGGCGTCGAACGCGTCCAGCGCCATGCCCGCCGCCAGCCTGGGATAGAGGTCCGCCTCGGCGTCCCGCCCCAGCCGCCCGGCCAGCTCCCGCGCGAGGTCGTCGCGCCACCGCGCCTGGCGCTCCAGGAAACGGGCCAGCAGCGCGGGGGTGCGCAGGATCAGCCGTACGACGCGCAGCGCGCGCTCCCCGTGGTCCGCGCACGCGGCGAGCGGCACCCAGACCGCGTGGCGCAGGGCGACGGACGGCGGCTCGGCGGCGGGGCGGGCATGCGGTTCGCGTTCCCGCCGTCCGGCTGAACCAAGGCGCTCCCACCGCTCCGCAGCGCCCCGGGATTTGGATAGGGTGCCGTGTCTACAGCAGTGCTCTCCGGGGGAGTTACGAGTACATGAGCGGTCAGCAGCCAAGCAGAGGCGGCGCCTCGCAGGTCTTCCAGCCCCTCGTGGCTGACGACCCCACCACCATCGCCGGATACCGGCTGGCCGCCAAGCTCGGCGCGGGCGGCATGGGCAAGGTGTATCTGTCGTACACGCCCGGCGGCCGGCCCGTCGCGATCAAGGTGATCCGGCCCGAGTTCGGCGAGGACGCGGAGTTCCGGCGGCGGTTCGCGCAGGAGGTGCAGTCCGCGCAGCGCGTGCAGGGGCTGTTCACCGCGCCCGTGATCGACGCCGACACCCTGGGCGCGCAGCCGTGGCTCGCCACCGCGTACGTGCCGGGGCCCTCGCTCGCCGACGCGGTCGTCGAGCACGGCGCGCTGCCCGTCGAGGCGGTGCTGCTGCTGATCGCCGGCATGGCGGAGGCGCTGCACGTCATCCACGGCGCCGGGATCGTCCACCGCGACCTCAAGCCGTCCAACGTGCTGCTCGCGGCGGACGGGCCGCGCGTCATCGACTTCGGTATCGCGTACGCGGCCGACGCGACGTCGCTCACGGGGAGCGGGGTCACGATCGGCACCCCGTCGTTCATGGCGCCGGAGCAGGCCGCCGGGCGCAAGGTCACCGCCGCGACGGACATCTTCGCGCTCGGGCAGGTCGCGGTGTTCGCGTCGACCGGGACGCCCGCGTTCGGCGAGGGGACCTCGCACGGGGTGCTCTACCGGATCGTGCACGAGGACCCCGACCTCACGGGTGTGCCGGAGCGGCTGATGGAGCTCGTAGGGCGCTGCCTCGCGAAGAACCCGGAGGACCGGCCGTCGGTCGCCGAGGTGATCCGGCTCTGCCAGACCGCGAACGCGGAGACGGTGCTGCGGCGTCCGGAGGACTGGCTGCCGAAGCCGGTCGCGGCCGACATCACCGTACGGGCCGCCGCGCCGGCGCCCGTGCAGACGCCGCCGCCGCCATCGGCCGCCCCGGCCACGCCGCCGGTGGCCGCCGCGCCGACGACTCCGCCGGTGGCCGCCGCGCCTCCGGCTCCGGCCACGCCGGCCGCGTACTCCCCCACCACTCCGGCGCCGAGCACCCCGCCGCCGGGGTACGGGCCGCCGGTCACACCCGCGCCCGGGCAGGGGCCCGCGCCGGTGGGGCCGAGCGCGTACGGTGCGCCCACGGCGCCCTCCGCGCAGACCCCCGCGTACGGGTATCCGGCCGCCCAGCAGCCGTCGTACGGGTACCCGGGGCCGGGGGCCGGTTACCCCGGCGGGGGCGTGCCGCCGCAGTCCCACGTCACGCAGCCGGTGCCGCAGGCACCCGAGCCCCCCAAGCGGCGGCGGGGACGGGCCGCGGCCATCGCGGTCGTGGCCGCGCTGCTGGTCGGTGTGGCGGGCGGCGGGACGGCGTACTTCCTGTCGCAGAAGGACGACGACAAGGGGTCGCAGAGCGACACCACCGCCCAGGACAAGAACTCGCCCGCGCCCAAGGCGAGTTCCACGCCCGGCGCGGATCCCACCGGGGACGTCGAGGGCGGTGTCGAGCAGCCCGAGGGGCAGACCCCCGCGACGTCGGACCCGACGCCGCAGGACTTCACCGGGATCAACCTCACCCAGGGTTACCACCTGACGTTCGGCGACGCCGAGGTGCGGCCGCAGGACGGTGAGGACGACGGCTACGAGCTGACGTACGACTCCGGCGGGTACATCGAGGCGGAGAGCGAGGGCGGCAAGCTGATCCTGCTCGACCCGGGGCAGGCCGGGTCGCTGGATGTGTGCCGGGCGGAGACGCGGTTCGCCAGCAGCATCGAGACGAGCAAGCTGTCGAAGGGGCGGCAGGTGTGCGTGACTACGGGGACGGGGCATATGGCGCTCGTGACGTATCAGGGGCACTCGCCTGAGGATTCGCCGAGTGACTACATCACGCTCGACGTGACGGTCTGGCGCAACGCGCTGCGCTAGGAGGCACATGCGGCGGGCCTTGTCCCCTACCCGCCCCTTCCCGAAACCGGGGCGCTGCCCCGGACCCCGCTCCTCAATCGCCGGAGGGGCTTGGTTTTCGCCGCGGGTGTGCGACGGCGGCGGCAAAATCAAGCCCCTCCGGCGATTGAGGAGCGGGGGTCCGGGGGCAGCGCCCCCGCAAACGCCTCAGCCCGTGATCAGCCGCTGAAGCGCCGGCGCGTACAGGTCCGCGATGCGTTCCGGCGTCGCAGACGCCCCCGCCCCCTCCCGGTGGAGGCTCAACGTCGCGCCCAGGCCGAGCAGGTGACCGGCCAGGAGCTCCGCGCGCAACGCGCGCCCCTCTCCGGGGAGCCGGGCCGTCAGCGCGTCGGTGACCTGTTCGTGGAAGCGGTCGCGGAGCAGGGAGCGTTCGTCCTGGTTGCCCAGGGAGAAGACGACCCGGAGCAGCGGGTCCGACTGGAACTCCCGGCGGCGGGTCACCAGGGTCACCACCATGTGCCGGCCCAGCCCATCGAGCGGCGCGTCGAACAGCTCGGCCGCGGCCGGCCCGAAGTCGGCCACCGTGTTGAACAGCTCCTCCTTGCGGCCGAAGTGCTTGACCACCAGGGACGCGCTGACCCCCGCGTCCGCCGCGATCCCCCGGATCGTCACCTCCGCGTACGGCCGCTGCGTGAACGCCCGCCGGGCAGCGCGCAGGATCGCGTCGCGGCCCGTCGCGGTGATGGTCCGGCCGCCGGTCATGCGCCCTCCTGGATCCCCGCCGGCCGCACACCCCCCGTCAGGGTGCCCGGCACCTTGCGGCTCTCCTCGACCGTACCGGCCCGGGCGGGCCTGCCGCCCGGCAGCAGCAGCGTGACGACCAGGGCGGCGAGCGCCGCCCCCGCCGCGATGACGAAGACCAGCTGGTACGCGTGCAGGGTCGGCGCGGTCCGGCCCCCCGCCTGGAAGGTCAGGTTGGCCAGGACTGCCGCCACCGTCGCGCTGCAGAACGCCTGGCCGATCGACCGCATCAGGGTGTTCAGCCCGTTCGCCGCGCCGGTCTCGCTCACCGGCACGCCGCGCATCACGAGGGCCGGCAGCGCCGAGTACGCGATGGCCGTGCCGGAGGCGACGACCGTGGCGCCCGCGATGATGAGCCACAGGCTGTGGCTGGTGAAGTACCGCACCCCGTAACCCGCCGCGATGATCCCCGCCGCCAGCGCCAGGCTGACCTTCGGGCCGTGCTTCGCGGAGATCCGGGCGGAGACCGGGGACAGCGCCACCATGGCGACCCCGCCCGGCAGCAGGCACAGACCGCTGACGACGAGCGACGCGCCGAGCCCGTAACCGGTCGCCTTCGGCTCCTGCACCATCTGCGCGGTGACCAGCGAGTTCGCGTAGAAGGCGAAGCCGATGAGCAGGGCCGCGACGTTGGTGAGCAGGACGGCCGGGCGGGCGGAGACCCGCAGGTCGACCATGGGCGACGCCACGCGGAGCTCGTACGCCCCCCAGACCAGCGCCACCACGACGGCCGCCACGAGCAGGCCGACCGTGCGGCCGGAGGCCCAGCCCCAGTCGCCGCCCTGCGTGACCGCGAGCAGCAGGCAGACGAGCGCACCGGACAGGCCCAGGGCGCCGAGCGCGTCGAAGCGGCCTCGGCTGCGCAGCGGGGACTCCGGTACGAAGGCGAGGACGAGCGCGATGTCGATGAGGCCGATGACGCCGGAGACCCAGAACATCGTGTGCCAGTCGAAGTTCTCGACGACCAGCGCGGCGATCGGCAGGCCCACGGCGGCGCCGATGCCGAGCGTCGAGCTCATCAGCGCGACGGCGGACAGCACGCGCTCGGGCGGCAGTTCGTCGCGCAGGATGCTGATGCCCAGCGGTACGACGGCGATCGCGGCGCCCTGGAGCGCGCGGCCGGTGATCAGCACACCGATGTGGGAGCTCGCCCCGCAGAGCACCGAGCCCACCACGAGCACCGCGAGGGAGGCGACGAGCACCCGCCGCTTGCCGTACATGTCGCCGACCCGGCCGAGCACGGGCGTGAACACCGCGCCGGTCAGCAGCGTGACGGTCACCAGCCAGCTCGCGGCGGCCGGGGTGGCGCCGGTCAGCTCGGGGATGTGCGGGAGCAGCGGTACGACGATCGTCTGCATCACCGCGACGACGACCCCGCAGAAGGCGAGCACGCCCACCGCGAAGCGGGGGTGCGGGGCCTGGGCCGCGGGGGTGGACGGGGCGGTGGGGGCGGGTATGTCCGCGGGCATGGTTCTCCGTTGCCGACTCGGGGGTGCACGGATGTTCACCCCCCAGGGTAAACGCCTGTGCACCCCCTCGGCGACGGGTGGGTGGAAGCGCGCGTTAGCCTCGATCCGGGTGCGAGGCGCTTACGAGTGCGCCGGGCGCACACACCCCATGACATGGACGAAGGCGGAGGTGACCGCGATGGCGAAGGTGCCGGCAGCGGCGGTGGCGGCGGGCGGACTGGTCGGCGGTTACGCCGTCGCGCGGTGGACCCGCAAGCGTCCGCTGGGCGGGGTCGCGCTCGCGGCGGCGGGCGGCGTCGCCGCGTACGAGTGGAACCGGCAGGCGGGCCCGCGCGCGGCCGTCGCGCTGACCACCGCGTACGTGGCCGCGTTCGCGGGCTCGCACCCCCTGGCCAAGAGGGTCGGCGCCTGGCCCGCGGTCTTCACCGCGGCGGGCACGGTCGCCGCCGCGTCCTGGGCGGTCACCCGCCGCGCAGCCTGAACGGGCCGCCCTCCGGGCGCGCTGACGGGGCCGGGCGGGCCCGAACGGCCGCCCGCCTCACGCGACCCCGCCCCCTACCCCCACAGCGCCCACGACACCGTGTAGATCGCCAGGCCCGCCAGCGCCCCCACCACCGTGCCGTTGATGCGGATGAACTGCAGGTCACGCCCGATGTGGGCCTCGATCTTGCGGGAGGTCTGGTCCGCGTCCCAGCCGGCCACCGTGTCGCTGATCAGCGACGTGATCTCCGTCCGGTACGTCGTGACGACGTACGCCGCCGCGTCCTCCAGCCAGCCCTCCAGCTTGCCCTGGAGCCGTTCGTCCGTGGCCAGCCGGGCGCCCAGCGACATCAGTGAGGCGCGGGCGCGCAGCCGCAGCTCGCTCTGCTCGTCCTCCGCCGCCGCGATCACCATCGCGCGCACCGACGCCCAGGCCGAGGCGATGACGTCCTGGACCTCGCCGCGCCCCAGGATCTCCGACTTCAGGCGCTCCACCCGGTCACGGGTCTCCGAGTCGGTCTGGAGGTCGGCCGCGAAGTCCGCGAGGAACGTGTCGATGGAGCCGCGCGCCGGATGCCCCGGCATGTCCCGCATCTCCGTGACGAAGCGCAGGAGCTCCTTGTAGACCCGCTCCCCGACCCGCTTGTCCACGAACCGGGGCGTCCAGCCCGGCGCCCCGCCCTGCACCGCGTCCATCACCGAGTCGCCGTGCAGCACCAGCCAGTCGTGCGCGCGGGCGCAGACCAGGTCGACCAGCTTGCGGTGGCCGCCGTCCGCGACGACCTTCGCCAGCATCTTGCCGAGCCCCGGGCCGATCTCCGCCGCGTCGGCCCGCCGGGTGATCGCCTCGCCGACGACGGCCTGGACGTCCGCGTCCCGCAGAACGGTGAGCGCGCCGCGCAGCGCGGTCGACAGCTCGGCCGTGACCCGGTCCGCGTGGGCCGGGTCCGCGAGCCACCCGCCGACCCGGCCGCCGATGCCCAGCGAGTGAATCCGGTCACGTACGACGTCCCCGGAGAGAAAGTTCTCGCCGACGAAGGAACCGAGGGAGGCCCCGAGCTGGTCCTTCTTGGTGGGAATGATGGCGGTGTGCGGAATCGGCAGACCGAGCGGACGCTTGAAGAGGGCCGTGACGGCGAACCAGTCGGCCAGCGCACCCACCATGCCCGCCTCGGCGGCCGCCGCGACGAAGCCCGGCCAGCCGCTCACCCCCTCGTTCTTCGCCCAGGTGGCGAGGACGTACACCAGCGCGACCAGCAGAAGGAGGCCGGTGGCCGTGGTCTTCATACGGCGTACGCCACGACGCTTCTCCTCGTCCGCCGCGGTGTACGCGAACGAGGCGAGCCCCCCGGGTCTCGCCCTGCCACCGGGCCCCGGAGGCAGTCCGCCCCGCTCGGTCCGCCCGGTTCCGTCGATCCGTTCCATCCGCTCCACCCGTCCGCGTACGCACAGCACCAGGCGTCCGCTACGCATTGTGCCTACCTGACCTACTCCCGGCCCGCACGTCGAGTTCCCCGCGCCCTGCCGCATCATGGGAACCGGTCCACTTCCCCCGCTTTCCTCATTTCCGCAAGGAGACACACCGCCCATGCCCAGGCGCCAGGGGTACGCCCTGCTCATAGCCCTCGTGGCGGGTACCGCCGCGCTCGCCGCAGCCGTGGCGTTCGCCGGTTCCCTGCTGTTCAACGGGGACAGGGCGACGGCCGCCGCCACGACTGCCCCGCAGGGCGTGGCCCACAGCCCGGCCGCCCCGGCGCACTCCTCCGGGCACTGGCTCGCCACCTGGGCGGCGGCGCCCGTCGCGGGCGTGGCCGACCCGGCGCAGGCGGAGGACCAGAGCCGGCGCGTCATCCGCAACGTCGTGCACACCAGCATCGGCGGCACGGAGGCCCGCGTGACCCTGTCCAACCTGTTCGGCACACGGCCCCTGCTCATCGACCGCGTCACCGTGAACACCCGCCCCGTGACGTTCCGGGGCGCCTCGTCCGTCACGGTCGCCGCCGGCGGGCAGACCGTCAGCGACGCCGTCGCCGTCCCGGTCGACGCGGACGCCGACCTCGTGGTCGCCCTGCGCACCCCGACCGCCGACGGGCCGGTCACCGCGCACCCGAACAGCCACCAGACCTCGTACACCGAGGACGGCCGGGGCACCTGGGCCACCACGCAGTGGCGCTACCTCACCGCCGTCGACGTGCGGGGCGGCGACGCGAAGGCGACCGGGACCCTGGTCGCGTTCGGCGACTCGCTCACCGCCGGCTCCGGCTCCACCACCGACGCCAACACCCGCTGGCCGGACGCCCTTGCCGACCGGCTGCACGGCGGATACGCGGTGGTCAACGAAGGCATCGGCGGCAACCGCCTCCTGCGCGACGGCATCGGCCCGCGCGCCCTCGACCGCTTCGAGCGCGACGTCCTCGGCGTCTCCGGCGCGAAGACCGTCGTCATCGCGCTCGGCATCAACGACATCCAGGCGCTCCCGAGGGAGACCGACCCCGAGCGGATCACCGACGCCCTGCGCGACCTCACCCGGCGCGCCCACGCCCGCGGTCTGAAGGTCATCGGCGCGACCCTCATGCCGTACCAGAGCTCGGCGGTCTGGACCGCCGCCGGTGAGCAGGTACGCCGGTCCGTCAACGCGGAGATCCGGGCGGGCGGGATCTTCGACGAGGTCCTCGACTCCGACCTCGCCCTGCGCGACCCGGCCCACCCCCAGCGGCTCCGCCCCGCGTACGACTCCGGCGACCACCTTCACCTCAACGACGCCGGGTACGCCCGTCTGGCATCGCTGCTGGACGTGAACACCCTGACCGGGGACAGGCCGAAGGTCGACGCGCTCTGAGCTGGGAGGGGCGATCGCCTAGCGGCCCTCGCCCTTCTCCAGGCGCCCCCGCTCGCGCTCGGCCTCCCGCAGCCGCTGCTTCTCCGCCTTGCCGCGCTTGTGCTCCACCCCGACGCCGCCCATGAGCGCGAAGCCGGTGATCCGGACCCGGGGCGCGTCCGGCGCGGGGGCCGACTCGTCCTTGACGTGCTCCCCGAAGCCGCCCATGATGCCGATGCCCCGGACGTCCACGTTCAGATCCGGCGGGACCGTCACATGGATACCGCCCATGATCGTGAAGCAGCGGATCACGGTCTCGCGGGACTCGAAGTTCGCCTCGCGCAGGTCGATGGTGCCGCCGCCCCACATCGCGAACGCGGTGAACACCTTGCCGACCGTCCAGTTGCCCCGGCGGCGGAAACCGCCGTAGAACGCGAAGCCCCCGGTCGATGTCGCCGGCCGCCCGATCCGCTCCGACCAGCGGGCCGCCGAACCCGACCGGGGCCGCACGACGGCAGGCGCCGACGAGGCGGAGCCGACGGCCGGCAGATCGCGGACGAGCGGCTCCAGCTCGCCGTGCGTCCGCGCCCGGTAGGCGGTGTCCAGGCGCTGCTCGAACTCCTCCATCTCCAGGCGCCCTTCGGCGACCGCCTCGCGCAGGATCTCGGCAACACGTTCACGCTCGGCGTCGGAGGCCCGCATCTCGGGAAGTTCGCTCGTCATACCGCGCAGCCTATTGAACGGCCGCCCTCACGTCACCGGCTCCCCCGGCCGGTCGCGCGCGTACATCTTCGCGATCACCGCCTCGATGTCCGGCTCCCGCACCGAAAGGTCCGCCAACGGGTACTCCGCGGCGATCCGCGCCACCAGCGGGGCCGCCGACGCGGACGCCGGGAAGGCCAGCCACTGGCGCGGGCCCTCCACCTTCACCGTCCGCACCGAGGGCTCCGACTCCAGCCGGATCGGCGGGAGTTCGCGCTCCAGGTCGACCACGAGCGTCCGCTCGCTCTCCCCCACCTCGTGCAGCCCGGCCAACGCACCGTCGTACATCAGCCGGCCGTGGTCGATCACCATCACCCGGCTGCACAACTGCTCGATGTCCGTGAGGTCGTGGGTCGTCAGCAGCACCGTCGTCCCGCGCTCCGCGTTCAAGTCCCGCAGGAACTGCCGCACCTTGGCCTTGGACACCACATCGAGGCCGATCGTCGGCTCGTCCAGATACAGCACCTCCGGATCGTGCAGCAGCGCCGCCGCGATGTCCCCGCGCATCCGCTGCCCCAGCGACAGCTGACGCACCGGTACGTCCAACAGCTCACCCAGGTCCAGGAGTTCGACACACCGGTCCAGATTGGCCCGGAAGCGCGCGTCCGGCACCCGGTACATCCGGTGCATCAGCCGGTACGAGTCGCGCAGCGGCAGGTCCCACCAGAGCGTCGTACGCTGGCCGAAGACCACACCGATCCGCTGCGCCAGCCGCGTACGCTCCCGCGAGGGGTCGATGCCCGCGACGCGCAGGGAGCCGCCACTCGGCGTGAGGATGCCCGTCAGCATCTTGATCGTGGTCGACTTCCCGGCCCCGTTCGGCCCGATGTAGCCGACCATCTCCCCGCGCTCCACCCGGAAGCTGATCCCGTCGACCGCCCGCACCTGGCGCCGCTCGGCGCGCAGGAAGCCCGTCCTGCGGCGGACG
Organism: Streptomyces sp. NPDC097595; assembly: GCF_044761525.1. NCBI lineage: Bacteria > Bacillati > Actinomycetota > Actinomycetes > Kitasatosporales > Streptomycetaceae > Streptomyces > Streptomyces sp. NPDC097595. Next base: position 124,612 of record NZ_JBIWCN010000003.1, on the reverse strand, counting down.
TCGAAGACCTTCTCCAGCCGGTCCAACTCGATGAAGGCCGCCCCGGCGCCCGTCCGCCCGGCCGTGCTCGTATCCGTGTCCGTGTCCGTACCCATGCCGCTCCCGCTCCCTGTCCCGTCCATCAACTTCCCGTACTCCGGTACGCCCGCAGCCCCGCCCGCCACACCAGGCCCGCCCCGGTCGCGCAGACGGCGGCCACCACCGGCGGCAGGAACGCCACCGGGTCCGGCAGCCCCAACGGCAGCTCCCGGCCCAGCACGTACAGCGCCGGCAGCCAGTTCACGAAGGCCAGCGGCACCACGAAGGTCACCCCGCGCACCAGGTCCTTCGCGAAGATCGTCGGCGGGTACTGGAGCAGCGTGTTGCCCCCGTACGTGAACGAGTTCTGCACCTGCGAGGCGTCCTGCGCGATGAACTGGAACGCCCCGCCGGCCACGAACACCGCCCCGAAGATCACCGACCCGCTCAGCAGCATCAGCGGCAGCAGAACCGCCTTCGCCAAGGTCCAGTCGATGTCCGCCGCCACCAGCCCGTAGCCGAGGACCAGCAGCCCCTGGGTGATCCGCCCCAGCCTGCGCAGCGCGAAGCGGTCCGCCGCCACCTGCGCGAGGACCGGGACCGGCCGCACCAGCAACGTGTCCAACGTGCCGTCGCGCACCCGGCGGCCCAGCCGGTCCATCGACCCCATCAGCATGTCCGCCAGGCCGAAGGCCGTCCCCGAGGCCCCGTACAGCAGGGCGATCTCCGGGAGCGTGTAGCCGCCCAGCGCGTCGACGTGCGCGAACATCAGCATGATCGTCACGAAGTCGAACGCCGTCGCCATGAAGTTGCCGACCGCCGTCATCAGGAACGACGCCCGGTACGCCATCGTGGAGCGCAGCCACATCGACACGATCAGCCCGTACGCCCGCACCCCCTCGACCAGCCGCGACCGCGGGGCGAACACCGCCTCCGGCGCCTCCGGCACGGCCGCCTCCACCACCTCAGCCACCCTGGACCACCACCCTCCGCGTCGCCACGCCCTGCACCATCCGCCCCGCCAGCAGCAACACCGCGGCCCAGGACGCCTGGAACACGTACACCCGCACCAGCCCCCAGCCCGTGTGCTTGCCCAGGAACACATCCGCCGGCACCTGGAGCAGCGCCGACCACGGCATCAGCCGCGCCACCTCGCCCAGCAGCCCCGGGAACAGGCTCAGCGGCAGCAGCATCCCCGAGAAGAACAGCCCCGCCAGAAAGGCGATCTGCGCCGCGCCCGCCCCGTCCATCAGCCAGAAGGCGGACAGCGCCACCAGATAGCGGATGCCGAAGCTCACCACCACACCCAGCGCCACCGAGACGAGGAACGCCAGCCACGGCCCCGCCGAACCCGGCAGCGCCAGGTCGAACGCCAGCCCGCCGAGCACCATCGGCACGATGCCGCGCCCCAGCAGATGGAAGGCCGCCCGGCCCAAGTCCTGCGCCAGCCACCACAGCTGGAGATCGATCGGGCGGTACAGGTCGACCGCGATGTCGCCCGTGCGGATGCGCTCGATGAGTTCGTCCTCGAAGCCGCCGCCCATCATCACGCAGGTCATCAGCAGCGCCTGGCCCAGCCAGACGAAGGTGAGCGCCTGCGGCATGTCGTAACCGCCGAGGCGCGGCCGCTCGTCCCACAACGCCATGTACGTATAGGCGAGGATGAAGCCGAAGACGGTGTTGGTGAACACCCCCGCCGCCGTCTCGATCCGATAGGTGGCGTAACGGCGGAAACCGCCCGCCGCCACCACCGCGTAGACCCGCACAGCAACCGCCTCCCCGTCAACGGGTGCCGCACCGTGCGTGGACACCAAAGCGCAGGAGCCTAGTCCAGCCGGGACGGCCGCCGCGAGCGCTTTTCGGCCGTCGATCCAAGGGATATGCGCCAGAAAAGGGCACTATGGGGGAACTGACCGCGGCCGAGGAGTCTGCACCGACATGAGCGACGAGCCACAGCAGCAGAACGGGGACACCGACCCCCCGGGCTGGGCCCCCAGGGACCTGCCTGCCGACGCCGCCGCCCCCGGACCGGCCCCCGAAGGCGAGACACCCGAAGCCAAGGCCCCCGCAGCCACCGGCGCGAAAAAGCCCAAGCGCCCCAAGCGCACCGGCTGGCGGCGGCTGATCCCCACCTGGCGCATGGTCCTCGGCGGCGTACTCCTCATCGCCCTGCTCCTGGTCGGCGGGTTCATCGCCGGCTACCAGCTGGTCGACATCCCCGCGGCCAACGCCAAAGCCACCGCCCAGTCCAACGTCTACCTGTACGCCGACGGCACGGTCATCGCCCGCGACGGCAAGATCAACCGCGAGAGCATCAAGCTCGCCCAGGTCCCGCTCACCGTCCGGCACGCCGTCCTCGCCGCCGAGGACCGCGACTTCTACTCCGAACGCGCCGTCGACATCAAGGCGATGTTCCGGGCCGGCTGGAACACCGTCACCGGCAAGGGCAAGCAGGGCGGTTCGACCATCACCCAGCAGTACGTCAAGAACTACTACCTGGGCCAGGAACAGACCGTCGTCCGCAAGATCAAGGAATTCTTCATCTCGATCAAGCTCAACCGGGAACAGTCCAAGGACCAGATCCTGGAGGGCTACCTCAACACCAGCTACTTCGGCCGCAACGCCTACGGCATCCAGGCCGCCTCCCAGGCGTACTACGGCAAGGACATCGGCGACGTCACCACCGCCCAGGGCGCGTACCTCGCCTCCCTGCTCAACGCCCCCAGCGCCTACGACGTCGTCGCCTACCCCGAGAACAAGCCCGCCGCCGTCGCCCGCTGGAACTACGTACTGGACGGCATGGTCAAGGAGAAGTGGCTCGACCCCGCCGAGCGCGCCGCGATGACCTTCCCCGTCCCCGGCCCCGTGAAGCCCGCCAACAGCCTCTCCGGGCAGCGCGGCTACATCGTCAAGGCCGTCGAGGACTACCTCGTCGACAACGACATCCTGGACGAGAAGACCCTCGCCACCCGCGGCTACCGCATCACCACCACGCTCCAGCGGAAAAGGCAGGACGCCCTCGTCGAAGCGGTCGAGGACAAGGTCATGTCCAAGACCGACGACGACCGCGAGGCCGACCGCGACGTCCGCGTCGGCGGCGCCTCCATCGACCCCGCCACCGGCCATGTCGTCGCCATGTACGGCGGCGTCGACTACACCCGGCAGTACGTCAACAACGCGACCCGCCGCGACTACCAGGTCGGCTCCACCTTCAAACCGTTCGTCTTCACCTCGGCCGTCGCCAACGACTCCACCACCCAGGACGGCCGCCGCATCACCCCCAGCACCATCTACGACGGCACCAACAAGCGCATGGTCGAGGGCCCGAACGGACCCACCGGCTACGACCCCGCCAACGAGGACGACCGCAGCTACGGCCCCATCACCGTGTCCACCGCCACCGACAAGTCCGTCAACGCCGTCTACGCCCAGATGGCCGAGGACGTCGGCCCCGAGAAGGTCCGGCGGACCGCCGTCGACCTCGGCATCCCCAAGGACACCTCCGACCTCACCCCCACCCCCTCCATCGCACTCGGCGTCGCCACCGCCAGCGTCCTCGACATGACCGAGGCGTACGCGACCCTCGCCGCCCACGGCAAGCACGGCGCCCATGTCCTGGTCAGCGAGGTCACCAAGGACGGCGAGGACGTCACCCTGCCCGGCCGTACGGTGAAGCAGGCCGTCAGCCGCGAGGCCGCCGACACCACCACATCGATCCTCCAGAGCGTCGTGGAGGGCGGCACCGGAACCGCCGCCCGGGGCGCGGGCCGCCCCGCCGCCGGAAAGACCGGCACCGCCGAGGAGGACCGGGCCGCCTGGTTCGCCGGCTACACCCCGGACCTCGCCACCGTCATCGCCGTGATGGGCCAGGACCCCGACACCGGAGCCCAGAAGTCCCTCTACGGCGCGCTCGGCCTCCCCCGCATCAACGGCGGCGGCGCCCCCGCCGAGACCTGGGCCCAGTACACCGGGGCGGCCCTGAAGGGCACCCCCGCCCAGGACTTCGACCTCGACGTGGAGGAGGACACCGGCGACACCGCGCTGCCCACCGCCGAGGACACCGCCCCCGGCGACACCGGCCGCCGCACCCCCTCGGCCACCCCCCGGCGCACCCCGCCCACCACCCCGTCCCGGACCCCGTCCGCCCCGCGCACCACCCCCGGCACCACGGACAACCCGGCCGGAGGCACGGGCGCCGGCGGCACGACGGACGGCGGGGCGGACACGGGCGGCGGGGACGGCGGGGACAACGGGGGCGGGGACGGCGGCGACATCGGCGGCTTCCTCGAAGGGCCACGCGGCACCCGGGCACCCAGCATCCGGCCCTGAGCGCCTGAAGCCCTGAAGCCCTGAAGCCTTGAAGCCTTGAAGCCTTGAAGCCTTGAAGCCCCTGCCGGGTCAGTGCCCCGACGTGGCCTTCAGCCCGACCACGGCCACCAGCAGCAGGCACACGAAGAAGATCCGGGCCGCCGTCACCGGCTCGTGCAGCACCACCATGCCCAGGACCGCGGCACCCGCCGCGCCGATCCCGACCCACACCCCGTACGCCGTACCGATCGGCAGGGTCCGGGCCGCGTGCGACAGCAGCATCATGCTCGCCACGATCCCCAGGCCCGTGAACACGCTCGGCCACAGCCGGGTGAACCCCTCGGTGTACTTCATCCCGATCGACCAGGCCACTTCCAGCAGACCGGCGACGACCAGCAGAACCCACGCCACGACAGCACCTCCGACGAGACAGAACACGCGAACAACACGGGTGCGTCGTCTTTGCGGAACCCGGTACGGCGCGTCTCGTCGGGGTGTCCCCACCGTAGCAAAGGACAGGCAAAGGACCCGGTGACAACAGTCACCGGGCCCTTTGCCCACACCACAGATCCACAGATACCGCCGGTCTACAGATACAGCCCGGTCGAATCCTCCGAGCCCTCGAACCGGTCCGCGGCCACCGCGTGCAGGTCGCGCTCGCGCATCAGCACGTACGCCACACCCCGCACCTCGACCTCCGCCCGGTCCTCCGGGTCGAACAGCACCCGGTCCCCCGGCTCGACCGTCCGCACGTTCTGCCCCACCGCCACCACCACGGCCCACGCCAGCCGGCGGCCGACCGCGGCCGTCGCGGGGATCAGAATGCCGCCGCCGGAACGCCGCTCGCCCTCGGGCGACTCGGACCGGACCAGCACTCGGTCGTGCAGCATCCGGATGGGCAGCTTGTCGTCGGTGTTCTCGCTCACGCCCCGCAACCTACCGGGCAGCGCGCCCGCCGCGCGCGAGGGGTCAGCGCTTGCGCCGCGAGGAGACGACCACCAGGCCGACCACGCCCACCGCGAGCAGCGCCGCCGGGATCACGCGCTCCAGCCGGGGGCCGCCCGTCTCCGACACGAACCGGGCCTTCACGTCCGACACCGTGCGGTTCACCGCCACGTACGCCCGGCCGGCCGTCCGGTCCACGGTCCCGGCGACCTTCGCCTTCGCGTCACCGATGATCGTCTTCGGGTGCACCCGCACCCCGATCTCATCGAGTACCACCGCAAGCTGCTCGCGCCTGCTGATGATGTCCGCCTCGATCTGCGCAGGGGTCCTGGCATCCGACACCGCGCCGCCTCCGTGGTCCTCGTCCGGTAAACCTTCATCGACAGTCTGTCAGTTCCGCCGCATCCGCACCCGGCGGCACCCCCATTACGCTCGGTCCCTTAGACCCCACGTACCAACGAGGAGAACCATGAGCGAGCGCCTCACCCCCGGCGACACCGCCCCCGCCTTCACCCTGCCCGACGCGGACGGCAACGACGTCTCGCTCGCGGACCACAAGGGCCGCAAGGTCATCGTCTACTTCTACCCCGCCGCTCTTACCCCCGGCTGCACCAAGCAGGCGTGCGACTTCACGGACAACCTCGACCTGCTCGCCGAGGCCGGCTACGACGTCATCGGGGTCTCGCCCGACAAGCCGGAGAAGCTCGCGAAGTTCCGCGAGCAGGAGAACCTCAAGGTCACACTGGTGGGCGATCCGGCCAAGGAGACTCTTGAGGCGTACGGCGCGTACGGCGAGAAGAAGCTCTACGGCAAAACGGTGACGGGCGTCATCCGGTCCACCGTCGTGGTGGACGAGGAGGGCAAGGTCGCCCACGCGTTCTACAACGTGAAGGCCACCGGCCACGTCGCCAAGATCATCAAGGACCTCAAGATCTGAGGTCGGGCGAGCACGGCCGCAAGCCGCACGGAACGGCCCGAAACGGGCCATCCTCTGAGCCGAATGGCCGAAATCATGTGATGGACATCCCATTCCTTCGCTGAACCGGTTTGCGGCCGCCATGTCCGCGCAGAAGCCTTTCCTGTAACAGTTGCCGAGGAAAGGAACCGGCCATGGCGGCCTCCGACCCCCACCAGGTGGCCGACCCTGAAGCGGTCAAACGTCACCCCGCGCTGTTCCGTGCGATCCGGAAGCGTCAGAACCCCAGGCTGCGGCGTACGGACATCACGGTCACGGACGACCAGGCGGTCAAGCGCGCGGTCAAGGCGGCGTCCCTCGGTAACGCCATGGAGTGGTTCGACTTCGGCATCTACTCCTACCTCGCCGCGACCCTGGGACACGTCTTCTTCCCGTCCGGGAACGACACGACCCAGCTGCTCTCCTCGTTCGCCACCTTCGCGGTCGCCTTCCTCGTACGGCCCCTCGGCGGCATGTTCTTCGGACCCATGGGCGACAAGATCGGCCGCAAGAAGGTCCTCGCCCTCACGATGATCCTGATGGCGACCGGCACCTTCGCGATCGGCCTGATCCCCTCCCACGCCACGATCGGCGTCTGGGCCGCGGTCCTGCTGATCTTCTTCCGCATGCTCCAGGGCTTCTCGACGGGCGGTGAGTACGGCGGCGCCTCGACCTTCATCGCGGAGTACGCCCCCGACAAGCGGCGCGGCTTCTTCGGCAGCTTCCTGGAGTTCGGCACGCTCGCCGGTTACGTGGGCGCCGCGGGCCTCGTGACGCTGCTGTACGCGCTCCTCAACGACGCCCAGATGGAGTCCTGGGGCTGGCGCGTACCGTTCCTGGTCGCCGGACCGCTCGGCCTGGTCGGCCTCTACCTGCGACTGCGCCTGGACGAGACCCCGGCCTTCCAGAAGCTGGCGGGCGGCACGGCGCACGCCACGGAGGCGGCGGACAGCGTCGAGACCACGGCCAAGGGCGACCTCGCGAAGATCTTCCGCGACTACTGGCCGACGCTGATCCTCTGCATCTGCCTGGTCGGCGCGTACAACATCACCGACTACATGCTGCTGTCGTACATGCCGACGTACCTCTCCGACGAGCTCGGCTACAGCGAGACGCACGGCCTGCTGATCCTGCTCGGCGTGATGGTGTTCCTGATGCTGATCATCAGCCAGGTCGGCAAGCTCTCGGACCGCTTCGGCCGCAAGCCCCTCCTGATGACGGGCATGCTCGGCTTCCTGATCCTCTCGCTGCCCGCCTTCCTCCTGATCCGCCAGGGCAGCATCCCCGCGATCATCATCGGCATGGCGATGCTGGGCCTCTCCCTGGTCTGCATGCTCGGCACGATGTCGGCGGCGCTCCCGGCCCTGTTCCCGACGAACGTCCGCTACGGCTCGCTCTCGGTGGGCTACAACCTCTCGGCGTCGATCTTCGGCGGTACGACTCCGCTGGTGATCACGGCCCTGATCAGCGTCTCCGGCACCAACCTGATGCCCGCGTACTACGCGATGGCGGCGGCCCTGGTGGGCGTGATCGCGGTGGCCTGCATGAAGGAAACCGCGAACAAGCCGCTGGCGGGGTCCCCGCCGTCGGTGGAAACGACGGCGGAAGCGGAAGAACTGGTCCACGCCCAGAGCCCCGACCCGAAGTTCTGACCCACCCCACCCCACCCGGCCACGGCCCGTACGGCTTCCCCTCGAAGCGGTGCGGGCCGTTCCGCATCTTGTCGTATATCGGACGTGACGCTCCGATAGTCGGTTCGTTACTCCGTACGAGGGCCGTGAACGAGCGGCCGGATACGGAGGGGAACATGGGGGTTCGGTACACGCGCGAGCTGCTTGAAGAGGCGGCGCGCATGACGACGAACATCAATGACGCCGTGCGGTGGTGTGGTGGGACGCCCACGCCGGGAACGCGGAGCTATCTGCGGCAGAAGGTTGCGGAGTGGGGGGTGGACGTCTCGCACTTCGCCGACATGAGGGTGCGCCACACCGAAGAGAAGCTGCGCGAGCTGGTGGCCCGGTCCACGAGCGTGGCGGAGGTCGTGCGCCGTCTCGGCATCAGTCCGGTGGGCGGAAACCACACGCACATCAGCCGCCGCATCGCCGCTCTCGGGATCGACACCTCCCATTTCGCGCTCGCACCGCCACGCCGCTCGAAGAGCGCACGGGGAAACCCGCTTGTTCTCGGCGACCGGCAGAACGGCCGAATTCCCGGCGAACGGCTGCGACGCGAACTGGTGCGCACGGGAGTGGTCGACGCGTGTGCCGAATGCGGCAACGCTGGCGTATGGCAGGGGCAGCCACTGCGCCTCGAAGTCGACCACGTCAACGGCGACTGGTGGGACAACCGTCCGGCGAATCTTCGCATCCTGTGCCCCAACTGCCACGCGGCAACGGACACTTATCGCGGACGCAACCGCGCGAGGACAGCATGAGCGCCACGTACACGCGCGGTGTCCTCGAAAAAGCCGCAGCCACCGCGACCAGCCTGGTCGATCTGGTGCGTAGGCTGGACGGCCCCCTGGGCAGCCGAACATGCCGATACGTACGCGACCGGCTCCGGCATTACGGCATCGACACGTCCCACTTCGTGGACGAGCCCCTTCCCGAGCGGGCGCGCACGGCCTATCCGGCCGCGCTCATCGCCGAGGCGGCCGCCAACTCATTCAGCATCAGAGGGATGTTCGAGTACATGGGCCTGCCGCCGAGCGACAGCCCGTACGGATACGTGCGGGCGAAGCTCGACCGCCTCGGCATAGACACGTCCCACTTCACCAGCGGGCGCAGGCAGGGGGCACCTTCCGTCCCGCGCGAGCGGCTGGAGGCCGCAGTCGCCGAATCCCGCAGCCTCGCCGCCGTACTGAAGGCGCTGGGACACGTCGACAACGGCGGCGCTCGCATCCGCCTGACGCGGGACATCGAGAGGTATCAACTGTCGACTGCCCACTTCGTCGGCCAGGGCCACTCGGCGGGGACGAGCTCCCCCAGCCGCAAACCGGCTCACGAAATCCTCGTCCTGGGGGACGGGGCCGCCCGTACGCGGACGTCCCTCTTGAGACGCGCACTTGACGACGTAGGGGTCCCACGCGCCTGCGCGGTGTGCGGAACCGGCGAGTCGTGGCGGGGGAAACGCCTCGTGCTGGAGATCGACCACATCAATGGGAACCGTGTCGACAACCGTCGGGCCAACCTGCGCTATCTCTGCCCTTCGTGCCACAGCCAAACAGCAACGTTCTCCAAACGCACCCGCCGCACCACGCCGAGGCGGTAAGCTTTCGAAGGTATGCGCCCGTACGCCAACGGTTTGAGCGGCGGCCTTTAGGTGGCCGTGTATGTCGGTTCGAATCCGACCGGGCGTACCTGAAGCAAGATGCCCGGCCCCCTCGGGGCCGGGCATCTCTGCGTCAGCCCACCAGCTCCCGCACCACCGGTACCAGCGCCCGGAACGCCTTGCCGCGGTGGCTGATCGCGTTCTTTTCGGCCGGGGTCAGTTCCGCGCAGGTGCGGGTCTCGTCGTCCGGCTGGAGGATCGGGTCGTAGCCGAAGCCGTAGCCGCCGGCGGGGGTGTGGCGGAGGGTGCCCGTCAGGCGGCCCTCGACCACGCGTTCCGTGCCGTCCGGGAGGGCGAGGGCGGCCGCGCAGGCGAAGTAGGCCCCGCGGTGGGGGTCGGAGATGTCGCCGAGCTGGGCCAGGAGCAGGTCCAGGTTGGCGCGGTCGTTGCCGTGGGTGCCGGCCCAGCGGGCCGAGAAGATGCCGGGGGCGCCGCCGAGGACGTCCACGCAGAGGCCGGAGTCGTCGGCGATCGCGGGGTGGCCGGTGGCCTGCGCGAGGGCGTGGGCCTTGAGCAGGGCGTTCTCCGCGAAGGTGACGCCCGTCTCCTTGACGTCGGGGACCTCCGGATACGCGTCGGCACCGACGAGCTCGTGCGTGAGGCCCGCGTCGGCGAGGATCGCGTGGAGCTCGGTGATCTTCCCGGCGCTGCGGGTGGCGAGGATGAGGCGGGTCATGCGTCCAGTATCGCCGGACCCGCCCCACCGGCTCACGGGGTGCAGACCTTGGCGATCTCGCCGGCCGCGTCGGTGACCGGGGTGATGTCCGGGGTGGCGTCGCCCTTGTCGATGGCGTCGCGGACGTTGGTGACGCCGGAGCGGAGGTCGTCGACGGCCTTCGAGAGGCCGGCGTCGTCCGTCTTGTCGCCGAGGTTGCCCAGCTCCTCCTGGATCTGGTCCAGGGCCTCGGACGCCTGGGTGGGGTCGTTGGAGGCGTTGGAGACGGCCTGGCGGAGGTTGTCGACGCTGGTGGCGATGGCGTCGGCGGTGCGGACGCAGTCGAGCGTCTTGTCGAGGGCGCCGCAGCCCGCCGCCGCGGTGGCGGTGATCAGTACGGCGGTGACGGCCAGTGCGGTGCGGTGGAGCCGGTGGCGCGTGGCCATGGTGTGGTCCCTCCCCGGGGTGCGGATACGCGGACGGGCGCACGGTTCGACCCGTGCGCCCGTATGCGTATCGACGCCGCCCGGCGGGACTTGGTTGCCTCTTTACCTTCTCGGTTCGGCTTCTCAGGCGCCGAGCGTGGTGGCCAGCGCCTCGTTCTGGAGCTTGGCGAGGTCGACGCAGCCGGCGGTGGCGAGGTCGAGCAGCGCGTTGAGCTCCGTACGGTCGAAGGGTTCGGCCTCGGCGGTGCCCTGGACCTCGACGAAGCGGCCGTCGCCGGTGCAGACGACGTTCATGTCGGTCTCGGCGCGGACGTCCTCCTCGTAGCAGAGGTCGAGGAGCGGGGTGCCGTCCACGATGCCGACGCTAATGGCGGCGACGGTGCCGGTCAGCGGCTTGCGGCCGTGCTTGATGATCTTCTTGCCCTGGGCCCAGGCGACGGCGTCGGCGAGGGCGACGTAGGCGCCGGTGATGGCGGCGGTGCGGGTGCCGCCGTCGGCCTGGAGGACGTCGCAGTCCAGGACGATCGTGTTCTCGCCGAGAGCCTTGTAGTCGATGACGGCGCGCAGCGAGCGGCCGATGAGCCGGCTGATCTCGTGGGTCCGGCCGCCGATCTTGCCGCGTACGGATTCGCGGTCGCCGCGGGTGTTGGTGGAGCGGGGCAGCATCGAGTACTCGGCGGTGACCCAGCCTTCGCCGCTGCCCTTGCGCCAGCGCGGCACGCCTTCGGTGACGGAGGCGGTGCAGAAGACTTTGGTGTCGCCGAAGGAGATGAGCACGGAACCTTCGGCGTGCTTGCTCCATCCGCGTTCGATGGTGACGGGACGGAGCTGGTCGGCGGTGCGGCCGTCGATACGAGACATGGCGCCGAGCCTATCGGGTGACGGGGTCCCCGGTTTCCGGGTACGCCGCAGGCCCCGCCCGGGGTGGGCGGGGCCTGCGGAAGCGGGTTCAGGCGGTCGTCACATCATGTCTTCGATGTCGGCCGCGATCGGGTCCGCGTCGGTGCCGATGACGACCTGGATCGCGGTGCCCATCTTCACGACGCCGTGCGCGCCGGCGGCCTTGAGCGCGGCCTCGTCGACCTTGCTCGGGTCGATGACCTCGGTGCGGAGGCGCGTGATGCAGCCTTCGACCTCTTCGATGTTCTCGATTCCGCCGAGCCCGGCGACGATCTTCTCAGCCTTGCTGGCCATGGCCTTCTCCCTGGTTCTTCACGTACATGTGACGGCCCACCATGGGTCCGTTTCGTCACGGTAACGCACGGTTGGCCCAACTTCTCGGGCGGGCAACCGCACGGTCCCCAATGATGACGATCACCGGCGCCCCGCCTTCCGGGCCGGGCTCCGCACCGTATCGCGACTGGTCTACACCAGTATGCGACGACCGCCAAACCAGGCGTGTTCCGGGAGGATGCCGATGAGTTCGAACGCGGCCGCGCTACCGCAGCGGAAGTGGTGGAACGGGCCGGTCCAGGGCCTGCAGAAGGTCGGCCGCAGCCTGCAGCTGCCGGTGGCCGTCCTGCCCGCGGCGGGCCTGCTGGTCAGCCTCGGCAACCTCTTCGACTCCTCCCTGCACGGACGCTTCTGGGACAAGTTCGCGAAGGTCCTGCTCAACGGCGGTACCGCGATCCTCGACGGCGAGCTGGGTCTGCCGCTGCTCTTCTGCATCGGCGTCGCGATCGGCTTCGCGAAGAAGGCGGACGGCTCGACCGCGCTCGCCGCCGTCGCCGGCTTCCTGGTCTACCGGGGGGTGCTGACGGCGTTCCCGGTGGACGGTTCGGTGACCAAGGAGCTCCCGGACGGGATGCCACAGAACCCGGGCGTGCTGGGCGGGATCCTCATCGGGCTGCTGACGGCCGTGGTCTGGCAGCGCTACCACCGGACGAAGCTGGTCGACTGGCTCGGCTTCTTCAACGGCCGCCGGCTCGTCCCGATCCTGATGGCGTTCCTCTGCGTGATCCTGGGCGTGCTGTTCGGGCTGCTGTGGCAGCCGGTGGGCGACGCGCTGACCTGGTTCGCCAAGCAGCTGATCAACCTGGGCGCCTGGGGCGCGGCGATCTTCGGTTTCGCCAACCGGTTGCTGATCCCGATCGGCATGCACCAGTTCCTGAACACGTTCTTCTGGTTCCAGGCGGGCGAGTACACCGGGAGCGACGGGGGCACGGTCCAGGGCGACATCTCCCGGTTCTTCGCCGGGGACCCGTCGGCCGGGCAGTTCACCTCGGGCTTCTTCCCGATCATGATGTTCGGGCTGCCCGCGGCGGCGCTGGCCATCGCGCACACCGCGCGGCCGGAGCGACGCAAGGAGGTCGCCGGGCTGATGCTGTCGGTCGCGCTGACGTCGTTCGTGACGGGCGTGACGGAGCCGCTGGAGTTCTCGTTCCTCTTCGTCGCGCCGCTGCTGTACGGGGTGCACGCGCTCCTGACCGGTGCGTCGATGGGCATCACCTGGGCGTTGGGGGTGCACGCGGGGTTCAGCTTCTCGGCGGGGCTGATCGACTACGTCGTCAACTGGCATCTGGATACGAAACCGTGGCTGATCCTGCCCATCGGCGCCTGTTTCGCGGTCGTCTACTACGTGATCTTCCGGTTCGCGATCACCAAGTTCAATCTGCCGACCCCGGGCCGCGAGCCCGAGGAGGTGGAGGAGGACATCGAGAGGAACCTCACGAAGTAACCTTTACGCAAGGTCACTGACCTTGTGAGCGCGGCCCCCGGACCATGCGGTCCGGGGGCTTTTCGCATGTCACGGTGCGTATGCGGTGGCTGCTGCGAAGTAGTCGCAAATTGCAGGTTCCTTATCTAACCCTCACCGTGCTACAACTGGTCTACACCACTCAGTGGTCCAGACCACGTGAAGCTTCGCGCAACACGTTTCTCGAGTCGTCGCCCACCCAAAACCCCCTGTCCCCGGCGGCGCCTTGCTTACTGGAGGAAGTTGATGAGTACGGCCACCGCTACGGCGGCCCCCGCGAAGAAGCGGGGCTCCGGCCTGTTCCAGGGCCTGCAGAAGGTGGGTCGCAGCCTGCAGCTGCCGATCGCGGTGCTCCCGGCCGCCGGTCTCATGGTCCGGCTGGGCCAGCCCGACGTGTTCGGCGCCGACGGGCTCGGATGGGACAAGGTCGCATCCGTCTTCGACAAGGCCGGCGGCTCGATCACCGGCGCCCTGCCGCTCCTGTTCTGCGTGGGCGTCGCGATCGGCTTCGCGAAGAAGTCGGACGGCTCGACCGCGCTCGCCGCTCTCGTGGGCTTCCTGGTCTACAGCAAGGTGCTCCAGGCGTTCCCGGTCACCGACGCGGTGGTCAACACGACGGCCAACAAGGGTGTCGACGTCGCCGCGACGTACAACGACCCCGGCGTCTTCGGCGGCATCATCGTGGGGCTGCTCGCCGCTGTCCTGTGGCAGCGGTACCACCGCAAGAAGCTGGTCGACTGGCTCGGCTTCTTCAACGGCCGTCGTCTCGTCCCGATCATCATGGCCTTCGTCGGCGTCATCGTCGGTGTCTTCTTCGGTCTGATCTGGGAGCCGATCGGTGACGGCATATCCAACTTCGGCGAGTGGATGACCGGTCTCGGCTCCGGCGGCGCCGCGCTGTTCGGCGGGATCAACCGCGCGCTGATCCCGATCGGTATGCACCAGTTCGTGAACACCGTCGCCTGGTTCCAGCTCGGTGACTTCACCAACGCGGCCGGCGAGGTCGTCCACGGTGACATCCCGCGCTTCCTGGCCGACGACCCGACCGCGGGTATGTTCCAGTCCGGCTTCTTCCCGATCATGATGTTCGGCCTCCCGGCCGCCGCGATCGCCATCGCGCACACCGCCCGCCCCGAGCGCCGCAAGGCCGTGATGGGCATGATGGTCTCGCTCGCGCTGACCTCGTTCGTCACCGGTGTGACCGAGCCGATCGAGTTCTCGTTCATGTTCATCGCGCCGGTCCTGTACGTGCTGCACGCCGTGCTGACCGCCGCGTCGATGGCCATCACCTGGGGCCTGGGCGTCCACGCGGGCTTCAACTTCTCGGCCGGGTTCATCGACTACGCACTGAACTGGACCCACGCCACCAAGCCGTGGATGATCATCCCGATCGGTCTGGTCTTCGCGGCGATCTACTACTTCACCTTCCGCTTCGCGATCATCAAGTTCAACCTCACCACCCCGGGCCGCGAGCCCGAGGAGGAGGTCGAGGACCTGACCAAGTAGGTCCGGCCCGACAGCCCGAAGCCCTCACCTTCCCGGCGGAAGGTGAGGGCTTCGTCGTACGCGTACGAGGAGCGCGCCGCTCAGACTTCGTACACCGCGCCCGGCGCCGCGAGTTCCGTCGGGCCGGTGAAGAGCTCGCGGGCGTCGGAGAGGTTGCGTTCGGCGTCGGTCCACGGCGGGATGTGCGTGAGCACCAGGCGGCCGACGCCCGCCCGGGCCGCCAGCTCGCCGGCCTCGCGGCCGTTGAGGTGGAGGTCCGGGATGTCCTCCTTGCCGTGCACGAAGGACGCCTCGCAGAGGAAGAGGTCCGTGCCCTCGGCCAGCTCGTCCAGGGCCTCGCAGGTGCCGGTGTCACCGGAGTACGTGAGCGAGGAGCCGCCGTGCTCGATGCGGATGCCGAAGGTGTCGACGGGGTGGCAGAGCTTCTCCGTACGCACCGAGAAGGGGCCGATCTCGAACCAGCCCGGCTTCAGCGTGTGGAAGTCGAAGACCTCGCTCATCGCGTGGTCGGACGGGGTGTCCGCGTGCGCGGTGGTGAGCCGCTGCTCGGTGCCCTCGGGGCCGTAGACCGGGATGCGGGCGGGGCGGTCGCCGCCGTGCGGGTAGTACCGGACGACGAAGTACGCGCACATGTCGATGCAGTGGTCGGCGTGCAGGTGGCTGAGGAAGATGGCGTCGAGGTCGTAGAGACCTACATGGCGCTGCAGCTCGCCGAGGGCGCCGTTGCCCATGTCGAGGAGCAGCCGGAAGCCGTCGGCCTCTACGAGGTAGCTCGAGCATGCCGATCCCGCGGAGGGGAACGAGCCGGAGCAGCCGACGACGGTGAGCTTCATGGAGCGTGAACCTCCGAGACGTGGGAACGGGGAGGGTTCGTGCGGTTCTCGCGGTGCGGTTTGTTGAGCGTAAGGCGCGAAAGAGCGGGTCGCTCCTTCGGGGTGGCTCGTTGTGGGGGAACTCACCTGCGCTGTCACCGGTTCGGGTGGCGTTCCGGGGCGCTGACCCGGACCCCGCTCCTCAAACGCCGGAGGGGCTGGAAATGGCCGCAGCCAAATCCAGCCCCTCCGGGGGACGAGCGGTTACGCCCAGAGCTGGCCGTGCAGCGTCTCGATCGCCGCCTCCGTGGTCGGCGCCGTGTACACGCCCGTGGACAGGTACTTCCAGCCCCCGTCGGCCACGACGAACACGATGTCCGCGCTCTCCCCGGCCTTCACGGCCTTGTTGCCCACCCCGATCGCGGCGTGCAACGCCGCCCCCGTGGAGACGCCCGCGAAGATCCCCTCCTGCTGGAGGAGTTCGCGGGTGCGGGTCACCGCGTCGGCGGAGCCGACCGAGAAGCGCGTGGTCAGGACCGACGCGTCGTACAGCTCGGGCACGAAGCCCTCGTCGAGGTTGCGCAGGCCGTAGACCAGGTCGTCGTAGCGCGGCTCGGCGGCGACGATCTTGACGCCCTCGACGTGCTCCCGCAGGTAGCGGCCGACGCCCATGAGCGTCCCCGTCGTGCCGAGGCCGGCGACGAAGTGGGTGACCGAGGGGAGGTCGGCGAGGATCTCCGGACCGGTCGTCGCGTAGTGCGCACCCGCGTTGTCCGGGTTGCCGTACTGGTAGAGCATCACCCAGTCCGGGTGCTCGGCCGCCAGCTCCTTGGCGACGCGGACCGCCGTGTTGGAGCCGCCCGCCGCAGGCGAGGAGATGATCTCGGCGCCCCACATGGCGAGCAGGTCGCGCCGCTCCTGCGAGGTGTTCTCCGGCATCACGCACACGATGCGGTAGCCCTTGAGCTTGGCTGCCATCGCGAGCGAGATGCCGGTGTTGCCGCTGGTGGGCTCCAGGATCGTGCAGCCGGGGGTGAGCCGGCCGTCCTTCTCCGCCTGCTCGACCATGTGGAGCGCGGGGCGGTCCTTGATCGAGCCGGTGGGGTTGCGGTCCTCCAGCTTGGCCCAGATGCGGACGTCGTCCGACGGTGACAGCCGCGGCAGGCGGACGAGCGGGGTGTTGCCCACTGCGGCGAGCGGGCTGTCGAAGCGCATCAGTTCATGCCGCCGGCGACGGCCGGGAGGATGGTGATGCTGTCGCCGTCGCTGAGCTTGGTGGAGATGCCGTCCAGGAAGCGGACGTCCTCGTCGTTCAGGTAGACGTTGACGAAGCGGCGCAGCTGGTCGCCGTCCACGATCCGCTCACGGATGCCCGTGTGGCGGCTCTCCAGGTCCGTGAAGAGGTCGGCGAGGGTGTCCCCCTGGCCCTCGACGGCCTTGGCGCCGTCGGTGTAGGTGCGGAGGATGGTCGGGATGCGGACCTCGATGGCCATGGCGTGGGCTCCTGTCGAAGCGGAGTGGTGGCGGTGGGCGTGGGGCGTGCGGCTCTGCCCCCGCGCGGGGTCGGTACGTGGTGCGGTGGGCGCCCGGCCGGTCGGCGGCGGCGCCCGGGTGCGGACCGGCTCAGGCCGCGCGGCCGGCGGACCGGTGGTTCGTACAGATCGCGCTGGAGAGGCGGCACAGGTCGACGTGCAGGCGCGCCACGAGCAGCGAGCCCGGCGTCTTGTCACTCACGTCATGGGGAACCATGCGGTCATCGTATCGATTCCCGGTCGGGGATTCGGAGTGTGATCTCACCTGGTGGATGTTCGGCGTTCGGTGGGCGGACAGGGCCGGGGTCCGCACGGCCCTGTCGCACCGCTGCCGGGGTGGTCAGGCCGCCGGGTACGCCTCGACGACCGCCACCTCCTCCTCGGTGATCCCACCGTCCACGATCCGGTACGAGCGGAACTGGAAGGGGCCCGCCTCGTCGGTGTCCGCGGTGGAGACGAGCACGTAGTGGGCGCCGGGCTCGTTGGCGTACGTGACGTCGGTGCGCGAGGGGTACGCCTCGGTCGCCGTGTGCGAGTGGTAGACGATCACCGGCTCCTCGTCGCGGTCGTCCATCTCGCGGTACAGCTTGAGCAGGTCGCCGGAGTCGAACTCGTAGAACGTGGGTGAGCGCGCGGCGTTGAGCATCGGGATGAAGCGCTCGGGGCGGCCGCTGCCGGCGGGTCCGGCGACGACGCCGCACGCCTCGTCGGGGTGGTCGGCGCGGGCGTGCGCGACGATCTGGTCGTACAGCGTCTGGGTGATGGTCAGCATGGCGCCCAGGATAGGACGACGGGCCCCCGCGTACCGAGGAGTGGTACGCGGGGGCCCGCATGGTGAAACGTCCCTGGTGGGAGGCGTACGACTCAGCGCTTGACGCGCTCCGCGAACGCCTTGCCCTCCGGGTTCCTGGACTTCAGGACCAGGTAGGAGACGCCGAGGATCAGGGCCCACAGCGGGGCGCAGTAGAGCGAGATCCTGGTGTCCTTGTCGATGCCCATCATGACGATGACCACGGCGATGAACGCGAGCGCGAAGGCGCTGGTGTACGGGGCGCCGGGGGCCCGGAAGGAGGACTGCGGGAGCAGTCCTCGGTCGGCGAGGCGGCGGTAGCGGATCTGGCTGATCAGGATCATGATCCAGGCCCACATGCCAGAGATCGTGGCGAAGGAGACGACGTAGGTGAAGGCGTCGCCGGGCCACTGGTAGTTGACCCACACGCCGACGAGCATGAGCGCGGCGGAGACCGTGGTGCCGATGAGCGGGGTGCCGCTGCGGGTGAGCCGGGTGAAGAACTTCGGGCCCTGGCCGTTGAGCGCGAGGTCGCGCAGCATGCGGCCGGTGGAGTACATCCCGGAGTTGCAGGAGGAGAGCGCGGCGGTGAGGACGACGAAGTTGACGATGCCGGCGCCGACGCCGAGGCCCATCTTCTTGAAGGCTTCGACGAACGGGGAGACGCCGGGCGAGAACTCGGTCCAGGGCACCACCGAGAGGATCATGATGAGGGCGCCGACGTAGAAGACGGCGATGCGCCAGGGCACGGTGTTGATGGCCTTGGGCAGGACGGTCTTGGGGTCCTTGGACTCACCGGCGGTGACGCCGACGAGTTCGACGGCGAGGAAGGCGAACATCACGATCTGCAGGGTCATCAGGGTGCCCTTGATGCCGTGCGGGAAGAATCCGCCGTCGGACCACAGATGGGTGACGCTCGCGGTGTCCCCGGCGTCCGAGAAGCCGAGGGTGAGGATTCCGGCGCAGATCAGGATCATGCCGACGATGGCGGTGACCTTGACCATCGAGAACCAGAACTCCAGCTCACCGAAGAGCTTTACGGAGATGAGGTTCACGCCGTACAGAATGAACGTGAAGACCAGGGCCGAAACCCATTGCGGAATGTCGAACCAGAACGTCATGTACTGGGCGGCCGCGGTGACTTCGGTGATTCCGGTGACGACCCAGAAGAGCCAGTACGTCCAGCCGGTGACGTAGCCCGCGAAGGGGCCGATGAATTCGCGTGCGTACTCCGAGAACGAGCCCGAGACCGGGCGGTACATGAGGAGTTCGCCGAGTGCGCGCATGATGAAGAAGATGACCAGGCCCGCTATGGCGTAGGCCAGGATGAGGCTGGGTCCGGCCTTGGCGATGGCCTTTCCGGCGCCGAGGAAGAGCCCGGTGCCGATGGCCCCGCCGATCGCGATCATCTGGATCTGGCGGGCGCCGAGTGCTCTCTGGTAGCCCTCGGCGGAAGTCGTGGCATCCGCGGCCGCGGCGTGCGGGCCGTCGGGCCCCTTGTCGTCGATCTGCGCCGATGTCATGTGGTTGCGCCTTTCTCCACGCCGATCCGCGCCTTTCGGCCGCGGATCAGGTCCTGATCCCCCCGGATACGGATGGAGTGCCGCCGGTGGTTACCGGCTGATAGCGCCTACCCGGGAACAGGGGTGGCGTTCCCGGGTGGTCGTGAAGATTTATCACGGGCGTGACGGCGATCCGGCGGACGATATGTGGCGCACACCACAAGTAAAAGGGGACAAGGCGGAACGGGCGCTGCAAAAAAGACCGTTCAGGTGACGCGATCGTTATTCGGATTTGAGTGTCCGTTGAGCGAACACCGTGACCGGGCGCGCACCCGGTGTCACGGCATCATGGTCTCGACCAGGGTCTCCTGGAGCGCGCCGAGCCAGAGATAGGCCATGACCATGGGCTTTCGGGGGTCGCTGTCCGGGAGCCGGTAGAGCGAGCCCTCCTCGCCCTCGTCCTCGTCGCTGACGTCGAGGCGGGTGCCGATGGTGAGCCGGAGGTCGTTGAGCGAGCCGAGCCAGTTGCGGCACTCGTCGGCGGTGAGGGTGAGCACGGCGGCGCCGTCACCGGCGGGAGTGAGCGCATCCAGCGTCCGTACGACGACGAGTGCGTCGTCGCGCTTGCGGGTGCGCAGGTCGTTCTCGGTGAAGCGGCGGAACTCGGCGGACGCGGCGCGCAGTTCGTCGTCCTTGTCGCCGTACGCCTCGGGGAAGAGGCGGGCCAGGGCCGGGTCGGTGGGGGGCTCGCTGGGGCCCTCGGCGAAGAGCGCGGCGAGCGGGTCCTCGCCCTCGGCGGGCTCGTCGCCGGGGCCGATGAGTTCGAGCAGCTGGACGGCGAGGGAGCGCAGGATCGCGATCTCCACCTCGTCGAGCGCGACGGCCGCGCCGCCGCCGGGAGTGGCCTCGAAGTGGCCGGCCATGGGTTCTCTCCGATGATGGTCGGGCGGTGCGGGGGGGGGCGTGCGGTGTTAGTTGCGGTCCTGGGTGAGCGTGGCCCACAGCCCGTAGCCGTGCATGGCCTGGACGTCGCGTTCCATCTCCTCGCGGCTGCCGCTGGAGACGACGGCGCGGCCCTTCTGGTGGACGTCGAGCATCAGCTTGTGCGCCTTGTCCTTGGAGTAGCCGAAGTACGCCTGGAACACATAGGTCACATAGCTCATGAGGTTGACCGGGTCGTTGTGGACCAGCGTCACCCAGGGGACGTCGGGCTCGGGGACGACGAGGTGGTCCTCGGCCGATTCGGGACGTGTGATCTCTGTAGGGGCGACGCTCACCTGTCCCATGCTGCCACCCGCTGTGGCCCCTCGCACAAACGGCCCCACCCCGGCACCCCCATCTCGTCACTCTGACGAAATAGGGGTAGCATCCCCGGCATGAACTCTGCGGACCTTGGGCGACGGGTCGGTGTGCCGTCGACAGCGCTCTTCACCGACCAGTACGAGCTCACGATGGTGCAGGCCGCGCTGAAGGCCGGGACGGCCGGACGGCACTCGGTCTTCGAGGCGTTCACCCGCCGGCTGCCGGAGGGGCGGCGCTACGGCGTCGTCGCGGGCACCGGGCGGGTCCTGGACGCGGTGGAGAACTTCCACTTCGACGACGAGATGCTCGGTTTCCTGCGCGACCAGGCGATCGTGGACGGGCCGACGCTGGACTACCTGGCGGACTACCGGTTCGGCGGCGACATCTGGGGCTACCCGGAGGGCGAGGTGTACTTCCCGGGCTCGCCGGTCCTGCGGGTGGAGGGCTCCTTCGCCGAGTGCGTGCTGCTGGAGACGGTGATCCTCTCGATCCTCAACCACGACTCGGCCATCGCCGCGGCGGCCTCCCGGATGTCGGCGGCGGCGGGCGGGCGGCGGCTGATCGAGATGGGCGCGCGCCGCACGCACGAGCTGTCGGCGGTCGCCTCGGCCCGTGCCGCGTACATCGGCGGCTTCGACACCACCTCGGACCTGGCGGCCGGCTTCCGCTACAACATCCCGACGGTCGGCACGAGCGCCCACGCCTTCACCCTGCTGCACGACTCGGAGCGGGACGCGTTCCGGGCCCAGGTGGACTCGCTGGGGCGCGGGACGACGCTGCTGGTGGACACGTACGACGTGACCGAGGCGGTCCGTACGGCGGTCGAGATCGCCGGGCCCGAGCTGGGTGCGGTACGGATCGACTCGGGCGATCTGCTGCTCGTCGCCCACCGGGTGCGCCAGCAGCTGGACGAGCTGGGCGCCACGGAGACGAAGATCGTGGTGACCTCGGACCTGGACGAGTACGCCATCGCCTCGCTGGCCGCCGCGCCGGTGGACGCGTACGGGGTGGGCACGCAGCTCGTCACGGGCAGCGGGCATCCGACGTGCTCGATGGTCTACAAGCTCGTCGCCCGCGCGGGGTCCGGCGACCCGGCCGACGAGCTGCGGCCGGTCGCGAAGAAGTCGATGGGCGCGAAGTCCTCCAAGGGCGGCCGCAAGTGGGCGGCCCGCCGGCTGGACGAGGAGGGCGTGGCCGAGGCGGAGGTGATCGGCACGGGTCCGGTCCCGGAGGAGCTGGCCGGCCGGCAGCTGCTGGTGGAGCTGGTCCGGGGCGGCGAGGTGGTCGCGCGGGAGCCGTTGGACGCGGCGCGGGCGCGGCATGTCGCCGCGCGGGCGGGGTTGCCGTTGTCGGCGATGCAGTTGTCGCGCGGCGAGGCGGTCATCCCCACGGAGTACGTGTGACGGGGGCGCCGTAGGGCCCGGGGCTCCGGGGCGCCGCTTCGTCCTCAATCGCCGGACGGGCTTGATTGTGCGCGACGGGCGCACTTGATTGGACCGCTGGAAACTCTAGGCTCGGGATCGTCCCCCGCACCGCTCCCCCACTCCCCGAAGGACAGCCACCATGCACCGCGCCTTGATCGTCGTGGACGTTCAGAACGACTTCTGTGAGGGCGGGAGCCTCGCCGTGGCGGGGGGTGCCGATGTCGCCGCCGCCATCACGGACCTGATCGGCGAGAGCCGGCCCGCCTATCGGTACGTGGTGGCCACCCGGGACCACCACATCGATCCCGGGGACCACTTCTCGGCGACCCCCGACTTCGAGCACTCCTGGCCGTCGCACTGCGTGGCCGGGACCGAGGGCGTGGGCTTCCACCCCAATTTCGCCCCCGCGGTCGCCTCCGGGGCCATCGACACCGTGTTCGACAAGGGCGCCCACGCGGCGGCGTACAGCGGCTTCGAGGGGCTGGACGAGAACGGCACCGGCCTTGCCGAGTGGCTGCGCGAGCGGGACGTCCGCGAGGTCGACGTGGTCGGCATCGCGACCGACCACTGCGTGCGCGCGACCGCGCTGGACGCCGCCCGCGAGGGCTTCGCCACGCAGGTGCTGCTGGACCTGACCGCGGGCGTCGCCGAGGCGACGACGGAGCGGGCGCTGGCCGAGCTGCGCGGCGCGGGCGTGACGCTGACCGGCAAGCCGGTCGTCTGAGCGGCCTAGGCCGCCGGCGCGGCGGGCCTCAGCAGGGCTCGGATCGGGTGCCAGAGCTCCTGCGCGCAGCCGGGTCTCGCGCGCCACAGGACGCCGTCCGGGTGGTGCAGGACGGCGGTGATCTCGTCCGGGGTGGGCGGCTCGGCGTTGCCCCGGAGGTAGACGGCGCGCAGGCCCAGATTGCGCAGCCGGGTCAGGGCGCGGGCCCGGTTCGCCGCGTGCACCAGGACCCGGACGGGGGCGCCGGGACCGGGGCCCTCCGCCGGGGTGGGCAGGGTGATCGCGACGACCACACTGCCGTTCGGCAACTTGCTGAATCCTCCGCCTGCCATGCGTACGAGCTCCCCCGTGAGACATCGTGTCAATAAGAAAGTGAACAGGGGCACCTAAACACGATCGGCCGCCGCCCGCTAGAGGGCGACGGCCGATCATGCTGTGACCTGCGATGATGCGGTACTACTTCTTCGAGGCACCGACCTGGACGGTCATCGTGTCGCCGCTGAGCGGCTCGCTGACGATCGTGATCTTGGTGTTGGTGTCAGGAACCTTGACGCTTCCGGTCGGGTTCTCCTTGTACCAGTAGGTGCCCGTGTGGTCGTCGAAGGCCGGGACGCCGAGCTGCGGCTTGACCTTCACGGCCTGGTCGGCCAGGTGCAGCGTGAAGCCGTCCGTCGGGTACCAGCTGAACGGCGCGTCGAAGGGCTGGATCTTGTTGCGCATGAGCGTGCCGTTCGCCCACTTCAGCGGCTTGGCGTGCGCGTCCAC
The DNA here is from genome assembly GCF_044761525.1 of Streptomyces sp. NPDC097595. Classification (NCBI taxonomy): domain Bacteria; kingdom Bacillati; phylum Actinomycetota; class Actinomycetes; order Kitasatosporales; family Streptomycetaceae; genus Streptomyces; species Streptomyces sp. NPDC097595. The sequence goes on along the minus strand of NZ_JBIWCN010000003.1, from coordinate 100,903 downwards.
CGGCAGGATCAGGCCCTGGCCCGGGTGCTGCGAGACGTTGTTGTCCTTCTGGGAGGTGTCCCAGAGCTGGACCAGCAGGCCGTTCTGGTACGGGTAGTACTCGACCCAGTCCGGACGGGTCGTGGAGAACCCGAAGTTGTACGGGCCCGTCTTCAGCGTCTGGTCGTAGCTGACGTACTGACGGTTCTCCGCGAGGTAGTACTGCGGGTAGTCCTTCTCGAACGACTTGCCGACCCGCGAGAAGCCCTTGCTGGTCCAGCCGTTGTCGTCGCCCTCGGCGTTGTCCGTGAAGAGCGCGGTGCCGTCGGCGGTCACCGAGATGGTGTCGGCCGCGAAGCCCACGCCGCCCGCGCCGCCGTCGGTGGCGTAACGGAAGCGGATGTCGATCTTCTGGCCCGCGTAGGCGTCCAGCGAGTACGACAGCTTCTGGTACTTGCCGGAGACGTCGGTCAGGGCCGGCTTGTCACTGGCGTCGCGCGGGATCGGCTGACCGTCGGCGGTGCCGTCGATCGCGGTCCAGCTGGTGCCGCCGTTGGTGGACACCTCGGTGTAGAGGTAGTCGTAGTCCTTCTCGATGTCCCACCAGCCCTGGAGGTCCAGGGACGCCTTGGACTTGCCGGTGAGGTCGACGGGGCGCGACAGCGTGTTGCTGAGGTTGTCGCCCATGTCGCTCCACCACTGCTTGGCGCCCTCGGCGGGCGTCGTGACGGCGGTGGTGACGGCCTTCTTGGGCAGCTCGACGACGAGCGCCTGCTTGTCCTTGGTGTTGTACTCGGACACGCCCAGCTTGTGGGTGGACTTCGTCGCGGCCTTGGCCTCGGCGTAGTTCAGCCAGCCCAGCTGGAGCTTGTCCCAGGCGGTCATGTCACCGGGCATGTCCCCGATGGCACCGTTGCCCGTGCCGAGCCAGGAGCCCGCCGACATCAGCGACCAGAAGCCGACCGAGTTCTCGGCGGTGTTGGTCGTGTCGTAGAGGTCCGGGAGACCGAGGTCGTGGCCGTACTCGTGGGCGAAGACGCCCAGGCCGCCGTTCTCGGGCTGCGCGGTGTAGTCGCCGACCCAGATGCCGGAGTCGCCGATCTCGGTGCCGCCGGCCTTGTTGTTCGCCGGGCCGGTGGCGCCGGCGTTGGTGCCGTACGCGTACCAGCGGTGCGCCCAGATGGCGTTGGTGCCCTCGACGCCGCCGCCGGCGGACTCGTCCTCACCCGCGTGCACGATCTGGAAGTGATCGATGTAGCCGTCGGGCTCGTTGAAGTTGCCGTCGTTGTCGTAGTCGTAACGGTCCCACTGGTCGTACTGCGCCAGGTCCGTCTTGATCTGCTCCGGCGTACGGCCCTTGGCCTTCTGGTCCGCGGCCCAGGCGTTGACGCCGTCCTTGATCATGTCCCAGGCGTTGGCGCAGTTGGTCGAACCGCAGTAGTTCGAGCCGTAGCGCGCCTCGTTGTACGGGACCTTGACCCAGTCGGAGACCTCGCCGTCGACCGAGTAACGGCCGGACGAGGTCTTCTCGTAGTACGTCTTCAGGGAGTGCTTGCCCGCACCCGTGCCGAAGTACAGCTCCTGGAAGTGGGCCTGGTTGTAGTCGGCCTGCCAGGCGGTGCTGTTGTCCTTCTTCGGGTCCGGCTTGGCTATCTTGTTGTGCAGCGGACCCGGCGTGCCGCCGTACTTCTTGACGGGGGGCTTGGGGCCCGCGCCGTCCGGGTCGTACGTGGTCGTGTCGTCGACCTTGTCGCCGAACTCCACCAGCACGGTGAAGATCTTGTCGGTCTTCTCACGGCCGAGCTCGACGTACTTGTTGCTGTCGAGCTTGACGACCTGGGAGCCTCCGCGCGACGACACCTTCTTGTCGCCGGATATGACCTGTTCCAGGGCAGCCTGGCGCTGTTCGGCCTGCTGCTTGCTGTACGGGCCCTCCAGGTCGTGCTCGTTGCCCTTGGCCGACCCCGGGTCCCGGCGGTCGATCGAGGCAGCGGTGCTTGACGCCTGGTCATCTGCCTGAGCGGTGGCGAAGGCGGATGCGGTCGCGGCGGTCGCGGCCATGGCCACGACAACCGCTCCGGTCCGAAGCGCCCGTCTCTTAATGATCACGTGATGCAGTCCTCCCCGGCGCCCGCGGCGACGGCCCGGGAGTGTGGAGAGGCCGCGCGCGGAAACGCGTCACAAGTGACGACATTCGACCGGAGTTACGGAAGAAAAGACAGACCTTGACTTGAACGGAGCAAGTGCACTATGCAGGAGCACCGTTCCGCTATGCGGACGAGGCGTTCGCGGTTCACCGGCGCGTCAACCCTCCCCGGGGGCGCGGGGGATGACTCCGTGCGCCCCCCATGCACCGGTACTGTGGGTTAGGTTACGCTTACCACCCGTTCCTCCAGGGCATCCACCGTCATAGAGTCGCTTGACAGCGCGACCGTGTTGAGAGACCGCCCATCCGACGTCCCGAGGACGGAAAACGCCATGCCGCGTCCTACTGCCGCACAGCTCTCCTACGGTTCGGTCACCGTCGTCTTCTCGACCCTGGCCATGTTGCTGCTGTTCCGCACCAGTTCGGGCCTCGGTATCGCCGTCGTCGGTACGGTCGCGCTCGCCCTCGGACTCGCGGTGTCCGTCACCGTACCCGCGAAGTCGCGCCGGTACGCGGCGAAGGCGGCGGGCACGACCGCCCCGGTCTCCGTACACCGTGGCACCGCACCCGCCGCCCGCGACGAGGACCGCGCGCGCGTCTCCGCCTCGAACCTCAGTTGACGGTGACCACCACCGTCTTGGCCGCCTTGTCCTGGAGCCCCTGCCGGTAGGGCTTGTCCGTGAACATCAGTACGATGTTGATCAGCCACCACAGGCAGGGGCAGCACAGCAGCGCCGGCAGCCACAGCACCACGGCCCGCAGGAAGGCCGCGCCGGTGTCCGGCACCCTGCCGTCGTTGAGCATCGCGACCCGCATCTTCAGCAGCCGCTTGCCGAGCGTGCGGCCGTCCTTGTGCGTGAAGTACGTGTCGTACGCGACGTAGCAGACGAGCCCGATCAGCGACCAGAGCAGCTGATGGCCGCTGTAGGTCTGGGCGAAGACGTCGCCGACGTCGTCGTTGCCGTTGCTGTCCGACACCTCGACCGCGCCGCCCCACGGCAGCGAGATCAGATACAGCGGGATCGAGATGATCAGGAAGTCGATCAGCCGGGCCAGGATGCGCTTGCCGGGCTCGGCGAGCGGCGGCATCCCCGCCAGGGGGTCCGCACCGCCGTACGGACCGCCTCCCCCGTAGGGTCCCGGGTCGTACGGCGGCGGAGGCGGCGGTGCGCTGCCGTAGGGCGAGCCGGACGACGGCGGCGGCTGGTCCCCGGGCGGCTGCTTCCTGAACGGGTCGTCCTCGGGCGGCTGACCGGGCGGCGGCTGATCGTTGCTCATGGGGGCAGTGCATCGCGGGGCCCGGGGCCCCGCAACGGCTCAGGTGCGTTCGGGGGACGCCGTTCGGCGGATGGTGTCAGCCCGCGACGAAGGTCCGGGCCGCCTTGTCGTGCCAGCACTGGCGCCAGGGCCGGTCCACCAGGCACCACAGCACGTCGGCGATCCCGACGACCAGGAGGCCCAGCACGCCGTACACCAGCCACCGGCGCAGGGCGGCGCCGAAGCCGGGGGTCTCGTGGGACTCGATGTCCCGTACGTCGATGCCGCACAGCTTCTTGCCGAGCGTACGGCCCCACTTCGCGGTCGGCAGCGCGTCGAGGAGGACGCCCAGGATGAGGAACACGCCCAGCAGCGCGCCGCCCAGCGCGGCCGTGGTGGAGTCCAGCAGCCAGACGGTGACCGTCTCGCCGGTCTGCCGGGCCGCGTCGATCTTCCCGTCGATGTGGTCCACGGCGCGGCCGGCGAGCGGCACGGCGGCCGCGGCGGTGAGCGCGCCGAGCACGACGGTGTCGATGAGCCGGGCGACGAACCGCTTGCCGAGCGGGGCGGGGCGGCCCTCGGTCCGCGACGCGATGAGGTCCCGGAAGGGGTCGTCGGCGGGGGGCTTCCAGGGGGTGACCGGTGCGGGGCGCGTGCGGAGGGTCAACGTGCCTTCAGCCGGGTCCGCCTCACCGGTTCCGTCCTCAAGCGCCGGACGGGCTTGGGGTGGCTGCAACCCAGCCCGTCCGGCGCTTGAGGACGGAACCCTCTGCGCGGGGGGCGTCGCCTCCTCGGGGGCCGGGGGCTCCGGGGCCTCCGTACCGCCCCAGGAGACACGGTCACCGGCGAAGCCGGACTGGTGGGAGGCGTCGGCCTGCCAGGCGATGGCCGGTTCGGGGCGGCCGTCCTCGTAACCCTCCTCGTCCAGGAAGACCGGGCCGGTCTCCTCGACCACCGCCGGTTCGTCCGGCTCCCGCTGCGGGGCGGGGCGGCTGGTGCCGGGCACCCAGGAGGCGCCGTTCCAGTAGCGGACGTAACCGGGGATGGACGGGTCGGGGTAGTACCCCTCGCCGGGGCTCTCGTCACCGGGTGCCGGGGTTGGGGCGCTCATCACCGTGGTCCCGTATCTCTTCGCGGCCTCAATACAGGGGTCCACATCTACCAGACAGGCGCGTACTCCCGGGCCGGTCCTGAGGTTTGGCCCACTTTCCGGTCACACGTTTCCGGTCGCGCGAACTTTTTTCGCGAAGTCGCGTAATGGATCGCGCGGAGGGCGCTCTCACCTGAGCGGGCCGGTCGGTGGGACCGGTCCCGGACAACGGAAGGACGCCGTCATGCACACCGTCGTGGAACGCGAGCTGGAACTCAAGCTGGTCCTGTCGCCCGAGCGCAGCATCCCCGTACCGGCCAGGCTGACGTACCGCACGGAGGACCCGTACGCGGTGCACATCACCTTCCACATCACCTCGGACGCGCCGGTGTACTGGACGTTCGCCCGGGACCTGCTGGTGGAGGGGGTGTTCCGGCCGTGCGGGCAGGGGGACGTGCGGATCTGGCCCACCAAGGTGGACGGGAACCACGTCATCTGCGTGGCGCTGACGTCCCCGGACGGCAACGCGCTGCTCGAAGTGCCGTCCGCGGCCGTCGCGGTGTGGGTGGAGCGGACGCTGCGCGTGGTGCCGCCGGGTACGGAGACCGGGCGGCTCGGCATCGACGAGGGGCTGGCCGAACTCCTCGCGCCGCTGCCGGCCGACGATCTGTGGATGAGCGACCCGTGGCCGTCGGACGAGTCGCAGGACGGGGAGAATTGAGGAGCGCGGGCCGGTTCCGGGGCCGGTCAGAACACCTTGCCCGGGTTGAGCAGGCCCAGCGGGTCGAACGCCTGCTTGATGCCCCGGTGCAGCTCGACGCCGGTCTCACCGAGTTCCCGGGCCAGCCACTCCTTCTTCAGCACGCCCACCCCGTGCTCGCCGGTGATGGTGCCGCCGAGGGCGAGGCCGAGCGCCATGATCGCGTCGAAGGACTCCCGGGCCCGCCGGGACTCGTCGGCGTCGGCGGGGTCGAAGCAGACGACGGGGTGGGTGTTGCCGTCGCCCGCGTGGGCGCAGACCCCGATGGTGAGGCCGTACTTCTCGGCGATCTCCGCCGTGCCCGCCAGCATCGCGCCGAGCCGGGAGCGCGGTACGCACACGTCGTCGATCATCGTCGCCGGCTTGACGGTCTCCAGCGCGGTCAGCGACATCCGCCGGGCCTGGAGGAGCATCTCGGACTCGGCCGCGTCCTGTGCCGGAACGACGTCCGTGGCGCCGGCGGCGGTGCACAGGGCGCCGACGGCGGCGAGGTCGGGGGCAGGGTCCGGGGTGTCGAAGGCGGCGAGCAGCAGGGCCTCGGTGGTCTCGGGCAGGCCCATGTTCGCCATCCGGTTGACCGCCTGGACGGTCGTACGGTCCATCAGTTCGAGGAGTGACGGGGTGTGGCCGCTCTCCATGATCCGGCAGACCGCGTCGCAGGCGCTCGCCGCGTCGGCGAACTCGGCGGCCAGGGCGAGCTGCCGGGGCGGCCGGGGCTTCAGCGCGAGGACGGCCTTCACGACGATCCCGAGGCTGCCCTCGGAGCCGGTGAAGAGGCGGGTGAGGTCGTATCCGGCGACGCCCTTGGCGGTGCGGCGGCCGGTGCTGAGCAGGCGCCCGTCCGCGAGGACGACGTCGAGACCGAGGACGTATTCGGCGGTGACCCCGTACTTCACGCAGCACAGGCCGCCGGACGCGGTGCCGATGTTGCCGCCGATGGTGCACATCTCCCAGCTGGACGGGTCCGGCGGGTAGTACAGGCCGTGCTCGTCCACCGCGCGGGACAGCACGGCGTTGATGACACCCGGCTCGACGACGGCGACCCGGTCGACGGGGCTGATCTCCAGGATGCGGTCCATCTTCACCAGGGAGAGCACGATGCAGCCGTCCGTGGCGTTGGCGGCGCCCGACAGGCCCGTGCGGGCGCCCTGCGGGACGACCGGGACGCGCAGCGCGGTGGCGGTGCGCATGACGTGCTGGACCTGTTCCACGGTGCGCGGGAGCACGACGACGGCGGGGGCGCCGGCCTCGCAGAAGCTCGCCATGTCGTGGGCGTAGGAGGCGGTGACGTCCGGGTCGGCGAGCACGGCCCCGGCGGGGAGGCCCGCGCGCAGCTGTTCGAGGAGATCGTCCATGATCCAAGCGTGACACCCGGGCCCATTGGTGTGAACCCGTCTGCGGTGGCGATCCCAAGGCTCGGTGTGATCTTCATACTGACGCACAGTGAGCGGCATGGATCTCACGCCTCAGCAGCCCCCGGGGGCCTCCGGGCCCGAGTACTCCTTCGACACCGACTGGCCCGCCCCGGACGCGTCCCCGCCGGACTCCGCGCCCCCGGCCGAGCCGCCTCCCCCCACGATGCGCACGACGCTGCGCCGGGCCGCCTTCGGCATGGTGGCGGGCGCGGTCCTGGTGACGGGCGCGGTGGTCGCGGTGCCCGACGACGACAAGGACGCGGCGCCGCCGGTGGCCGGCCCGGTCTCCCGCGCGCTGTCCGCGACGGCCGCCGGCTCCCCGGCCGCGCTCGCCGATCTGACGGCGCTCATCGGGGACCGGCAGAAGTGGGTGGGCACGCACCCCTCGGACGCGGACTCCTGGGCGGTGCTGGGTTCGGCGTACGTGGAGGTGGGGCGGCGGGCCGCCGACCCGGCGTACTACAGCCGCGCCGAGCAGGCGCTGAAGCGGTCGCTGGACGTGCGGCCCGGCGAGAGCGGCAACACGGCCGCCTGGGTGGGCCTCGCCTCGCTGGCCAACGCCCGCCGCGACTTCGTGACCGCCAAGAAGTGGGGGGAGACGGTCCGGGCGCGGCAGCCCAAGGAGTGGACGGTCTACCCGCAGCTGATCGACGCCTACAACGGCCTCGGCGACCAGAAGTCCGCGATCACGGCGGTGGAGCGGTTCACCGAGCTGCGGGCCGGTGTCCCCGCGCTCGGCCGGGCCGCCGAGATGTACCGCGACCGGGGCTGGCGCGAGGACGCTCTCGCCACCGCGCAGGACGCGGCGAACCGGGCGAAGACACCCGCCGAGAAGGCCGCCTGCCTGTCCAGGCTCGGCGACCTGGCCTGGGAGCGGGGCGAGCCGAAGGAGGCCGTGGCGCAGTACGGGGCGGCGCTGCGCGTCGAGAAGGGCCACCAGCCGTCGCTGGCCGGCCGGGCCCGCGCGCTGGCGGCCCTCGGGCGCACCGACGAGGCCGTGCGGGACTACCAGGCCGCTCTGGCGAAGTCGCCGCGCCCGGCCTATCTCCTTGAGCTGGGCGAGCTGTACGAGTCGCAGGGGCTCGACGGCGATTCGGTGGGCCAGTACGAGAAGCTGCGGACGGCCCTGGACCGGGGCAAGGCGCGCGGCGTGGACGAGTCGCTGCTCCTGGGCCGCTTCGAGGCCGCGCACGGCGACGTGGACGCGGCGGTGGAGCTGCTGCGGGCGGAGTGGCGGCGGGGCCACCGCAGCGCGGCGGTGGCGGACGCGCTGGGCTGGGCGCTGCACCGGTCGGGGGACTCGGACGGGGCGCTGGAGTACGCGCAGCGGGCGGTGGACGCGGGCGGGCAGAACGCCTCGTACGCGTACCACCTGGGCATGGTGCAGCGCGCGCTGGGCGATTACGGCTCGGCGCGCCGCCAGTTGGAGGGGGCGCTGCGGACCAACCCGAAGTTCTCGCCGCTGGACGCGCCGCTGGCCCAGGAGGCGCTGGACACCCTGGGCGAGCCCCCGGCGGGCGGCCCGGCGGACATGCAGCCGCCGCCGGCCCCGGAGCCCCCGGCGCCGCAGGTCCCGGCACCCCAGGCTCCTGCGCCTCAGGCCCCCGCGCCGCAGGCCCCGGCGCCGCAGCAGCAACAGCAGCAACAGCAGCAACAGCAGCCCGACGGTCCGGCACCCGCGGCGGCCGTCGCGCAGGCCCCCGTACAGGCGTCACCGGCACCGGCGGCGGCCGTTCACTGACGTACAGGCTGATGTACAGACGGAGGGGCGGGCCGGAAAGCGGCCCGCCCCTCACTCATGCCCTGCGGGTCACAGGTTGCCGCGCTTCTCCTGCTCGCGCTCGATCGCCTCGAACAGGGCCTTGAAGTTGCCCTTGCCGAAGCCCATGGAGCCGTGGCGCTCGATCATCTCGAAGAAGACGGTCGGACGGTCCTGGACCGGCTTGGTGAAGATCTGGAGCAGGTAGCCGTCCTCGTCGCGGTCCACGAGGATCTTCAGCTCGCGCAGGGTCTCGACCGGCACCCGGGTCTCGCCGGCCCACTCGCCGAGCGTGTCGTAGTACGAGTCCGGGGTGTCCAGGAACTGGACACCGGCGGCCCGCATCGCCTTCACCGAGGCGACGATGTCGTTCGTGGCGAGCGCCATGTGCTGGACACCGGCGGCACCGTAGAACTCCAGGTACTCGTCGATCTGCGACTTCTTCTTCGCGATGGCCGGCTCGTTGATCGGGAACTTGACCTTGAGCGTGCCGTCCGCGACGACCTTGGACATGAGCGCGGAGTACTCGGTGGCGATGTCGTCGCCCACGAACTCCTTCATGTTCGTGAAGCCCATGACCTTGTTGTAGAACGCCACCCACTCGTTCATCCGGCCGAGCTCGACGTTGCCGACGCAGTGGTCGATGGCCTGGAAGAAGCGCTTGGCCGGCGGCTCGACGATCGGGTTCGCGGCGACGTAGCCCGGCAGGTACGGGCCGTCGTAGCCGGAGCGCTCGACCAGGGTGTGGCGGGTCTTGCCGTACGTGGCGATGGCGGCGCGCACGACGGTGCCGTGCTCGTCCTTCGTCTCGTAGGGCTCCTCGATGCCGGTGGCACCGTGCTCGACGGCGTACGCGTAGGCCGCGCGGGCGTCCGGGACCTCGATGGCGAGGTCGATCACGCCGTCGCCGTGCGCGGTGACGTGGTCCTCCAGGAAGTGGCCCCAGTCGGAGGACGCCTTGACGACGGAGGTGAGGACGAAGCGGGCGGAGCCGCTGGTGAGCACGTAGCTCGCGGTCTCGCGGCTGCCGGTCTCGGGGCCGGAGTAGGCGACCAGCTTCATGCCGAAGGCGGTCGAGTAGTAGTGCGCGGCCTGCTTGGCGTTGCCCACGGCGAAGACGACGGCGTCCATCCCCTTGACGGGGAAGGGGTCGGCCTGCCGGGACGTCTCGGGGGTGCTGTGCATCGTCTCTGTCATGCCCAGAGGTTCCCGCCACTCCGCAAGGTGCGCAACAGTTCCCGTAATCACTGGTCAACCTGTACAGCGGTTGGCCATGATGGCCGGACTATCTGTACATGGTGCCCATCACACCGACGGAGGCCGGGCATGGCGATCGACCGACTGGACGGGCGGCTCATCGTGCTTCTGGCGCGTGAACCCAGGATCGGTGTCCTGGAGGCGTCGCGCAGGCTGGGTGTGGCACGCGGGACGGTGCAGGCGCGGCTGGACCGCCTTCAATCGAATGGCGTCATCCGCGGTCTCGGCCCGGACGTCGATCCGGCGGCCCTCGGCTACCCGGTCACCGCGTTCGCGACGCTGGAGATCAAACAGGGCCAAGGCGCCGACGTACGGGCGCACTTGAGCGGCGTACCGGAGGTCCTGGAGCTGCACACCACCACCGGGCACGGGGACATGCTGTGCCGGCTCGTGGCCCGGTCCAACGCGGATCTCCAGCGGGTGATCGACCGGGTTGTCGGATTTGATGGCATCGTCCGGGCCTCCACGGCCATCGTCATGGAGAACCCCGTGCCGCTCCGCGTCATCCCGCTCGTGGAACAGGCGGCGCGCGACACCGACTGAGCAGAGGAGGACGGATGAGCTTCTGGGAGTACGTGGCCAACCGTCATCAGCAGTTGCTCACCGACGCCTTCCAGCACGTCAGCGCGGTCTTCCAGTGCATGGTCATCGCCACCGCGCTCGGTGTCCTGATCGGGGTCGTCAGCTACCGCAGCGGCTGGGGCTCATCGGTGGCGATCACCTCGACGGCGACCGTGCTCACCATCCCGTCCCTGGCCGCCATCGGTCTGCTGATCCCGCTGGTCGGCCTCGGCGTCGCCCCCACGGTGATCACGCTGACGCTGTACGGGCTGCTCCCCGTCGTCCGCAACGCGATCGTGGGCCTGCGCGGCGTCGATCCGGCCCTGGTGGACGCGGCGAAGGGCATCGGGATGTCGCGGACCGCCCGGCTGTTCAAGGTGGAGCTGCCGCTGGCCTGGCCGCCGATCCTGACCGGCATCCGGGTCTCCACGCAGATGCTGATGGGGATCGCCGCCATCGCCGCGTACGCCTCCGGGCCCGGCCTCGGCAACGAGATCTTCCGGGGCATCGCCTCGCTGGGCAGCGCCAACGCGATCAACCAGGTGCTCGCGGGCACCCTCGGCATCGTCATCCTCGCCCTGCTCTTCGACGCCGCGTACGTCCTGCTGGGCCGGCTCACCATCCCGAGGGGGATCCGTGTCTGAGACCGCGACCGAGACCGTGCCGGAGCCGATGGCCACCTCCGGCGCCGCCATCCAGCTGGAGAGCCTGTCCAAGCGCTACCCGGGCAACCCGAACCCCGCCGTGGAGAACGTCTCCATGGAGATCAAGGCCGGCGAGACCGTGATCTTCGTGGGCCCGTCCGGCTGCGGGAAGTCCACCACGCTGAAGATGATCAACCGGCTGATCGAGCCCACCTCGGGGCGGATCCGGATCGACGACGAGGACGTCACCGACATCGACCCGGTGAAGCTGCGCCGGAAGATCGGGTACGCGATCCAGTCCTCCGGGCTCTTCCCGCACATGACGGTCGCCGAGAACATCGCCCTGGTCCCGAAGATGGTGGGCTGGTCCAAGTCCCGGGTGAAGGACCGGGTGGAGGAGATGCTCGACCTGGTCGGGCTCGACCCGCGCGAGTTCCACGGCCGCTATCCGCGCGCCCTCTCCGGCGGTCAGCAGCAACGCGTGGGCGTGGCCCGGGCGCTGGCCGCCGACCCGCCGGTGCTGCTGATGGACGAGCCGTTCGGCGCGGTCGACCCGATCACCCGCGACCACCTCCAGGACGAGCTGATCCGGCTCCAGCACGAGCTGCACAAGACGATCGTCTTCGTCACCCACGACTTCGACGAGGCGATCAAGCTGGGCGACCGGATCGCCGTGCTGCGCGAGCGCTCGCACATCGCGCAGTTCGACACCCCGGAGGCCATCCTCACCAACCCGACCGACGACTTCGTGTCCGGCTTCGTCGGCGCGGGCGCGGCCCTGAAGCGGCTCAACCTGACCCGGGTACGCGAGGTGGAGATCGCCGACTTCCCGACCGTGACCGTGGACGACCCGCTCCAGGAGATCTTCAACAAGCTGCGCAGCGGCTCGCACAACGAGCTGCTGATGCTGGACCGCCGGGGCCGCCCCTACAAGTGGCTGCGGCGCGGCGACCTGATGCGGGCCCGGGGCTCCCTCGCCCGCGCCGGACAGCTGGTCCACGACACGGTGACCCGGGACGCGACCCTGCACGACGCGCTGGAGGCGGTGCTCACCGACAGCGGCGGGCGGGTCGCGGTGACCGGGCGGCGCGGCGAGTTCACCGGGGTCGTGGACATGCACACCCTGATGAACTCGGTGCACGAGCTCCTGGAGGCGGACCGGCTGGCCGCCATCGAGCACCAGCACGACCTGGAGGAGCTGCGGGTCCACCAGACCGCCGAGGAGCTGGAGGGCGGTGCGGGCGCATGACCCCCGACTCCCCCTCCGGCTCCTCCCCCGCACGGCCGCCGGGCGAGCACGATGTGAAGGGGCACGCCTTCCGCGACGAGGAGGCGGAGGAGGAGCAGCGGCCCGCCCCGCAGGCGCGGAAGCCGGCGCGGCGGATCACCTGGCGGAAGCTGGTGGTGCTCCCGGCGGTCCTCGCGGTCGTGCTGGTCCTCACGTACGTCTGGATCGAGAACGTCCACCTGGACTCGATCGCGGAGAACTCGATCGCCGGTGACACGGTCGAGGTGCGCTGGTGGCAGCACGTGAAGCTGACCGCGATCTCCACCTTCTGGGTGCTGATCATCGCCATTCCGCTGGGCATCGCGCTGACCCGGCGCGGCCTGACCAAGGCGGCCCCCGTGGTGACGGCGATCGCCAACATCGGTCAGGCGACCCCGGCGATCGGTCTGCTGGCGCTGCTGGTGATCTGGCTCGGCATCGGCCCGTCCACCGCGATCACCGGCATGGTGATCTACGCGGTGCTGCCGGTGCTGTCCAACACGGTCGCCGGTCTCAAGGCGATCGAGCCGAGCATGGTGGAGGCCGCGCGCGGCATCGGCATGTCGGCCATGGGCACCCTGACCAAGGTCGAACTCCCCCTCGCCGTGCCGCTGATCCTGGCCGGGGTCCGGACCGCGCTCGTCCTGAACGTGGGCACGGCGACCCTGGCGACCTTCGGGGGCGGCGGCGGGCTCGGCGACCTGATCACCTCGGGCATCCAGACCCAGCGCATGCCGGTCCTGGTGCTCGGCTCGGTGCTGACGGTGGTGCTCGCGCTCCTGGTGGACTGGCTGGCCTCGCTGGCCGAGGTGGCGCTGACCCCGCGCGGCCTGGAGGTGGGGCGATGAGGACGCGGATGCGCGGGGCGCTCGCGGCAGGGGCCGCGCTGTCCCTGGTGCTGGCCGGGTGCGGGCTGAAGAGCGGGTCGCCGATGGTGGACGACGTGGTGCCCGGGTCGGTCGGGCAGGGGCAGCCGCTGGACGGCGCGTCGCTGACCGTCACCTCGAAGAACTTCAGCGAGAACATCATCCTGGGCCAGATGATCGGGCTGATCTTCAAGGCGGCCGGGGCGGAGGTCCTGGACCGGACGAACCTGCCGAGCTCGATCAGCGCCCGCGAGGCGGTCATCCAGGGCGACGCGGACGCCGAGTACGAGTACACGGGCACCGGCTGGATCACGTACCTCGGGCACGCGAAGCCGATCACGGACCCGATGGAGCAGTGGCGGGCGGTGCGCGACGCGGACCTGAAGAACGGGGTGACCTGGCTGGAGCCGTCCACTCTCAACAACACGTACGCGCTGGCCATCAGCCGTAGGAACAACGCCAAGTACCACCTGAAGACGCTCTCCGACGTGGCCGCGCTGGCGAAGAAGAACCCGTCGGCGGTGACGGTCTGCGTCGAGAACGAGTTCGCCTCGCGCGACGACGGGCTGCCCGGCATGGAGAAGGCGTACGGGATGTCCCTGCCGGCGTCCAACATCAAGAAGATGGACGCGGGGATCATCTACACCCAGGTCTCCAAGTCCGACTCCTGCCTGCTCGGCGAGGTCTTCACCACGGACGGCCGCATCAAGGCGATGAACCTGGACGTACTGGAGGACGACAAGCACTTCTTCCCCAACTACAACGCGGCGCCCGTGGTGCACACCCCGACGCTGGAGAAGTACCCGGAGATCGCGGGCCTCCTCGATCCGCTCAGCAAGCGGCTGAACACGGAGGTCGCCCAGGTGCTGAACGCCAGGGTGGATGTCGACGGGCAGGACCCGCACGAGGTGGCGAAGGACTGGCTGATCGAGGAGGGGTTCATCAAGGAGGGCTGACGGTTCCGTCCGGTCAGCAGCTGGGGATCTTGCCGCCTCGATCCAGGGCCCGCAGCGAGTTCACCGCGTCCTTCAGCGTCGTGACCGGGATCAGCCGCAGGCCCTTCGGCAGCTCGGACTTCGCCTCCGAGCACTCCGCCTTCGGTACGAGGAAGACGGTCGCCCCGTCCCGCCGGGCCGCCTGTGTCTTGAGCGAGACCCCGCCGACCGCGCCGACCTTGCCGTCCGCGTCGATGGTGCCCGTGCCCGCGACGGTGCGGCCGCCGGTGAGGTCGCCGCCCGAGCCGTCGCCGTCCAGCTTGTCCACGATGCCGAGCGCGAAGAACAGCCCGGCGCTGGGGCCGCCGATGTCCGCCAGGTGCAGGGTGACGTCGACCGAGCCGGGCTTGCGGCCCAGGTAGTTCAGGGCGGCGTCGACGGCGTCGTCCTGGGACTCCGCCATGTCGTCCAGGTTGTGCTTCTCGATCTCCTTCTCGGAGCCGCCCGTCGGGTAGACGGAGTCCCGGGGCAGCACGGCCCGGTCCGTACGGAACCAGCTGTCCACGACGTCCTTGATGCCGACGTCCGCCTTCGGGCCCGTCGCCACGATCGTCGTCATCCGCAGCTCGCCCTTGGTGGGGCGGGTGGGCGTGCCCTCGATGCTGATCACGGGCGTGCCGTGGTCGTCCCCGAGCACGTTCGCGGTCGTCCCGGGCTGCGCCAGCGTGAACGGCAGCGGTGCGAAGGCGGCTACGCCGAGGAGGGCGACGACGGGGAGGGCGGCGAGGGCGAGGCGCTGTGTGGACACCGGTCCAATCTAACGTGCGGCCCGCCCGCCGCCCCGGGCCGCCGAGGGCGCCGGCCCCCGGCCAACCGGTTCCGTCCTCAAACGCCGGACGGGCTGGGTTTGCCGGGGCGAGCCGGGGCCGTCAGCGCAACGCGTCCGCGACTTCCCGGGCCGCGTCCACCACGCGGGGGCCCACGCGCTCGGGGACGGAGTCCGCCAGCATGACGACGCCGACGCTGCCCTCCACCCCGGTCACGCCCATGAGCGCCGCCGCCGCGCCGGAGGCACCCGCTTCGAGTTCGCCGTGGGTGAGGGTGTAGGCGGTCTCGCCCACCGGCCTCTGGCGGGCGGCGAGGATCGCCCGGCCCGCGGCGCCCCGGTCCAGCGGGTGGCGGAAGCCCGCCCGGTAGGCGACGTGGTAGTCGGTCCAGGTCGGTTCGACCACGGCGACCGCCAGCGCGTCGGAGCCGTCGACCAGGGTGAGGTGGGCGGTGGCCCCGATGTCCTCGGCCAGGGAGCGCAGCGCCGGAAGCGCGGCCTCGCGGACGAGGGGGTGGACCTGGCGGCCCAGGCGCAGGACGCCGAGGCCGACGCGGGCACGGCCGCCCAAGTCACGGCGTATCAGAGCGTGTTGCTCCAGCGTGGCGAGCAGACGGTAGACCACGGTGCGGTTGACGCCGAGTTTGTTGGACAACTCGGTGACCGTCAGGCCGTGGTCGGTGTCGGCGAGCAGTTTGAGGACACGCAGTCCTCTGTCGAGCGTCTGGGAGGTCTCCGCGGTCACGACGCCCTCTCCTCCGTGGTGAGCGGCCGCGGCTGTCCCGTGGAATGTGCGCCACCGGTCCCGGGGCGACGCACGGAGAGGCCGCCGGCCTGGCCAAGGCACCGGCTGCGCTCCGCGGCCACATTGCCACGGGGCGTTCACATTTTTTGGACAGTAGCGAGGGAGTCCGCTCAGCGGAAGCCCTCGTCCAGAATCCGGTCGCCCTTGAAAACCCGGTTGCGCCGCACGAGCATAAGTGCCGGTCAGCGGCGCGCGGACCGTTCATCGCGCATCTACGCGCGTCCAGGTCGGCCGACTCTCCCGCGACGCTCCGTAGACGGGATGTGAACCACGGTTAACTCAACGTGAAAATTTTTTCGGCCGATTCACTGATCGACAAGGCCCCGGCACCCTCTCGGCGAGGGTCCGGGGCCTGGGGTGTCGTACGCGGGTCAGCGCATCCGCGTCGCCCACTCCTGGACCTTCTTGATCCGCTGCTCGATCTGCCCGGCGGTGGCCTCGGCGCTCGGCGGCCCGCCGCAGACCCGGCGCAGCTCGGTGTGGATCACGCCGTGCGGCTTGCCGCTCTGGTGGGTGTAGGCGGAGACCATGGTGTTCAACTGCTTGCGCAGGCCGAGGAGTTGCTTGTGGGTGACGACCGGGCGGTCCTCGGCGGGCTTCTCCAGGAGATCGGCCTCGGACGCCGGCTTCTGGCGGCTGTGCGCGATCTGCCGGGTCTGCCGCTTCTGGAGCAGCAGCTGGACCTGGTCCGGTTCGAGGAGCCCGGGGATGCCGAGGTAGTCCTGCTCCTCCTCGCTGCCGGGGTGCGCCTGCATGCCGAACTCGGCGCCGTCGTAGAGCACCCGGTCGAAGACCGCGTCGGACTCCAGGGCCTCGAAGGGCAGCTGCTCCTCGGTCTCCTCGTCCTCCAGCTTCTCCGCGTCGGCGAGGAGCTTGTCCTCCTCGGCGAACGGGTTCTCCTCGTCGCTGCCCTTCTTGGGCTTGTCGAGGACGTGGTCCCGCTCGACCTCCATCTCGTTGGCGAAGTCGAGGAGCATCGGGATGGTGGGCACGAAGACGGACGCGGTCTCGCCGCGCCTGCGGGAGCGCACGAAGCGGCCGACGGCCTGGGCGAAGAAGAGGGGGGTCGAGATGGTGGTCGCGTACACGCCGACGGCCAGGCGCGGCACGTCGACGCCCTCGGACACCATGCGGACGGCGACCATCCAGCGCGAGTCGTCCGCGCTGAACTTGTCGATCTTCTTCGAGGCGGCCTTCTCGTCGGAGAGGACGACGGCGGGCGTCTCGCCGGTGACCTTCTTCAGGATCTTGGCGTACGCGCGTGCAGACTCCTGGTCCGTGGCGATGACGAGCCCGCCCGCGTCCGGGATGCCCTTGCGGACCTCGGTGAGGCGCTTGTCGGCGGCGCTCAGCACATTGGGGATCCAGTCGCCGGTGGGCGCCAGCGCGGTGCGCCACGCCTGCCCGATGGCGTCCTTGGTCATCGGCTCGCCGAGCCGGGCGGCGATCTCGTCGCCCGCCTTGGTGCGCCAGCGCATGTTGCCGCTGTAGCTGAGGAATATCACCGGGCGCACGACGCCGTCGGCCAGGGCGTTCCCGTAGCCGTAGGTGTAGTCGGCGGAGGAGCGCCGGATGCCGTCGTTGCCCTCCTCGTACACGACGAAGGGGATCGGGTTGGTGTCCGACCGGAAGGGGGTGCCGGTGAGCGCGAGCCGCCGGGTCGCCGGGTCGAACGCCTCCTGGCACGCCTCGCCCCAGGACTTGGAGTCACCGGCGTGGTGGATCTCGTCGAGGATGACCAGGGTCTTGCGCTGCTCGCACCGGTTGCGGTGCAGCATCGGGCGGACGCCGACACCCGCGTAGGTGACGGCGACCCCGTGGTACTCCTTGCTCAGCGGACCGGCGCTGTAGTCGGGGTCCAGCTTGATCCCTATCCGGGCGGCCGCCTCGGCCCACTGCTTCTTCAGGTGCTCGGTGGGCGCGACGACGGTGACCTGCTGCACGACGTGGTGGTGCAGCAGCCAGGAGGCGAGGGTCAGCGCGAAGGTGGTCTTCCCGGCGCCGGGGGTGGCGACGGCGAGGAAGTCGCGCGGCTGCTCCTGGATGTACTTCTCCATGGCCCCCTGCTGCCAGGCTCGCAGCTTTCCGGCCGTGCCCCAGGGGGCGCGGCCGGGGAAGGCGGGTGAGAGGTGGTGGGAGGCGGTAGTAGTCACGGTCTCCGGTTCGGGTCTCTCGGGTACGTGGGCGCTGTCCGCGCGGGCCGGACCGGCTCCGCACGCGATACGACAACCGGGCCACCCTACCGGGGCGGCTGCCCCGTACCGCGGTGTACCGCACCACCGCACACGTAAGTGCGACGGCTCTCACACGACGACTGCCGTACGGCGCCGGCCCGGCGCCCGCTCACCGTTCCCGTACCCGCCCCGCCACCCACGCCCCCGCCAGGGCGACCACCGCCATCGGGAAGAAGACGACCGCGAAGGCGGCCGGGTGGGAGGTGGACGCGGCCGTCTCCGTGGCGTCCATCGTGCCGCCGCCGAGGGCCGCGAAGGCGGCGCCGCCCGCGGCCAGCAGGAGCACGTTGGAGAGGCCGTCGGAGATCTGGAGGGCGGCCGAGTTGGCACCGGCCTCCTCGGGGGCGGACAGCTTCAGGAGCAGCACGCTGGTGGAGGCGATCACCACGCCCATGCCGAAGCAGCCGAAGGCCCAGGCGACCGCGACGGTCCAGACGGGCACGGAGCTGATCAGCACGGCCGGGGCCGCCGCGATGGAGAGGGCGACCAGGACCATGGCGCCGACCATCAGGGGCTCGCGGTGCGGTTCCAGGCGGGGCCGGGACTGCACGTACGAGCCCAGCGCCCAGGTGCCGCCGCCCGCCGCCAGGGAGAGGCCCGCCAGGGTCGGGGACATCCCGCGCTGGGTGACCAGCATCAGCGGGACGAACGATTCGGCGGCGATGAAGGACCCGGCCGCGACGCCGCGCAGCAGCACCACCGCGGGCAGCCCGCGCGCCGCGCGCCACGTGCCGTGGGGCAGGAGGCCGCGGATCGCGGGGACGAGCAGCGCGGCTCCGGCGGCGGCCGGCAGCAGGGACAGCCAGTTCCTCTCCTGGCCGGCGTACTGGAGCAGCCCGGCGCCCAGCGAGATGCCCAGCGCGAGCGCGATGCGCCGGCGGTCGTACGCCTCCACCGGCGCCTCCGGGTCCGCCGGTCCTGACGCCATGCGCCGGATCTCGGGCAGCGCGAGCGCGAGGGGGAAGACGATCAGGACCGGGATGCCGACGAAGACCCAGCGCCAGCCCAGGTGCTCGGTGACGCTGCCGGCCGCCAGCGGCCCGACGACCGAGGGGATGACCCAGCTCGCGGCGAACGCGGCCAGGATCGCCGGCCGCAGATGCTCCGGGTAGGCCCGGCTGATCACCACGTACAACGCGACGATCACCAGCCCGCCGCCGAGCCCCTGGACGGCCCGTCCCGCGATGAACATCCACATCGAGCCCGCGGTCCCGGACAGCAGCAGCCCGGCCGCGAAGGCGCTGATCCCGGTGGCCAGCGGGGCGAGCGGGCCGCGACGGTCGGCCCACTGCCCGGACAGCACCATGGCGAACAGGCTGGTGGTGAAGTACGCCGAGAACGCGTACGCGTACATCGGGATGCCGTGCAGCTCGCGCGCGGCGACCGGCATCGCGGTCCCCACGGCGGTGGCCTCGAACGCGATCAGGAACACCACGGAGACGATGCCGATACTGAGCGCCCGGTACGTCCGCCCGAGAATCCCGTCCGGCAGCACGGGCCCCGCCGGGGCGGGGGCGTCGACGTCTTCGATGAGGCGCGGGACGTCGGCGTCACGCGGTTCCAGGGCGGTCATGAGCCAAGAGTAAGGGGCGAAACCCCTGATGAACCCTGTCGGCGGTCGCCCCCGCCCTCGTCCGTTGGACCTAGGCCCGCCGCCGCGATCGTGAACGGCGTATGGCAGTCCCGTTGCACGGCCGCCGGAACCCTTGAGCGCCCCTCCGCCCGGCCCTACGGTCGGTACAGCGACACCACGCAGGACCGTGTGCCCGAGAGGCTCAGGGGCTCGACTGCAACTCGAGTTACACCGGTTCGAATCCGGTCACGGTCTCCACGTCACCGCCCGCCCCCGCTCCCGGGGGCGGGCGGTTTCCGTGTGCGGGGCGTCTCAGCCCTTCGGTGACACGACCGCTGCCTGGGGGCGGATCGGGAGGCGGTTGACCGGGCGGCCCGTTGCCGCGCGGACCGCCGCCGCGACCGCGGCGGGGGACGTCACGACCGGGACCGCCGACGCGGGCTTCGCGCCGAACGGGGCGACCACGTCGCGCTCCTCGACCAGCTTCACGATGCGGATCTCCGGCGCGTCCAGCGAGGTCGGCAGGGCGTAGCCGGTGAGGTCCGGGTGGCGGACCAGGCCGCGGGCGGTACGGAGGTTCTCGGTGAGGGCGGCGCCGATGCCCTGGGTGACGCCCGCCTCGATACGGGTCGCCAGCTGGGACGGGTTGAGGACGCGGCCGACGTCCTGGGCGACGGCCATCTCGACGACGCGGACCGAGCCCAGCTCGATGTCGACGTCGACCACCGCGCGGACCGCGCAGAACGCCATGCCCACGAAGGCGTCGCCCTGCCCGGACTCGTCCAGCGGTTCGGTGGGGTGCGGGCGGCACTGCGCGGTGGCCCACAGCTCCTTGCCGTCCAGCGCCTCCGACACGGTCGTGGAGAGCACCCCGTCGTACGAGGTGATCTTGCCGTCCGTGATCTGGAGCAGCTCCGTGGACATCCCGAACTGGTGTGCCAAGGGCTGGAGGAGCTGGGTGCGGACCATCTTCGCGGCGCGTTCGACGGCTCCGGCGGAGACCCAGGTGTGCCGGCCGTGGGTGGCCGCGCCCGCCGGGGGCTGGTCGGTGTCGACGGAGGCGACGTGCACCTCCTCGACGCCCAGGGTCTCCTGGACGACCTGCCGGGCCAGCGTGGAGAAGCCCTGGCCCGTCTCGACGGCCGCGCAGATGACGGTGGCGACCGAGTCGTGGACCCGGACCGTGGCGGTGGACACCTCGTCGGCGCCCTCCGCGCCCAGCATGTGGACCATGCCCAGCGCGTACCCGACGCCGCGCCGCACCGCCCCCGGTTCGCCCGCGCCCTCGGGGCCGCCCGGCAGCAGCCAGTCGTCCTCCGGGGCGTCCTTGGGCAGGGCGGGCAGCGGGTGGTCGCGGACGGCGGTGAGCAGTTCGGCGACGGGCGCGGGGCAGGTCACGGTCTGCCCGGTCGGCAGGATGTCGCCGGTGGACAGCACGTTGCGCATGCGCAGCTCGGCCGGGTCGATCCCCAGCTTCGCGGCCAGCTTGTCCATCTGGCCCTCGTAGGCGGCGCAGACCTGCATCGCGCCCTCGCCCCGGACATGGCCGGACGGCGGGTTGTTCGTACGGACGGCCCAGCCCTCGATGAAGGCGTGCGGGACGACGTACGGGCCGCAGGCGAAGGCGACCGCGGCGGCCAGCGACTCCGAGGAGGCGTCCGCGTAGGCCCCCGCGTCCAGCAGGATCTGGGCCTCCACCTTGACCAGGCGGCCCTCCGCGTCCGCGTGGTGGCGGTAGCGCAGCAGGGTCGGGTGGCGGTGGGCGTGGCCGAGGAAGGACTCCTCGCGGGTGGCGGCCAGCTTGACCGGGCAGCCGGTGCGCAGGGCGAGCAGGCCCAGCGGCAGCTGGAAGGCGGGGTCCTCGCGGTCGCCGGTCGCGCCGGGCACTCCGGTGACGACGACCTTGACCCGCTCCGGTTCGAGGCCGAAGCAGGCGGCGGCCAGGTCGCGGTCGGTGTGCGGGTCCGTGGACGCGGTGTAGAGCTCGACGCCGCCGTCCGGGCGGGGCACGGCGAGCCCGGCCTCCGCGCCGATCGGGGCGGGGTCCTGGCGGCCGATGCGGTACAGCCCGTCCACGACGACCTCGCCGACCGCCTCCGGGTCGCCGTAGCGCAGCGGGATGTGGCGGATGAGGTTGCCGTCGGGGTGCAGGGGCTCGGCCTCGAACGCCTTCTCCGGGTCGGTGACCGGGTCCAGCACCTCGTACTGGACGGCGATCGCGGCTGCGGCGAGCCGGGCGGTGTCCGGGTGGTCGGCGGCGACGGCGGCGATCGGCTCGCCGTGGTGGCGGACCAGGTCGGAGGCGAAGACGGGGCGGTCCACGACCTTGCGGCCGTACAGGGCCTCGCCCGGGACGTCCTCGTGGGTGACGACCGCGCGCACCCCGGGCATCTCGGCGGCGGCCGAGGTGTCGATGGAGACGATGCGGGCGTGCGCGTGCGGGGAGCGCAGGACGGCCGCCCAGAGCAGGCCCTCGGCCCACAGGTCGGCGGCGTACGGGAAGGTGCCCTCGGTCTTGGCGCGGGCGTCGGCCGGCGGCAGCGAGGCGCCGATGCCGAGCCGCGGCTGCTCGGTCTCGGGTCCGCCCGGGCCGGCCGGCGACGGGATGGTGATCGTCGTGGGGGTGGCGCCGGCCGCGTCGTTGCTCACGCCATGCCTCCGTCCTGCTGGTGGGCCTGCACACTACCGGCGCCGGGCGCCGCCTGGTGCGGGATGCGGGGCTCCTCCGGCTCGCCGCCCCCGGTCTCCTCGGCGGCGGCTTCGGCGGCGGCCTCGCGGCCCGCGATGACCTCGTTGACCGCGTCCAGGACGCCCCGGTAGCCGGAGCAGCGGCAGAGGTTGCCGCACAGCGCGCGGCGCGTCTCCAGCTCGCTGGGGCGGTGGTTGCCCTCCAAGAGGTCGTGGACGGTCATCGCCATGCCGGGGATGCAGAAGCCGCACTGGACGGCGCCGCAGTCCGCCAGCGCCCGCTGCACGTCGGACGGTTCGCCGTCGACGGCCAGGCCCTCGACCGTACGGACCTCGCTGCCGGCGGTCGTGGCGGCGGGGACCAGGCAGGAGGCGACGAGCCGCCCGTCCACCTGGACGTTGCACGCCCCGCACTCGCCCTGCGAGCAGCCGTCCTTGGCGCCGGCGAGGCCGAGGCGCTCGCGCAGCACGTAGAGCAGGGACTCGCCGATCCAGGCGTCCGTGACGGGCCGGTCGACGCCGTTGACGTGCAGCGTGTACGAGGCGGCGGGGTGCTCGCTGGGCAGCGGGGGCCCCTCCGGGGCCGGGGCCTCGGGCGCCTCCGCGGGCGGGACGGCGTCCTCCGCCTCGGGCTCCTGCGGCTCCGGCACAGCCTCTGGGGCCGGCTCGGCCGCGGGCTCGGTGTGGGGCGCGTCCGCGAGGGCGTCGGCCTCCGGGCCCGGCGCGGCCTGCTCGATGTCTGCCGGCTCCGCCGCCTCGGGAGCGCTCTCGGCGGGGACGCCGACCTGGACGTCCGTCCGCGCGTCGCCGGCGGGAGCGCCGGTCGGCGCGTCGGCGGGGTCTGCGGCCAGGGCGTCGGCCTGGACGTCCGTCCGCGCGTCGCCCGGAGCATCGGCGGGGTCACCCGCCTCCGGCTCCGCGGCCTCGGCCGCGTCCGGCAGCGCCCAGGGCGCCGGGGCGCCCCCCGGCAGTGTGGCCGGGCGGTCCGCGTACCAGTCGGCGGCGGGGGGCGGGGTGTACAGCTCGCCGGAGTCGTCCGGGAGCGGGGCGGCCGGGGCCGGCCAGGACGAGGTGTCCACCGCCCACTGGCCCGTGGCGGCCGGCTCCGTACCGTACGGCTCCTG
The DNA here is from genome assembly GCF_044761525.1 of Streptomyces sp. NPDC097595. Lineage (NCBI taxonomy): Bacteria > Bacillati > Actinomycetota > Actinomycetes > Kitasatosporales > Streptomycetaceae > Streptomyces > Streptomyces sp. NPDC097595. Next base: position 77,717 of record NZ_JBIWCN010000003.1, on the reverse strand, counting down.
GTACGAGCCGGTGTGCTGCTGCTCCTCGGGGTGCGGGTAGCCGTAACCGGACTGCTGGTTCGGGTCGGGCCAGTGCACCGCGTCGGGCGCGGGCTGTCCGGGCTGCTGCTCCGGGGCCTGGACGGTCCAGTTGCCGGCGGCCGCCGGGTCGCGGTCGGCGGCGGGGGTCAGCGGCAGGATCATCGGCGGGGTGTAGCCGTGGCCGGGCGCGGCCAGCGGGATGTCCGCCAGGTCCTCGGGCGGCAGCTGGACGAAGGCCGTCGCGTCGCCGTCGTAGTCGCCCTGCGGGGTCGGCTGCCAGCCGCCGTGCTGCTGCTCGGCGGGGTTCTCCTTGCTCACGACAGTGCCCTCCCCAGCGCGCGTCGGGCGAGCGCGGCGACGGTGCGCCGCAGGTGCAGTACGGCGGGGGGCAGCGGTGGTGCCTCTCCCCCGTCGGCGGGTGGTTCCTGGTCCGGGATGCAGGCGGCCGCGACGTACTCGCCGAAGGCGGCCAGCGCGTCGGGGGCGAGGCCGCGCGCCCCGTCCCAGTCGATCAGCGAGGCGATCCAGCGCTCCGCCTCCAGCGGGCGCAGCGGCATCGGGGCGATGGCGCCGACCGCGCAGCGCACCCCGCGCCTGGCCGGGTCGAGGACGATCGCGACGGAGGCGGTGGCGCGGCCCGGGCCGGTGCGGCCGGTGGCCTTGAGGAAGACCTGCGGGGCGTGCAGCAGGGGCACCCGGACGAAGCCGATCAGCTCGGCGGGCTCCAGCATCTCGCGGCCGGCCAGCAGATGGGAGACGGGGATCTCACGGCGGGCGCCGCCGGGTCCGGCGATGACGAGCTCGGCCTCCAGGGCGGCGAGCACCGGCAGCGCGTCCCCGGTCGGGGCGGCGGTCGCGATGTTGCCGCCGAGCGTGCCGGCGTTGCGGATCTGCGGGGGGCCCGCGGCGCGGGCGGAGGCGGCGAGCGCGGGGATGAGGGCGGCGAAGTCGGGCCGCCCCATGCGGGCGTGGGTCAGGCCGGCGCCCAGGAGGGCGTGCCCGTCCTGGTAGTGCCAGCCGCGCAGCTCGCTGATCCGGCCGAGTCCGACCAGACCGGAGGGGCGCAGGAGCCCCTTGTTGACGGCCGACATCAGGTCCGTGCCGCCTGCCACGGGGACGGCGGCCGGCATGGCGCCGAGTGCCGCCACCGCCTCGTCCAGCGAGGCAGGCAGCGTCACGGACTGCGTCGCCTGCGGTGCGTGCGTGGTCAACCCAGCTGCCCCTTCCCGGTGTCCCGGCGCTCCCGCCTGTTTCGCCGTACGGTACGTGCTCGAAGCCCGGACGTGGCAACTCTGGCACATCTTCGGACCGGCCCGACGCGCAGGTCCGCGAAGGGTGTATCCGCCAACGTTCAGGGTAATGGTCCCGTTTCGCGCGGGTTCGGCGGTGAGCACCCTTTGCCGGTCTTACGCGCCTCCGTACGGCTTTCTCCGTTACCAGGAACGGCAGTCGGGAAACGCCGCCGCCACCACGGTCGCAGGGGCCGTGGTGGCGGGAGAGCGGGTTGGGGCCGGGCTCACACGTTCGGGGGTGCCCCCTCGATCGGGCGTCCGAGGATGCCGGGGCGCTGCTGCCAGGGCAGCGGTCCGGACGGCGGCCGGTAGCCGACGCCGAGGGCGTCCAGCCGGGCGTAGTGGGCGGTCATGCGGCGCTCGAAATCGGCGAAGTCCCGTTCGCCCGGGGCGGGCAGGGCGGACCAGGCGACCTCGGCGAAGGCGGCGAGGCGGGGGAAGACCTGGTAGTCGACGCGGGCCCGGTTCTGCATGACCTCGGACCAGGCGTTGGCCTGGGTGCCGAGGACGTGCCGGGCCGCCTCCTCGCTCAGGGACGGCGGAACGGGTTCAAAGCGGTAGACGTCCTCAAGGGTGCGCACGTACCCGATGGGCATCGGCTCGTCGGGGCCGCCGTGCTGACGGTGGTCCAGATAGACCTGCTGCTCCGGGCACATGACCACGTCGTGCCCGGCCTCGGCGGCCGCGATGCCGCCCGCGTAGCCGCGCCACGAGGAGACGGCGGCGCCGGGCGCGAGGCCGCCCTCCAGGATCTCGTCCCAGCCGATGAGGCGGCGGCCGCGCCCGGTGAGCCAGGTGTCGAAGTGGCGGATGAACCAGGACTGGAGCTCGTCCTCGTCCGCCAGGCCGAGCTCCTTGATGCGGGCCTGCGCGGCGGGCGACCGCTTCCACTGGTCCTTGGGGCACTCGTCGCCGCCGACGTGGACGAACGGCGAGGTCTCCGGCGGGAAGAGTTCGAGGAGCTCCTCGAAGACGCCCTCGTAGAACCGCAGGACGTGGTCGGTGGGGGCCAGGACGTTCGGTGTGACGCCCCAGTTGTCCCAGACGCCGAGCGCCGAGGTGTCGATGACGTCGGTGTTGCCGAGCTCCGGGTAGGCGCTGATCGCGGCCTGCGAGTGGCCGGGGATGTCGATCTCGGGGACGACCCGGATGTGCCGGGCAGCGGCGTAGGCGACGATCTCGCGGATGTCGTCCTGGGTGTAGTAACCGCCGTGCGGGGTCTCGTCCCACAGCTCGGAGGCCCGGTGCCCGTACTTGGTACGGGGACGCCAGGCGCCGACCTCGGTGAGGCGGGGGTACCGCTTGATCTCGACGCGCCAGCCCTGGTCGTCGCTGAGGTGGAAGTGGAAGACGTTCAGCTTGTGCGCGGCGAGCAGGTCGAGGTAGCGCAGGACGTCGTCCTTGGGCATGAAGTGCCGTGCCACGTCGAGCATCAGGCCGCGCCAGCCGAAGCGGGGCGCGTCCTCGATGTCGGTGAACCCGAAGGCGGCCGTGCCGGCACCTGTCGGCGCCTTCCGGAAAGCCTGCGGGCCCAGCAGCTGGCGCAGGGTCTGGGCGCCCCAGAACACCCCGGCGGGGCTGCCGCCGGTGAGGGCGACGCCCTCGTCGGGCAGGGTGGTGAGCCGGTAGCCCTCGGCGGGCAGGGTCTCGTCGATGCGCAGCCGGACGGACCGCGGCGCGCCCTCGGCGCCCGGTGCGAGCGGCACGCCGAAGGCCGCGCCGAGGGTGGCGCGCAGCCAGCGTTCGGTGGTCTCGGTGCCGGGGGCCGCCGCGACGGTGGTGGACGCGTCGAGCAGGAATCCGCAGCGCCCCTGGTCACCGGCGCGCGCGGGGGCCGGGATCAGATCCATGTTCATGACGTCAGTCCTTAACCGCTCCGCCGAGTCCGGAGACCAGGCGTCGCTGTACGAGTACGAAGAAGACCAGCACGGGCACGGTCATCACCGTCGAGGCTGCCATGATCCCGCCCCAGTCGTTCTCGTCGGGTGCCAACTACCCGGCTGCAAAAGGCCGGGCTGGGAGACGACACGAGCCTGGCTGCTGGGTGGCCATCTCGAACAGGCAGACCCGCGACATGCTCCTTCTTCCTTTCCCGGCAACGGCATTGGAGGTTTGCGACGCGCATGACGCTGGCCGTGAGGCTCGGCAGGGAGCGCTGCGTCCGGAGTGACGTTTCAGGGGGAGAAAACTTCATCCGGGAACCGTTCCTAGTCACCGAACAGGAGTGTGCCTTGAACCCATTCCTGTTCGCTGCGGACACCCCAAACGGTGTTGGATGTCCTGGTTGCCCGCGTTCTCGCCGCGTCCGGCGGCACGGATCGTGTCCGTGGTCCGGGGATGCGGGGGCGGGGTCCCTCACACCCTGGGGCACCTGGTGCGGCCTGGACGGTCCGATGCCTCACACGATCACTCCGGTCGTGTGAGGGCGGTGTCGTCCGACGCCGGATCGGGTGTCCGAGGGCGCGTCTCCCGATCGCGATACCGGCGGCATCGTGACGGGACATCTTCCGGCGGGGCGTGGTCAGCGGCTTCTGCCAGTGCTGACCACCCCACCGTGATGTGTAGGCCGGGTCGACCGCGATGATCGCCAGATCGTGTTCGGCGGCCATGGAGACCAGGCGGGCCTTGAGCTTGCCGGTGGGCAGGCCGGAGATCAACTGCCGGAAACCCTTCCTGCGGCCGTGCTTCTCCCGCGTCTTCTCCGCGCTGAAGTCCAGATCCTCGATCGCGATCGCGGTGACACCGGTTCGGCGGGCCCAGTGCAGGAGGCGGGTGAGGGCGTGGCGGACCTGCGCGTCACGATGTGCGGCCGTTCCGGACAGGTCGTACGGACAGCGGTGGGGTTCGCCGACCGGGTTGCCGTGCGTGTCGAGGCGGTAGGCGGCGAAGTGATCGGCGTTAGTGTCCACACCGATCGCACCCTCGGCCCTCGCTGCTTCCAGAGGGAGAGTCCGTACGACGGGTCGTTGCCAGGACGCAGTCAGGTACCAGCGCCCCCTGCCGGTGTCGTAGTGGATGCGGTAGGCGACAGCACGGTTCGCCTCAATACGGTCGGCCCACTCCACACCCCGGTGCGCGAACCCGACCCTGGGGGTGAGGGTGTAGCGGCCATGCGTGGTGTTGGCCAGGTGGGCCAACGGGGCGGGAAGTTTGATGCTGACCTGCCCTCCGGGGGTGATGCGGATCGTCTCGTTCCCGTACCGCTTCCCCGACTCCCCGTCCGCCGCCAGAAACCACCGCCCCGCCTCCCACCGCTGACGCCACTCCGCCTCCGTCAGCCCCGCCTCCGCGAGATGATGGCGGGTGTTCAACAGGCGCTTCCCACCGCGCACGACCCGGACCTGCCCCGTCCGCCAGTCCGCGACAGCAGCCGCAAGCCGGTCCTCCAAGCACTTCAGACGACGGGACTTCTGGAACCACTCACCCCTCGACCGATAGCCACCCGCCGCACGCTTCGTGCCCTTAGCCCCGATCGGCAACGACAGCCGGTGCCGAAGTGTCCTGATTCCCGCCTCAAGTGTGCGGATATGTGCGGCCAACGACCGCCGGGCCAGTGCCCACTGATCATGCGACGCCTTCGTGATAGCCCCCGCAATCCGCGACGATGAAGCTGTTGTCAGCCCTCGCTTTCGCGCAGCCCACGTTTCCGCACGGTGATCCAGGCCGTCCGCACACCGCACCTTCAGATCCCGCGACGCCAGCCCACCCTGATACGCGCCTACGGCCCGCAAAACCCGCTCGTCCTCAGCGGTGACGTGCTTGAGGCGGCCCCTCACCGCCACGCCGGACGGCCCGGGTACCACGAACGGCGCCGCCAACTCCCGCACCCCGTCCTCCCCCACACCGGCCCGCACCTGTCACCCAGGACAACGAGCACCCACCATCAAGGTCACCCATTCGACCCCAGAACTCACGTCCCGAGCCCACCACCGCACTCACTCCCAGATGCCGCCACCGTCCGCACCGAGCCCCTGCCGACCGACGGAGCAGCCCGTGCAACGGCACACGAAAAACCCCCGGGGCACGCGGATGCGCGCCCCGGGGGTCTCCCGGACCTTCAGCTGCGGGCCGTACCGGTGGCCGCTACTTCTTGTCCTTGTCGCCCTTGCCCTTGTCGCCGCCGGCGCCCATGGACTCGTAGATCTCCTTGCACATCGGGCAGACCGGGTACTTCTTGGGGTCGCGCCCCGGTACCCAGACCTTGCCGCACAGTGCGACCACGGGGGTGCCCTCCAGGGCGCTCGCCATGATCTTGTCCTTCTGGACGTAATGGGCGTAGCGCTCGTGGTCGCCGTCGCCGTTCGACACCTGTGGTGTCGGCTCCACGAGGGTTCCGGTACCTGCCCCGCGCTCGGGCTCAAGAGTGCTCATAACCGCCAAGCGTACTGAAGAACGGGACATCAGTTCAGCGAAGGGTCGTCCGGATACGTGGCGATCATGGCCAGTTCGCTGCGCTGCCGGCGCAGGACCGCACGCCACAGGCCCTCCGGGCGCGGCGAGGACACGTCACCGGGCTCCGATTCCACCACGTACCAGGCGCCCTCGGACAGCTCGCGCTCCAGCTGTCCCGGCCCCCAGCCCGCGTACCCCGCGAAGATCCGCAGCGAGCCCACGGCCGCCGCCAGCAGCTCGGGCGGCGCCTCCAGGTCCACCAGGCCGATCGCCCCGTACACCCGGCGCCAGCCGAGCGGGCCCTCACCGCCCGGGATCACCGCGACCCCGAGGGCGGAGTCCAGCGAGACCGGGCCGCCCTGGAAGACGACCTCCGGCTCACCGGTCAGCCCGGCCCAGGCCGCCAGGATGTCCACGACGCCCACCGGGGTCGGCCGGTTGAGGACCACGCCGAGGGAGCCCTCCTCGTCGTGGTCGAGGAGCAGCACGACCGCGCGGTCGAAGTTCGGGTCCGCCAGGGCGGGCGCGGCCACGAGCAGCCGCCCTGTGAGCGAGGACACCTCGGTCATGGCAGAAATGATCCCGCATCCCGGGCCGTGGCGGGGGCCAAGTGACACGGTCGTCGCGCTCGGTGCCCGAGCGCAGCTCAGGGCGCACGGGTGCACGAGGAGCGCACGGCCCGGCCGAGGATCCGGACGGTGACCCTCCGCAAGGCCCGCGCAGCAGAGCGTGTTGTGGCGGATTCATGACGTTCGTACACCACCCGTTCCCCTACGGAACGGGGGTGCGGGCCCATTACTCTTTCGTTTGGCCCCCTGCCCGACCACTCCGGAACGCGAGATTCATGACCGGCACAGACGATGTCCTGCTTGTCCACGGCGGAACCCCGCTGGAGGGCGAGATCCGCGTCCGAGGCGCCAAGAACCTGGTGCCCAAGGCGATGGTCGCCGCGCTGCTCGGCAGCGGGCCCAGCCGGCTGCGCAACGTGCCCGACATCCGCGACGTACGCGTGGTGCGCGGGCTGCTCCAGCTGCACGGGGTGACGGTCCGCCCCGGTGAGGAGCCGGGCGAGCTGGTCCTGGACCCCACGCACGTCGAGAGCGCCAACGTCGCCGACATCGACGCGCACGCGGGCTCCTCGCGCATCCCGATCCTGTTCTGCGGTCCGCTGCTGCACCGCCTGGGCCACGCGTTCATCCCGGGGCTCGGCGGCTGCGACATCGGCGGCCGGCCGATCGACTTCCACTTCGACGTGCTCCGCCAGTTCGGCGCGACGATCGAGAAGCGGGCGGACGGGCAGTACCTGGAGGCCCCGCAGCGGCTGCGCGGCACCAAGATCCGGCTGCCGTACCCCTCGGTGGGCTCCACCGAGCAGGTGCTGCTGACCGCGGTGCTCGCCGAGGGCGTCACGGAGCTGTCCAACGCGGCCGTGGAGCCGGAGATCGAGGACCTGATCTGCGTCCTGCAGAAAATGGGCGCGATCATCTCGATGGACACCGACCGGACCATCCGGATCACCGGCGTGGACCGCCTCGACGGCTACACCCACCGCGCCCTCCCGGACCGCCTGGAGGCCGCCTCCTGGGCGTCCGCCGCCCTGGCGACCGAGGGCAACATCTACGTCCGGGGCGCCCAGCAGCGCTCGATGATGACGTTCCTGAACACCTACCGCAAGGTGGGCGGCGCCTTCGAGATCGACGACGAGGGCATCCGCTTCTGGCACCCGGGCGGCGCGCTCAACGCCATCGCGCTGGAGACGGACGTGCACCCCGGCTTCCAGACGGACTGGCAGCAGCCGCTGGTCGTCGCGCTGACGCAGGCCGCGGGCCTCTCCATCGTCCACGAGACGGTGTACGAGTCCCGGCTCGGCTTCACCTCCGCGCTGAACCAGATGGGCGCGCACATCCAGCTCTACCGCGAGTGCCTGGGCGGCTCGGACTGCCGTTTCGGCCAGCGCAACTTCCTGCACTCCGCGGTCGTGTCGGGCCCCACGAAGCTCCAGGGCGCGGACCTGGTCATCCCGGACCTGCGCGGCGGCTTCTCGTACCTGATCGCCGCCCTCGCGGCCCAGGGCACCTCCCGGGTGCACGGCATCGACCTGATCAACCGGGGCTACGAGAACTTCATGGACAAGCTGGAGAAGCTGGGCGCGAAGGTGGAGCTGCCGGGCGGCTCGCTGGTCTGACCGCCCGAGCGGCCTGAGCGGCCGCTGACGGGCCGAATGCAGGAGGGCGGCCACCCCGGGTGGGGTGGCCGCCCTCCGTCGTGCCCAGGGGTCTTACTTGCCCTTGGCGGCTTCCTTGAGCTTGGAGCCCGCGGAGACCTTCACGCTGTAGCCGGCCGGGATGTTGATCGGGTCGCCGGTCTGCGGGTTACGAGCGGTGCGAGCGGCACGGTGGGTGCGCTCGAAGGTCAGGAAACCGGGGATGGTGACCTTCTCGTCGCCCTTGGCGACGACCTCACCGACGGTCTCGGCGAGAGCGGCCAGCACGGCGTCGGCGTCCTTGCGGGTCACCTCGGCACGGTCGGCCAGGGCGGCCACCAGCTCACTGCGGTTCATGTTGTTACTCCCGTGTTCTTCTTGCCTGTGAGGCGTGAGATCGAAGCCGATGCTGCCAGGGCCCTCGGACAGTCCCCGTACCCGGGTCCGCCCTTGAGAGGGTCCGGTAGACCTCGCGCCCTGTGGGGTCTCCCCTGGACGTAGTCCTTGAGGAAACATCCTGCCCCCACCTGCGGCGGGAAAGCCAATCCGGCACCCTCCGGGAGCCGCGCGAACAGCACCACTGCCTCGTCGTGGTGACGTCCCGTCGACTCCCCCAGAGCCCTCCGCAGCATTGCGGAGCTCTGCGGGACGCGTCGCCCGCCCACCCTAAAGGGGCGTTTGGGGCGCCGCGACCCGCGACGCGCCGGAGTCAGACGGACGTGGGCGCCGTCACAGTGGCTCCGGCGGCCCGCGCGGCGTCCCGGACGGCCCCGGCGACCGCTCCGGCGACCTTGTCGTTGAAGACCGACGGGATGATGTAGTTCGCGTTCACCTCGTCCTCGGCGACCACGTCGGCCAGGGCGCGCGCGGCGGCGAGCATCATGTCCGTGTTGACGGTGCGCGACTGGGCGTCGAGCAGGCCCCGGAAGACGCCGGGGAAGACCAGCACGTTGTTGATCTGGTTCGGGAAGTCCGAACGGCCGGTGGCCACGACGGCGGCGGTGCGGCGGGCGATCGCCGGGTCCACCTCGGGGTCCGGATTCGCGAGCGCGAACACGATGGCGCCGTCCGCCATGGCCGCCACGTCGTCCCCGTCGAGCACGTTGGGGGCGGAGACGCCGATGAAGACGTCGGCGCCGACCACGGCCTCCTTGAGGGTGCCGGTGATGTTCTCCGGGTTGGTGTTGTCGGCGATCCAGCACAGCGGCGAGTCCGGGTCGGCGGACCGCAGGTCCTCGCGGCCGGAGTGCACGACGCCGTGGATGTCGGCCACGACGGCGTGCTTGACGCCCGCGGCGATGAGGAGCTTCAGGATGGCCGTACCGGCCGCTCCGGCGCCGGACATGACCACCCGCACGTCCCCGATGGCCTTGCCCACCACGCGCAGCGCGTTGGTCAGCGAGGCCAGCACGACGATCGCCGTGCCGTGCTGGTCGTCGTGGAAGACGGGGATGTCCAGGGCCTCGCGCAGCCGGGCCTCGATCTCGAAGCAGCGCGGCGCGGAGATGTCCTCCAGGTTGATCCCGGCGAAGCCGGGCGCGATGGCCTTGACGATCTCGACGATGGCGTCGGTGTCCTGGGTGTCCAGGCAGATCGGCCACGCGTCGATGCCGGCGAAGCGCTTGAAGAGGGCCGCCTTGCCCTCCATGACGGGCAGCGCGGCCTTGGGGCCGATGTTGCCGAGGCCGAGCACCGCCGAGCCGTCCGTCACGACTGCGACGGAGTTGCGCTTGATGGTGAGGCGGCGGGCGTCCTCGGGATTCTCGGCGATCGCCATGCAGACCCGGGCCACGCCGGGGGTGTAGATCATCGAGAGGTCGTCACGGTTGCGGATGGGGTGCTTGGACGCCATCTCGATCTTGCCGCCGAGGTGCATGAGGAACGTACGGTCGGAGACCTTGCCGAGCACGACGCCCTCGATACCGCGCAGTCCCTCGACGATCTCGTCGGCGTGCGCGGTGGAGGAGGCGGCGATCGTGACGTCGATCCGCAGCTTCTCGTGGCCGGAAGCGGTCACGTCGAGGCCGGTGACCGAACCGCCGGAGGACTCCACGGCCGTGGTGAGCTGGGAGACCGCGGTGCCGCTCGCGGGCACCTCCAGCCTGACCGTCATCGAGTACGAGACGCTGGGCGCCGTTGCCATGGCCGAGTCCTTCGCTTTCCTTAGCTTCATTGCTATGCGCGTCCGAAGCCCGAGCAGGCCCGGCAGCGGACACGCCTTCCGATATTCGCACCTACCGACGAGTAGCCGTTAATGACTGTCGCAGCGCGGAAACTGTTTTCCACCATACGAGAGAGTGCGGCGCAGCGGAACCCCTCCCCGGGAACGTCCCGGGTACGCGAAGAGGCCCGCGCCACCGGGAGGTGACGCGGGCCTCTTCTTACGTTGACGACACCGGCCCGCCATGCTCGCCTCGCGGCAAGTGGTCGCTCGAAGCGACTAAGGTTGGGCCCGGGGGCTTGGATCGAGCCGGTGTCACCCCCAGGCTAACAAATCACCTGGAAAAGCGATTCCCGCAGCGCGGGTTGACCGGAATCGGCCCCCACGCGCCCCCTCTCCCGGCCCCTCTCAGTCCCTGAGCAGGTCCGGCACCCCGTCCTCGTCCGGCAGGTCCCGCTCCCCCGAGACCACCGTCAGCTGCTGGGTCGCCCGGGTCAGCGCCACGTACAGCACGCGCAGCCCGGCCGGGGACTCGTCCGCGATCTCGGCCGGCGAGACCACCACCGTCGCGTCGTACTCCAGCCCCTTGGCCTCCAGGCTGCCGAGCGCCACCACCCGGTCGCCCAGCTCCGCCAGCCACTCACGGGCCTGGGCGCGCCGGTTCATCGCCACGACGACGCCGACCGTGCCGTCCACCTCGGCGAGCAGCCGCCGGGCCTCCTCGCGCACGGTCCCGGCCAGGTCGTCGCCGCGCACGGTCTCGAAGCGCGGGACCACGCCCGTCGAGCGGACGGCTGCCGGGGACTCCATGCCGGGCATGGCGAGGGCCAGCACCTTCGCGGCCAGCTCGGCGATCTCCGCCGGATTGCGGTAGTTGACGGTCAGCGTGAAATTCCGGCGCGGGCGGCTGCCCAGCGCCTCGTCACGGGCGGCCGCCGCCTCGTCCGGGTCGGACCAGGAGGACTGCGCCGGGTCCCCGACGATCGTCCAGGTGGCGTGCCGGCCGCGCCGGCCGACCATCCGCCACTGCATGGGCGTGAGGTCCTGCGCCTCGTCCACGATGACGTGGGCGTACTCGGTGCGCTCGGCGGCGAGCCGTTCGGCGCGCTCCCACTGGGTCTCCTCGCGGCGGGGCATCAGCTCCTCCAGACCGGTGAGCTGGTCCAGCGGGTCCGCCTCGCGCTTGCGCTTGGGCCGGCTCGGGGTGCCGAGCAGCGTGTGCAGCTCGTCCAGGAGCGCCACGTCGTGCACGGAGAGCGGCCCCTGTCCGGCGGCGTCCAGGCGCTTGAGGGAGCGCGCGAGCCGGCGCACCTCGCCCTGGTTGAGCGTGCGCCGGGCCCACCGGGCGAGCCGCTTCTCGTCGGCCATCGCGGCGAGCACCCCGCGCGGGGTCAGCTCGGGCCACCAGGCGTTCAGGAACTCGATGAACGGGGTCTCCGTGGACACGTCCTCGTCGAAGGAGGTACGCAGCTCCGCCGCCAGCTCCGGGTCGGTGTAGCGCCCCCGGCCGGAGGAGCGGTTCCACAGCGCGTCGAGCAGCAGCCGGCGGGCGCGCGGGCGCAGCAGGTTGACCGGGGCGGTCCCGCCGAGGACGTTGTTGCGGATGCGCCGCAGCTCGTCCTCCTGGAGCTCGACCCGGGCACCGAAGGCGACCACGCGCAGCCGGGTCGGCGTGCCGGCGGGCTGCGGGGCCTCCTCGGCCTCACCGAACTCCAGCTGCCCGCCGGCGGGGGCGGTCCGGGGCGCGGGCTGTTCCAGCGCGCCGCGCGCCGCCTTGCGCAGGACCGGGAGCATCCGCGAGGAGCCCTTGATCCGGGCGACGGCCGGTTCGTCGTAGGCGGTGGCGCCCTCGGGTCCCGCCGCGTCGTCGGAGAGGGAGCCGACCGCGCGGATCGCGACCTGGCCCTCCTCGCCGAGCGAGGGCAGCACGCCCTCGGTGTAGGCCACCAGCAGGGGCGTCGGCGAGACGATGAGGATGCCGCCCGCGTACCGCCGCCGGTCCTGGTAGAGCAGGTACGCGGCGCGGTGCAGGGCGACCGCGGTCTTGCCGGTGCCGGGGCCGCCGGAGACCTCGGTGACGGAGGCGGCGGGGGCCCGGATGACGAGGTCCTGCTCGGCCTGGATGGACGAGACGATGTCCCGCATGGTGTGGCTGCGGGCCTGTCCGAGCGCGGCCATCAGGGCGCCGTCGCCGACGACCGGGAGCGTCTCGCCGTCCAGGTACGCGGTCAGCTCGGGGCGCATCAGGTCGTCCTCGACGCCGAGGACCCGGCGGCCCTTGGAGCGGATGACGCGGCGGCGGACCACCCGGCCCGGCTCCTTGGGCGTGGAGCGGTAGAACGGGGCCGCGGCCGGGGCCCGCCAGTCGATGACGAGCGGCGCGTAGTCGGAGTCGAGGACCCCGATGCGGCCGATGTGCAGCGTCTCGGCGATGTCGGCGGTGTCGTCCTCGCGCACGACGTCGTCGGCGGGCTCGACGGAGGTGTACGCGCCGTCGGGGCCGCGTTCGCCGTCCTTGCCGAGCAGGAGGTCGATCCTCCCGAAGAGGAAGTCCTCGAACTCGCTGTTCAGCCGGTTGAGGTGGATTCCGGCGCGGAACACCTGGGCGTCGCGCTCGGCGAGCGCCCCCGGTGTCCCGACCTGGCCGCGTTTCACGGCGTCGTCCATGAGAAATTCCGCCTCGTGGATCTTCTCCTCAAGGCGGTGGTACACCCGGTCGAGATGTTCCTGCTCGACACCGATTTCCCGGTCCCGCAACGAATCGACAGCGGCATCCTGCGCGGCCACCGAGGCCCCCTTCTGACGTGCATTGGGCAGCCGTCAACCCTATGCGACGGGGGCCCTTCGCGCACCTGCCGGGGGCCTGTCGAACCGCCCTCGTACGATGAGCGGGTGAACGCCCACGCGCGCGATGCCCGTCTGTCGTCCGGTTCCCTGGTACTGCGGCCCTGGCGGCCGGGCGATCTGGGCGTGCTCCTCGACGCCTACCGCGACCCCGCCGTGCAGGCCGGATCGCGGGCGCCGGTGGCGGACGAGGAGGCGGCCGCGCACTGGCTGCGGGCCCAGGAGGAGGGCCGGGCGAGCGGGCTGCGGCACAGCTTCGCGGTGGTGGACACGGAGCTCGGGGCGGGCCCGGTGGGCAATGTCGCCCTTTCGTTCCCGGAGCCCGGCGCGCCCTCGGCGGAGGTGGGCTACTGGACGGTCGCGCCCGTCCGGGGCCGGGGCATCGCGCCGCGCGCCCTGGAAGCGCTGTCCGGCTGGGCGTCCGAGACGTTCGCCGGGGCCGGGCTCGTACGCCTCGAACTGCTGCACCAGGTGGACAACGCGGCCTCGTGCCGGGTCGCGGAGAAGGCCGGGTACGCGCTCGCGGAGGTGCTGCCCCCGGCCCCGCCGTGGCCGCGCGAGGGCCACCGCCACACGCGCGCTCTCTAGACCACGCCGGTCGCCGGGTTGTCGTGCAGGATGCGGTGGAAGAGGCGGTGGTCGCGCCACTCGCCGTCGATGTGCACATAGCGCGGGGCGACCGCGAACTCCTCGAATCCGCACTTGGCGAGGACCCGTTGGGACGCGGTGTTGTGCAGGACCGTGCCCGCCTCGATCCGGTGCAGCCGCAGTTCGTCGCGGGCCAGCTCGCAGATCCGGCGCACGGCGGCCGTCGCCAGGCCCCGGCCCGCGCACTCCACGTCCACCCAGTAGCCGAGGACGGCGCTCTGGAAGGAGCCGAACACGATGGCGTTGAGGTTGAATCCGCCGACCACCCGGTCCTCGGAGTCGCTCAGCACCCAGGGCATCACGCGCCCCGCCTCCCGCTCCGCGAGCAGCCCGGCCAGCCGCTCGCGCTGCCCCTCCTCGGTGTAGAAGGACTCGGGGCGCGCGGGCTCCCAAGGCTTCATGTACGTACGGCTGCGGGTCAGCGCCTCGGCGCGGGAAGCGGCGTCGGACAGCCTGGCGGGGCGCAGCCATATGCCCGCGTCGAGCGGGTGGGCGTCGTCGATCATGCCCGCACGCTATCCGGCCGGTCAGGCCCCGGCGTACTTGGCGTCCGCAGCCGGGTCCAGCGCCAGCCGGTATCCGCGCTTGACGACGGTCTGGATCAGCCGGGGCACCCCGAGCGCGGTGCGGAGCCGGGCCATGGCGGTCTCGACCGCGTGCTCGTCGGTGCCGCTGCCGGGCAGGGCGCGCAGCAGGTCGGCGCGCGAGACCACCCAGCCGGGGCGCCGGGCCAGGGTGTGCAGCAGGGCCATCCCGGCGGGCGGGACCGCGCGCAGCTCCTCGTCCACCAGGACGGCGTGGCCCCGGATCTCGACGCGGTGTCCGGCGATGGGCAGCGTACGGGCGCGGGCGGGCAGTTCGCGGCAGATCAGCTGGACGAGCGGGCCGAGCCGGAAGCGCTCCGGCTGGACGGTGTCGATCCCGCGCGCCTGCAACGGCACGGCGGTGACCGGTCCGACGCAGGCCGGCACGATGTCGCCGCGCAGCGCCGTGACGACCTCGGCGAGCAGTCCGCGTTCCTCGGCGCGGCCGAGCAGTGAGGCCGCCGCCGGGGCGCTGGTGAAGGTCAGCGCGTCCAGGGCGCGGGCGGCGGTGAGGTCGAGGAGCCGGTCCAGCGGCGCGATGTCCTCCGGCGGCATCCAGCGGTAGACGGGGACGCCGACCACCTCGGCGCCGGCCTCGCGCAGCGCCTCCACGAAGCCGGGGAGGGGTTCGCCGTGCAGCTGGAGCGCGACGCGGCGGCCGCGTACGCCCTCCTCCAGAAGCCGTTCCAGGACCTCGGCCATGGATTCGGAGGCGGGGGACCACGCCTCGGTCAGCCCGGCGGCGCGGACCGCGCCCTTCACCTTGGGGCCGCGCGCCAGGAGTTCGACCCCGCGCAGGGTGTCCAGGAGGCGGTCGCCGATGCCCCAGCCGTCGGCCGCCTCGATCCAGCCCCGGAAGCCGATCGCGGTGGTGGCGACGACCACGTCGGGCTTGTCGGCGACCAGTTGCCGGGTGGCGGCGAGCAGTTCGCCGTCGTCGGCGAGCGGCACGATCCGCAGGGCCGGCGCGTGCACCACGGTGGCGCCCCGGCGCCGCAGCAGCGTGCCGAGCTCCTCCGCCCGGCGTGCGGCGGTGACTCCGACCGTGAAGCCCGCGAGGGGCCCGTGCCGCGCGTCGCCGTGCTGTCGGTCGTCGTGTTGTCCGTCGTGCATGAGGTCTACCCGGCTCTCGTCCCGCTGCTGCTCGATGGTGCGGAGGTCCGAGCCTGCCAACGCCGCGTGACAGGCCCGGTTCAGCTGTATTTCCCGCTCGTTACGTCGCCCGGCACCGCCCGTCCATCATCACACCCCGGCATGGCCGAGCAGGGGCTTCGCCGGTACGGCCGCGGCGCGGCGAAGGTATACCGACCAGGTGAGCGCCGAGCACACCGCGTAGAAGGCGAGGAAGGCCCAGAAGGCGGCCGTGCCCGCGCCGGAGGTCTGGAAGGACTGCCGGAAGGCGAGGTTGATGGCGAGCCCGCCGAGCGCGCCCACCGCGCCGATCAGCCCCATCGCGGCGCCGGAGATCCGCCGCCCCCGGGCCGCGGCCTCCTCGCCGCGCAGCCCCTGGGCGATGGCCCGGGCGTGGAAGATGCCCGGGATCATCTTGTACGTCGACCCGTTGCCGAGCCCGGACAGCGCGAACAGGGCGGTGAAGCCGACGAGGAACACGCTCAGCGAGGCGATCCGGGATGCGTATACGACGACGCCGGTCGCGGCGGCCATGGCGGCGAAGTTGACGAGGGTGATGCGCGCCCCGCCGTACCGGTCGGCGAGCCAGCCGCCGGCCGGCCGGATCAGCGAGCCGAGGAGCGGGCCGATGAAGGTGAGCGAGGCCGCCTGGAGCGGGGTCCGTCCGAACTGGGTCTGGAGGACGAGCCCGAAGGCGAAGCTGTAGCCGATGAAGGAGCCGAAGGTGCCGATGTAGAGGACCGCCATGATCCAGGTGTGCCGGTCGCGCACCGCCTCCTTCGCGGCCCCGGTGTCGTTGCGCACGGGCGCCAGGTTGTCCATGTAGCGCGCGGCGCATCCGGCGGCGAGCAGGATCAGCGGGATGTACGCGGCGAGCACGATCCTGGGGTGCGTGGCCCCGGCCGTCCCGATGACCAGGAGGCCGGCGAGCTGCACGACGGGCACGCCGATGTTGCCGCCGCCCGCGTTGAGCCCGAGCGCCCAGCCCTTCTTGCGCATCGGGAAGAAGGCGTTGATGTTCGTCATGGACGAGGCGAAGTTGCCGCCGCCGATGCCGGTCAGCGCGGACACCGCGAGGAAGGTGCCGTACGAGGTGCCCGGCTCCATCACGACGAGGGCGGCGATCGTCGGCACGAGCAGGGTGAGCGCGCTGAAGACCGTCCAGTTCCGGCCACCGAAGCGGGCGACCGCGAAGGTGTACGGCACCCTGACGACGGCCCCGACCAGGGTGGCGGTGGAGATCAGGAAGAACTTGTCGGCCGGGTCGATCCCGTACTCGGGCCCCATGAAGAGCACCATCACCGACCACAGGGTCCAGATGGAGAAGCCGATGTGCTCGGAGAGGACGGAGAACCAGAGGTTGCGGCGGGCGACGCGCTCGCCGGTGTCCCGCCAGAAGGTCTCGTCCTCCGGGTCCCACTGCTCGATCCAACGGCCTGCCATCACGCGCCTCCACGGGTGGTCGGGGTGTTGTCCCGAACCTAGGAAGCGCGCGTTTCGGCGCCGTGCCGCGAGGTGACCTGTGGGCAACCTTGCTCTCACCGGGCGAGGGGCCGCCCGGTGAGCGCACGGTCATGTACGGGCGCGGGCGGCGCCGTTGGGCCAGAGCCTCGGGCGGCGCTTGGCGGCGAGGTCCTCGACCCAGCCGACGGCGAGGATCGCCAGCCCGATCAGCGGCCAGACGATGATCAGCGCCAGGGCGTTGTTCGCGCGGTCGATGTACGTGCCGAGGTGGTCGCCGACCCAGGGCACGTCCCAGAGCAGGTCGATGATCGGGAAGGTGGCCATCAGCAGCATGTTGTGCCACAGGTAGATGGTCACCGCCCGGTTGTTGGCGAGGGTGACCAGGCTGTCCCACCCGGCCAGCCGGCCCGGCAGCTCCCGCCAGGAGGGGGCGTACTGGAGCAGGATCATGCAGAACCCGAGCGACCAGGTGGCCTGGGCGAGCGGGATCTCGTCCAGGTTCCAGCCCTCCTCCGTGAGGTGGTGGGCGCCCCACCACAGCGCGAAGGCCATCAGCATCGCGGCCAGCGACACGGCGAGGTAGCGCGGGACGGTCTTCAGCAGCCCGTCGTGGTGGGCGAAGCCGAGGATCCAGCAGGAGCCGAACACCGCGAAGTCCACCAGGCCCTCACCGGCCGTGCCGGGCACGGTGACCAGTCCGGTGCCGATGACGGCGGTGAGCCCGATCGGGGCGAGCAGGGTGACCCAGGGCAGCTTCCGGAACGCCTTGAGCAGCAGCGGGGAGGCCAGCACGAACCACAGGTAGGCGCGGATGTACCAGAGCGGCCCGATGCCCTGCTCGGCCCAGGAGGTTTCCAGCCAGCCGCCCTCGGAGCCGTTCTCCCAGGGGAAGGGCGGGGTGCCGATCGGCAGGATGTAGCAGCCCAGCTTGAGGAACCACCAGACGCCCTCCTCGCGCACCGGCTTCCAGCCGAGCGCGAAGACCACGGGCACGACGACGGCGCAGAACGCCCACATGGGCGGCAGCAGCCTGCGGACGCGGCCCCGGATCACGCTCCACGCGGGCCGGGCCAGCGACCGGGCCATCAGCGATCCGGCCAGGGCGAACATGACGCCCATGGACGGGAACACGACGGTCAGCCAGGCCCAGCCGAAGAGGTGGAAGACGACGACCCGGACGAGCGCGACGGCCCGCAGCAGGTCGAGATAGCGGTCCCGGCCGGCCTTGGCCGGGGCGGGCGCGGCGGTGGCGGCCGGCCCGGGCGGGGGCACGGGGGTGGGCAGCACCACCCGCAGCGCCATGGTCTGTTCGTTGCCCTGCGGCGGGTGCGGGGACGCAGGAGGCCCGCTCGGATAGGTCATGCGACGGGCCTCCGGTCCTGGGTGCGCGCCCGCGGGGACGGCATCGCACCGGGCGCCTCGACGACCCCGGTACGGCGCAGCTTCTGCCAGCGCAGCCGGCCGCCGGTGAGAGCGGTGATCCAGGACTGGAGCAGCACCACGTACATGAGCTGCCGGTACAGGACCTGCTGGAGGGGCAGCGAGAGCAGATGGGTCATGCGCTCCCGGTCGAGCCGGAAGGCGTACGCGGCACAGACCAGCTGCACCGCGAGGACGCCGAGCCACGCGCCGACGGTCTTCTCGGTGGGCCCGAACACGAGCCCGTACAGCAGGAAGACGTCGATGAGCGGGGCGAGCAGCGGGGCGACGACCATGAACAGCGACACGAACGGGAGTCCGACGCGGCCGAACCGGCCCGAGGGGCCGCGCTCGATGACCGCCTTGCGGTGCTTCCAGATCGCCTGCATGGTGCCGTACGACCACCGGTAGCGCTGCGACCAGAGCTGCTGCACGGTCTCCGGCGCCTCGGTCCAGGCGCGGGCGTTCTCCGCGTAGACGACGCGCCAGCCGTCCCGGTGGAGGGCCATCGTGACGTCGGTGTCCTCGGCGAGGGTGTCCTCGCTGATGCCGCCGACCCGCTCCAGCGCCTGGCGCCGGAAGGCCCCGACCGCGCCGGGGATGGTGGGCATGCAGCGCAGCACGTCGTACATGCGGCGGTCGAGGTTGAAGCCCATCACGTACTCGATGTGCTGCCAGGCGCCGATCAGCGAGTCGCGGTTGCCGACCTTGGCGTTGCCGGCGACGGCCCCGACGCGCGGGTCGCCGAAGGGCTGCACCAGCTCGCGGACGGTGGTCGGTTCGAAGACCGTGTCGCCGTCCATCATCACGATGATGTCGTTGCGGGCGTGCGCGATGCCGTTGTTCAGGGCGGCGGGCTTGCCCGCGTTGCGCTGGCGGACCACCCGGACGTTGGGCAGCCGCATCCGCTGGACGATGTCCGCGGTGCCGTCCGTGGAGCCGTCGTCGATCACGATGACTTCGACCGGATAGTCACTTGCCAGGAGCGAACGCACCGTGTTCGCGATGCACTTCTTCTCGTTGTACGCGGGCACCAGGACGGTCACCGTGCGGGTGACGGGTTCGCCCCAGCGGAAGCCGCGTCCGCGGACCCGGCGCGCGTGGACGAAGGAGAGCAGCAGCATCAGCCCGAAGCGGGCGAAGACCAGCACCCCGATCACGGCGAGCCCGGCCACCATCACATCGGTGATGTGCTCCGAGACGCCCACCGCCCAGACGAACGCCTTGCCCTTCCACAGGTCGAAACCGGTGACCGGGGTGTGCGCGCTGGGTGCGCCGAGCGCGTCGGTGAGGTTGTCGAACGTGTACCCCTGCTTCTGCATCTTCGGCAGGAACTTCCCCAGGGCGGTGACGGTCTGGGACCGGTTCCCCCCGGAGTCGTGCATGAGGATGATCGCGCCCTTGCCGTGCCTGGGCGTGGCCCGCTCGATGATCGCCCGGACGCCCGGCCGCTTCCAGTCCTCGCTGTCCGTGTTGTTGACGACGGTGAGGTAGCCGCGGCTGCCGATGTACTGCGTGACCGGCCAGGACTTGTTGTCCATGGCGTCGGCGAACGAGGAGTAGGGCGGCCGGAAGAGCGAGGTGCGGATGCCCGCCGCACCGGCCAGCACCAGCTGGTTCTGGGAGAGCTCCCAGTCGATGCGGCTGGTGGACTGGTAGGAGAGATCGGGGTGGTTGAAGGTGTGCAGCCCGACCTCGTGCCCCTCCCTGACCATGCGCTCGACCAGGTCCGGATAGCGCGAGGCCATGGTGCCGGTGACGAAGAAGACGCCGTGGGCGCCGTACTCCTTCAGCTCGTCGAGCACCTTCGGCGTCCACTCCGGGTCCGGGCCATCGTCGAAGGTCAGCACGATCCGGTGGTCCGGGATGCGCAGGGTCTTCGCGGGCTCGGTGGTGGAGCGGGCGTCGATGACCGGTCCGCCGTCCAGCACCTGGTCGGGCACCCGGTCGGTCGCGACGGGGGGCCGGATGCGGTGGTCGGCCAGGATTTCGCTGTGCACGTAGCCACGCAGCATCAGCATGGCGAGCAGGGCAACGAGAAACAGGAGCGGCAGCATGTAGCGCATGGGAAGTCTGCGCCGGCGGGTCTGCTTCTTCCTGTGGGAGTTGCGCCTGCCCCGGGGGGCAGGGGTGGTCATCTAGTTGGCGCCTTCTTGTTCTTGCGCGGGGTCCGGGGACCCGCCGGTGGGAAGTCCGGCGTCCGGGGCCGTCGATTTGTTCCCGGTGGTGTCCGTGACCTGCTGTTCCTGACCGGTCAGCGGGAGTACGGGGGCGGCGGAGTTGCCGCCGAGCATGGCGACGACCAGGGTCGTCGCGTAACAGACGAAGACCGCTGCCAGGACCCAGCCGAGGCGGCGCAGCGTCTTGCCGCGCCGACCGCTCTCGTCCACGAAGACGGGGCCGTCGGAGTCGTCCGGAGCGGATGGCTCCGGTAGCAGCTCGGAGAGCTGCCGTCCGATTCCGTCCAGCTGGATGGTGACTTCGTTCGGCTCGTGTGTGTGCCCCGCATGGGCACCTTCACGCCAAGTTTCCACTGTTGTACGCACTTCCCCCACTCAGGATCGGGTGCGCGCAACTGACCGGTTGTGTGCCGCCGGACGGGCCCCCACCCTGTCCACGCGCCCCCTACCACAGTGCACCCGGTCCATGAATGTAGCGCACGCCCGGCCTCCCGGCACACCCGGACGCAGAAACGACGAGGACCCCGCTGCCGGATGGCAGCGGGGTCCTCGCCCACATGGGAATTTGTGGAGATGGCGGGAATCGAACCCGCGTCCAACGGTGCGGAACCAGGGCTTCTCCGAGTGCAGTCCGCTACGCTTTTCTCGGCCTCGGAGGTCACGCGGACAAGCCTCCGACAGGCCCAGTCACTGTTTGATTTCCTTCTGAGACCCGTGACCGGACTCAGAAGTTTAGATCCCTGAATGATGCCAGGATCCGGGTCGGGATCACCCCCGGGCTGACACTCCGCAGAGTCTTCGCTTAGCTGCTAATTAGGCAGCGAGGGCGAAGGCGGAGGAATCGCGCTTGGAATTGGCGATTATTGGTTGCGACATATGGTTTACGAGATCATTGCCGCTTCCTCGACTCGCTTCCCCTGCTTCGACATCCGCTGTCGAAACCGATCATCCCCATGTTGTTTTTTCAAGGTGGTGCCACACCCTCCGTGGGGTGTGCTGCCATCGTACGTGACCAACGCACGACGATGCCAGCGTATTCCTGCCGGAGGGGCCGGCGGCGGATGCCGGGTCCCGGATCAGGCGCTCCGCTGACGGCGGCGGGCCGCCGAGATGGCGCGGTTCGTCTCCCTGGTGTCCTGCTTCTCGCGCAGCGTCTGGCGCTTGTCGTACTCCTTCTTGCCCTTCGCGAGCGCGATCTCGGCCTTGACCCGGCCGTTCAGGAAGTACAGCGAGAGCGGCACGATGGTGTGGCCGGTCTCCTGCGACTTCGACTCCAGCTTGTCGATCTCGGCCCGGTGCATCAGCAGCTTGCGCTTGCGCTTGGCGGAGTGGTTGGTCCAGGTGCCCTGGACGTACTCCGGGACGTGGATGTTGTGCAGCCACGCCTCGCCGCCGTCGATCTGGACGAAGCCGTCGACCAGGGACGCCCGGCCCATACGGAGCGATTTGACCTCGGTCCCCATGAGCACGAGCCCGCACTCGTAGGTGTCGAGGATGGTGTAGTCGTGGCGCGCCTTCTTGTTCTGCGCGATGAGCTTGCGCCCGGTGTCCTTTTCCTTAGCCATAGTGCGGCCATTTTCGCACTACGACCCACCCCCGAGGCCACTCAATACCGTCTCGGCCCGCTCCTGGGCCTGGGAGCTCACCGCGAGGTCCGGTGTGATGCCCTTGCCGTCGACCCCGTGGCCCGCCGGTGTCCGGTAGTGGCCGACGGTCAGCTCGGCCACGGAGCCCCCCGCCAGCTTGCTCGGCATCTGCACGGAGCCCTTGCCGAAGGTCCGCGAGCCGACCGTGACCGCCCGGCCCCGGTCCTGGAGCGCCCCCGTCACCAGCTCGGCCGCGCTCATCGTCCCCCCGTCGACCAGCACGACGACGGGGCGCTCGGTGTCGCCGCCCGACCGCGCGTACAGGGCGCGCTGCTCTCCGTGCACGTCGTACGTGGCCACCAGGCCGCCGTCCAGGAAGGCGGAGGCCGCGGTGACCGCCTCGGTGACCAGTCCGCCCGGGTTGCCCCGCAGGTCCAGCAGCACCCCGGCGCCCGCGGGCGCGTCCCGGACCGCGTCGCGCACGGCGGCCCCGGAGCCCTTGGTGAACGAGGCGACCGCGATGCGCACCGCCCCGGACGGAGCCGAGCGCTGCGCCCCTACCCGGCGCACGGTCACCGACTCGACCGTGAGCCGGGCCCGGCTCAGCGTCTCGGTCCGGGTGGCGGCGCCCCGGCGGACGCCGAGGCTGACCGTGCTCCCGGCCTTCGCGCCGGTGCGGTCGCCGCGCAGCAGGGACACCACGTCGGAGACGGGCAGCCGGTCGACGCGGCGGCCGTCCACGGTGCGGAGCAGGTCGCCGGAGCGGATGCCCGCCCGGTCGGCGGGGCTGCCGGGCTGGACGCGGGCGACGGCGACCTGGCCGTCGGCGGAGCGCCGGGCGGCGAGGCCGACCCCGGTGTACGTGCCGCCGAGGGCGTCCTCGAACTCCTGGTACTCGCGCTGGTCGTAGACCGCGCCCCAGCGGTCGCCGCTGCGGCTGACGACCTCCTCGGCCGCCTCCGTACCGGACTTGCCGTCGGCGACCGCGTCGGCCGCGGCCTCCGCGACCTCGTCGCGGTCGGCGGTGGCGGCGACGGACCGGGGGTGCACCGGGGGCTCGTGCGCCTGGCCGTGGGGCAGCGCGCCGGTCGCGGCCCCGGTGGCGAGGACGCCGGCGAAGACCAGCGTCAGGGCAGCCCCGCGGCGCAGACCGCGGGGCCCGACGCGACAATCCGGGTCCGACATGGCGCCGATTCTAGGACAACGGCCCACAGGCGCACGGGACGTTGGGCGTGCACCTCACGGGGCACACATCACACCTTCAGGTACTTGCGCAGGGCGAAGAGAGCGGCAACGGCGGGCATCAGCAGGCCGATCGCCAGCACCAGCGGCAGCTTGGTGAGGACCGCGTCCCAGCCGATGAAGTCGATCAGATTCAGCTTGTCCTGGAGCGCCAGACCGCCGTCGATCAGGAAGTAGCGCCCGGCCAGCAGCATGACGCAGGCCAGCACACCGCCGATCAGACCGGCGAAGGCGGCCTCCATGATGAACGGGGCCTGGATATAGAAACCGGAGGCGCCGACGAGCCGCATGATGCCGGTCTCCCGGCGCCGGCTGAACGCCGAGACGCGCACGGTGTTGACGATCAGCATCAGCGCGATGACGAGCATCAGCGCCATCACGAACAGCGCGGCGACGTTCATGCCGTTCATCAGTCCGAAGAGGTTGTCCAGAATGCTTCTCTGGTCCTGGACCGACTGGATCCCGTCCCGCCCGGCGAAGGCGGTGGCGACCACCTTGTACTTGGTGGGGTCCTTGAGCTTGACCCGGAAGGACTCCGGCATCTGGTCCGGCGTGATGTTGCCGGCCATCGGGGAGTCGCCGAACTCGTCCTGGTAGTGCTTGTACGCCTGGTCGCTGGACTCGTAGATGACCTTCTCCACGACGTCCATCTTGTTGAGATCGCTCTTGATCTCGTCCTTCTGCTGCTGGGTGACCGCACCCTTGGCGCACTGGACCACCGTCTCCGCGTCGCCCTTGCCGCAGAGGTAGATGGAGACGTTGACCTTGTCGTACCAGTAGTCCTTCATCGTGCTGACCTGCTCGCGCATGAGCAGCGCGCCGCCGAACAGGGCGAGCGAGAGGGCGACGGAGACGACGACGGCGAAGGTCATCGTGAGGTTGCGACGGAGGCCGACGCCGATCTCCGACAGGACGAACTGGGCGCGCATGGCGTCCTTTCAGTGCTGGGTGCTCAGTGCTGGTAGCCGTAGACGCCGCGCGCCTGGTCGCGTACGAGACGGCCCTTGTCCAGCTCGATGACGCGTTTGCGCATCTGGTCGACGATGTTCTGGTCGTGGGTCGCCATGATCACGGTGGTGCCGGTCCGGTTGATCCGGTCCAGCAGCTTCATGATGCCGACGGAGGTCTGCGGGTCGAGGTTGCCGGTCGGCTCGTCCGCGATCAGCAGCATGGGCCGGTTGACGAAGGCCCGGGCGATCGCCACGCGCTGCTGCTCACCACCGGACAGCTCGCCGGGCATCCGGTCCTCCTTGCCGCCGAGTCCGACGAGGTCGAGGACCTGCGGCACCGCCTTGCGGATCTCGCCGCGCGGCTTGCCGATCACTTCCTGGGCGAACGCCACGTTCTGCGCGACGGTCTTGTTGGGCAGCAGCCGGAAGTCCTGGAAGACGGTGCCCAGCTGGCGGCGCATGTGCGGCACCTTCCAGTTGGACATGCGCGCCAGGTCCTTGCCCAGGACGTGGACGGCGCCCGTGCTGGCTCGCTCCTCGCGCAGGATGAGCCGCATGAAGGTGGACTTGCCGGAGCCGGACGAGCCGACCAGGAAGACGAACTCGCCCTTCTCGATGTCGAGCGACACATCCCGGAGAGCGGGACGGCTCTGCTTCGGGTAGGTCTTGGAGACGTTGTCGAATCGGATCACGGATGCACCACGGTCGGCCGGGAGTAGGTGAGCGTGACCATACGCGAACCGGGCTGAGCCGTGCAGGCACGCATACCGGGATGGGTGATTTACGGTGAAACGGCCCCGATTCCGGGGCGGCACGGCGGGGAAGGGCCCCGGGTGTGACGGCGGGGCGGGCCGATCGGGCCGCGAGCTGGCAGAGTGGTAGGGGAACGGTTGCGTTTCCGTGAGCGTTGTGCGGAGAGATGGCTTGTGCGGCTCCGCCGCGCGGGAGGAGGAAAGCGCATGACCTACGACCGACTGGTGTGCGCGAACTGCGCGGCGCCCGTCACCGAGGGTCGCTGCCCCGTGTGCCGGGCGAGCCGCGAGCGGATGCGGGAGCAGGAGCACGGGCCGTTCGCCGGGATCAGCCCAGCGACGCTGGCCGTGCTCCTCGTGGTGCTCCTGGCCGCCCTGGCCCTGCTGGCCCACCAGACCGTGTAGCGCGCCCCCTAGGCGGCCGTACGGTTGCGCGCGCGGCCCGGCAGGACGCGGAAGCCGATGCCGCCGGCGATCATCGTCGCGGCGCCGACCAGCAGGAACGCGGTCCCGCCCGCGCCGGTCTCGGCGAGTTCGTCCTTGCCCTTGCTCTGTTCCACGGGCTGATTGCCGACCGAGTCGGTGTCCGTGTTGCCGCCGCCGCCCGAGACCCCGATCTGCCCCACGCCGCTGCCCGTATCGCTCGGCCCCTTGTCCGGGTCCGCCGACCGCGTCGGCGCCTTCGTGGGGGTGGCCGAGGGCTTCGGGGGCGTCGAGGGCGGGTCCTCCGGGGTCGTGGGCGGGTCGCTCGGCTCCGCCGGGCCGGTCGGCGGGACCGAAGGGTGCGGCGGGGTGGCCGAAGGCTCCGGCGGCTCGCAGCGCGGGTCGAGCGGGCTGCACGGGTCGCCGTCGTCGCCCGGGTCCTCGGCCCCCGGCTCGGCGGTGGGCCGCACGCCGGTCTCCACGCCCGCGACGTCGACGCCGATACCAACGGCCTCTGCCGCGCCCGCGGCGGTCAGCGAGGCGCCTGCGGCGATCACCGCACCCGCCGCCGTCCGCGCGACGCGGATGCGCGTCTTCTTCGTCATGTACCGCTACCCCCTGGAGCCGTTCTCGTCAGGCTGCCCCAGCACCCTCGCCGGGGGTGCCGGGAACGTCAAGGACGTTCCGGGCCAATGCGCCTTGCCACAGGGGGAGTTGCGGCGATTCTCGGACTACTTCTCGTTCTGCTTGCGCCAGCGGATGCCGGCCTCGATGAAGCCGTCGATCTCGCCGTTGAAGACCGCTTCCGGGTTGCCCATCTCGAACTCCGTACGCAGGTCCTTGACCATCTGGTACGGGTGCAGGACGTAGGAGCGCATCTGGTTGCCCCAGGAGTTGCCGCCGTCGCCCTTGAGGGCGTTCATCTTGGCCTGCTCCTCCTGGCGGCGGCGCTCAAGGAGCTTCGCCTGGAGCACGTTCATCGCGGACGCCTTGTTCTGGATCTGCGAGCGCTCGTTCTGGCAGGAGACGACGATGCCGGTCGGCAGGTGGGTCAGGCGCACCGCGGAGTCCGTGGTGTTGACGCCCTGGCCGCCGGGGCCGGAGGAGCGGTACACGTCGACGCGCAGGTCGGACTCGTCGATCTCGACGTGGTCCGTCTGCTCGACCACGGGCAGCACCTCGACGCCCGCGAAGGAGGTCTGGCGGCGGCCCTGGTTGTCGAAGGGCGAGACGCGCACGAGACGGTGGGTGCCCTGCTCGACGGAGAGCGTGCCGTAGGCGTACGGCACCTCGACGGCGAAGGTGGTCGACTTGATGCCGGCCTCTTCGGCGTACGCCGTCTCGTAGACCTCGGTCTTGTAGTTGTGCCGCTCGGCCCAGCGCAGGTACATCCGCTGGAGCCGCTCGGCGAAGTCCGCCGCGTCGACGCCGCCGGCCTCGGCGCGGATGGTGACCAGCGCCTCCCGGGCGTCGTACTCGCCGGAGAGGAGGGTGCGGACCTCCATCTCGTCCAGCGCCTTGCGGACGGACTCCAGCTCGGTCTCCGCCTCGGCGAGCGCGTCGGCGTCGCCCTCGTCCTCGGCGAGCTCGAAGAGGACTTCGAGGTCGTCGATCCGGCCGCGCAGGCCCTCGGCCTTGCGGACCTCGGCCTGGAGGTGCGAAAGCTTGCTGGTGATCTTCTGCGCCGCCTCCGGGTCGTCCCACAGGGACGGGGCGGCCGCCTGCTCCTCGAGCACGGCGATGTCCCCCCTCAGCGCATCCAGGTCAAGGACGGCCTCGATCGACCCCATGGTCGAGGAGAGGGACTTCAGCTCTTCGGAAATATCGACGACTGCCACGGGTCCAGCGTAACGGCTGTCGGCGCGTACGTTCCTCGGGCTGCCGGATCACCGCTCGCTAGGGCTGTGCGGGGGCCGAGTTCCGGGTGTCCTGGGGGCCCGGGTCCGCCTCGTCGCCGCCCAGGGCGAGCCAGCCGGCCGCGCCGATCCCGGCGACCAGGACGAGGGCCGCGGCCCCCAGGGTCAGCCGGCGCTTGCGGACGGCCGCCGCCTTGTTGCGGGCCGAGCCGGGGCGGGGCCGGCCGGGGGCGCGCGGGGCGCGGGCGGTGCCGCGGGGGCCGCCGGACAGCTCGTCGGGGCCCGGGACGCGCATGCTCGTGTGGGTGTCGCGGTTGGAGTCCGGGGTGGAGCCGGGCACCAGCGGGACCGCGCCGCGCCTGCGGGGCTCGTCGCCGGCCGGGGTGTACTGCTGCTCGTCGTAGCCCTGCGGGGCCTCCGGCTCCTCGTCCGGCTCGTCCACGTCCAGGGGCGGGATACCGGCCAGGTGAGGCAGCTGCTCGCGCAGCCGGGCGGCCAGCTCCGAGGCGCGCAGCCGGGAGGCGGGGGCCTTGGCCAGGCACTGGACGAGCAGCTGCCACAGCTCGTCGGGGATGCCGGGGAGCGGGACGACGGTCTCCGTGACATGGCGGCGCAGGACCGCGCCGGGGTGGCCGCCGCCGAACGGCGTGAAGCCCGCGAGGAGCTCGTACAACACGGTGGCCAGGGCATAGATGTCGACGGCGGCGCGCGGCGGCAGGCCCTCGACGATCTCGGGGGCCAGATAGTCCGGGGTGCCGATGATCTTGGTGGTACGGGTCCGGCGCGGGGTGTCGATGAGCTTGGCGACGCCGAAGTCGGTGAGCAGCGCGGGGTGCGCGTTGCCGGGACCGAGCGGCCCCTCCATGTCCAGCAGGATGTTCTCGGGCTTGACGTCGCGGTGGACGATCCCGGCCGCGTGCGCGGCGGCCAGGCCGTCGGCGACGTCCGCGACGACGGCGACGGCGGCCTCGGGTGCCAGCCGGCGTTCGCGGTCGAGCCGGGTGCGCAGATCGGTGCCCCGGACCAGGTCCATGACGAGGGCGAGGTCGTTGCCGTCCACCACGAGGTCGCGGACGGCGACGACGTGCGGATGGTCCAGGCCGAGGAGCGCGGTGCGCTCCTGGACGAACCGGCCGACGAGCTCCTGGTCTGACGCCAGGTCCTCGCGGAGCAGTTTGATGGCCACGGGGCCCTCGGGGCCGTCCCCGAGCCACACCGTGCCGGCGCTGCCGCGCCCCAGTATCTGGTGGGCGGTGTACCGGCTGCCGATTTTCCGTGCCAAGACTGCTCCCTCAGCGGCTGGCGATGGACCCCAACAACCCCCGGTCGACAAAGTTACGCGGCGATCGGGGGCCCGCGTGCCGTGGTTGGCGCCAACCTTCGCTTCTGCGGGCGAATTGCCTCGGAATTGGTCCGCGGAAGTCGATATAGCTACAGAGTTGTACGCCTCCGGGCGCGGTCAGCCGCCGCTGCCGCTGCCGCCCAGGTCGGAGATCCAGTCCTTCACCGTGGAGACGGCGTCGGTGATCGCGTGCCAGTAGCTCTGGCCCTGTCCGATCCAGTCCTTGAGCGGGGTCAGTTCCCAGATCAGCCAGCTCGCCACGAAGAGCAGCACCAGCGTGAACAGGCAGCCCTTGAGGCAGCCGAGCCCGGGGATCTTCATCGGGTTGGCGCTGCGCTGCCTCGGCTCGCGGGGCGCGCGCTGCGGCTGCTGGGGCTGCTGCGGCGGCGCGTACGCCTGCTGCTGCGGCTGGGGCTGGTACTGCTGGCGCTGCGGCGGCTGGTACTGCTGCTGCCGTTGCGGCTGGTACTGCTGCCGTTGCTGCTGCTGCCCGTATTGCTGGTGCTGAGGCTGCTGCGGCTGCTGGTATCCGGGCTGCCGGTCGCGCGGCTGCTGCGGAGGCTGCTGCTGCCGGCGCTGCGGGCGGCGGCGCAGCGGGTCCTCGCTCGGGTCGAGGTACTGGACCTGGGTCTGCTCGTTGCGGTCGCGGGCGGCCCGGAGCTGGGACTGCCAGGGGTGCGGGTCCTCGGGCCGCGGGTCGCCGTCGGGGCGCGGCGGCACGGGCGGCAGGACGGCGGTCGGGTCGGCCTGGGAGCCGCCGCCGGGTGCGCCGCCGTGCGGCAGGACGCTGGTGACCCCGTTCGGGTCGTACGAGCCGGCGTTGCTCGGCAGCACCTGCGTGGGGTCGGCCGCGCCGGGGATCTCGGGTACGGCGGTGGGCGCCGGGTCGGGCGCGAGCAGGGCGGCGACCCCGTCGGCGGCGGCGATCTGCGCGGCGCTCGCGTGCACCCCGATGCCCTCGGCGACGGTACGCAGGGCACGGGCCAGGTTCTCCGCGCTCGGCCTGCGGTCCGGGTCCTTGCTCAGGCACCGCTCCATGACCGTCCACAGGGGCTCGGGGACGGTGCTGGGGCGGCGCGGCTCCTCGCTGAGGTGCCGGTGCAGGACTTCGAGCGCGGTGCCGCCGGCGAACGGCGGGCGGCCGGTGACCAGCTCGTACAGCAGGATGCCGGCGCCGTAGATGTCGACGGCGGAGGTCTGCGGGCGGCCCTCGGCGGACTCCGGCGCCACATAGGCGGGGGTGCCGACGAACTCGTGGGTACGGGTCAGGCCCGGCGAGTCGGCGAGGCGCGCGATGCCGAAGTCGGTGAGCATCGGGCGCATCGCGCCGTCGGGGTCGGCGAGCAGCACGTTGGCGGGCTTGAGGTCGCGGTGCACGACGCCGTCGGCGTGGCTCGCGGCGAGCGCGTCGGCGATCTGCGCGGTGAGCAGCGCGGCGGCGACCGGGGTGAGCGGGCCGTTGTCGCGCAGGTAGCGGTGCAGGTCGGGGCCGTCGATCAGGTCCATGACGAGGGCGAGGAGGTCGCCCTCGACCACGAGGTCCCGGGTGCGCACGATGTTGGGGTGGGTCAGCCGCAACAGGACGGAGCGTTCCCGCAGGAACCGCATCACCACGTCCGCGTCGTTGGCCAGCTCCTCCTTGAGGACCTTGATCGCCACGGTCTCGCCGGGCCGGCCGGCCACGGCCGCCTCGGCGCCCGCCGCCTCGCGCTGGCTGGCGCGCCAGACGGTGCCCGTGGCACCGCGTCCCAGCGGCTCCTCCAGGAGGTACTTGCTGCCTACCGGCCGCACGTCATGCGCTCCCTGCTGGTCGTGGTGGATCGAGATCCCGGGTACCCCCGGAGTTTCCGGCCCACTCTAGAGGCTGTACGGGGAAGGGCGGCCGGGTCCGGGTACCGGGGGAAGACGTCCTTCCGGGGCGGATGGTTGCCAGGGCGTGTGCCCGGAAACGGTCATGCCGCACTTTTTGGGGCCACAGCAGACGTTTCAAGATCACTAACTGATGACCGCCGGGCGTGTTGTCAGTGGCAGGTGCGAGGATGCCTGGAGCACGACTGCGCGGTCGGGAGCCTCGCGGTGCGTGACGAACCTGTACCGGACGACGCGTCCGTGCCGGGTGGGGGGAATCACAGGGCGTTCCCCCGGCCGGCACCGCGCGCAGAAGGGACCGCTGACGGCGATGCAGATCCGGCTGACCGTCCTCGCGCCGCCCAGCGGCCAGACCCCGGCGCGCGCCTGCGACGTGCTGGTCACCGCCCCCGCGGGGACGGCGCTGGCCTCCGTCGCCTCGGGCCTGGCCATGGCCGTCGCCGGTCCCGACGGCTCCCTCGGCAGCGGTGCGGTGGTGCTCTTCGCGGGCCGGGAGCGGCTGGACGCGCAGCGCTGCGCCCTCGGTGAGCCGCCTCTGGTCGACGGCGCGGTGCTCTCGCTCCAGGCGCCCGGCGAGGACGAGACCGGGGACGACGCGGTCCCCGCCCAGCTCCAGGTGGTCGCCGGTCCCGACGCGGGCGGGGTCCATCTGCTGCACGGCGGCACGGTCCGCGTCGGCCGCTCGGCCGAGGCCGATGTCCCGCTGGACGACCCCGACGTCTCCCGGCTGCACTGCGAGGTGACGGTCTCCGAGGACGGCCGGGTCGCGGTGGCCGACCTGGGCTCCACCAACGGCACCTCGCTGGACGGGGCCGAGGTCCACGACCGCCCGGTCCGGCTGGCCCCGGGGGCGCTGCTGCGGCTCGGCGAGTCGACGCTGCGGCTCGCCTCCGGCGCGCGTCCGCCGGTGCTGCCGACGGCCCCGGACGGCGAGGGCCACCTCCGGGTGGCCCGGGTCCCGGCCCCGACGGCCGCCCCCTCCCCCGAGGCCGCCCGGCCCGACCACGACCGGCCCGCCCCCGAAGACCCCGGGGCCGGGTCCCGGCCCGGGTCCTCCGCCGGGCACCCGGGCCGCTTCCCCGAGCAGGAGGCGCCCCGGCGCGGCGGCATAGGGGCCTGGGCCCGCCGGCTCAAGGGCGCCCGGGCCGAACCGGAGCCCGCGAGCGCCCCCGCCGAGCCGCTCCCGCCCGTCCCGGACACCTTCGCCTCGCTGCCCACGGCCCCCGAGGGCACCTGGCCCGATCCGGCCGCCGTCCTGCTGACCGCGCTCGGCCCGGGCCCCCGCCTGTGGGAGCGCGACCCCGCGCACCCGGAGGCGCTGGTGGTCCGGCTGGGCACCACCGACCGGGCCGACCTGCCCGCCGTGCCGGTGACCGTGAGCCTGCGCGAGGCCGGTTCGCTGGGGCTCGCCGGGCCCCGGGAGCGGCTGTCCGGGCTCGCCCGGTCCGCCGTGGCCCAGCTGGCCGCGCTGCACTCCCCCGCCGACCTGGAGATCGTGCTGATCAGCACGGACCGGGCGCGGACCACGGAGGAGCGGCGGCGCGAGTGGGCCTGGCTGGGCTGGCTGCCCCATCTGCGCCCGATGCACGGCCAGGACTGTCGGCTGCTCGTCGCGTACGACCGCGACCAGGCGCTCGCCCGCACCGCCGAGCTGGTCCGCCGGCTGGACGACGGGCCCCTCGGCCCCGGCTGGGCGAGCCAGGACCCGGCCGCGGTCGCCGAGGCCGCCCGGAGCCACGAGGGCCCGTTCACGGTGGTGATCCTCGACGGCGACCCCGGCGCGGCGGTCCTCCGCGAGAACACGGCCCGGCTGGCCGCGGCCGGTGCGGCGGCGGGCGTCCATCTGATCTGTCTGGCCGAGACCCCGGCCGCGACGCCCACCTCACCGGTCGCCGCGACGTACGAGGCCGCCTGCCACGCGTCGATCGCCTTCCGCGAGTGCGGGGCGGTGGGGATGCTCAGCGGTGACGTGGCGACGGCCCTGCGGCTGCTGCGCACGGCGGGCGGCCGGGCGGCGGGCCACGGCACGGTGGCCTCCGTGGACGCGGTGTCGGCGCACTGGGCGCAGCGGTTCGCCCGGGCGCTGGCACCCCTGCGCGCGGAGGGGTCGGCCGCACTGCCGGGCCGCCAGGTGCCGGTGGCGCTCCCCCCGTCCGCCCGCCTCCTGGACGAACTGGGCCTGGCCCGCGCCACCCCGGCCTCCCTGATGGCCCGCTGGGCGTCCACGGCGGACGACCGCGCGGCGCCCCGGGTGGGCGCGCAACGCACGGCGTCGGAGGCCCCGGACTCGGGCGGCACGCCGTACCCGTCCACGACGACGAGGGGCTCGGGCCGCACGGCGTACCCGGGCACGGGCGACTCGGGGCGCACGGCGTACCCGGACAGCACCACGACGGGCTCGGGGCGCACCCCGTACCCCGGCACCGGCACGGGCGACTCCGGCCGCACGGCCTACCCCGACAGCACCACGACGGGCTCGGGGCGCACGGCGTACCCCGGCACCGACACCAGCGGCTCCGGCCGCACCCCGTACCCCGACAGCACCACCACCGGCTCCGGCCGCACCCCCTACCCCTCCCCCGCCCGCCCCCGCGTCAG
Source organism: Streptomyces sp. NPDC097595 (assembly GCF_044761525.1). Classification (NCBI taxonomy): domain Bacteria; kingdom Bacillati; phylum Actinomycetota; class Actinomycetes; order Kitasatosporales; family Streptomycetaceae; genus Streptomyces; species Streptomyces sp. NPDC097595. The sequence goes on along the minus strand of NZ_JBIWCN010000003.1, from coordinate 44,760 downwards.
CGGCCCCCGTGGCGGCGACGCGCCCCAGGTCGTCGCGCGCGGTGATGGCGCCGGGGGGACGCAGACCGCCACGCGGACCGTCGCGCGGCCGGCCGTGCATGCAGGGCGGCCCGTCGTCGTGCTCGGGGCAGGACCGCGCGGGCCGGTGAGCGTGGATCTCGCGGACGAGGGGCCGCATCTGCTCATCGAGGGCCCCGGCGGCAGCGGGCGTACCGAGCTGCTGCGGGCCGTCGCGGCGTCGCTGGCGGCCGCCGCCCGACCGGACCGGCTGGGCATCGTGCTGGTCGACGGGGCCGGCGGCGAGCGCGGCGAGTCGCTGGGGCCGTGCACGGAGCTGCCGCACGCGTTCACGCACCTGGTGGCCTCGGACCCGGTCCGGATGCGGGAGTTCGCCCAGGCACTGGGCGGCGAGGTGAAGCGGCGGGCCGAACTGCTCGGCGAGCTCGACTTCGCCGCGTGGCACAGCCGCCACGAGGACGCGCCCCCGGCCGCGCCGATCCCCGAGCAGCGGGGCGACATCGAGGCCCCCCTCAGCGGCACCCTGCGCCTGCGCCCGGGGGCCGGCCGCCCCGTGGACCCGGGCCCGTCCCCGCTGCCCCGGCTGGTGGTGCTCGTGGACGACTACGACGCGCTCATAGCCCCGGCGCTCGGGAGCCCGGGCCGGCCGGCGGCCGGTTCGGTGGTGCGGGCGCTGGAGGCGGTGGCCCGGGACGGCGGCCGGCTGGGCATCCACCTGGTCGCGGCCTCGGCCCGCCCCGACCGCACGGAGGACACGGAGCTGGCCCGCGGCGCGCGGCTGCGCATCGTGCTCGATCCGCCCGCGGTCCCGCCCTCGCCGGACGAACCGGCGCCGGGCCGGGGGCGGCTGGGGCATCCGGACGGGCGGGTGACGCCGTTCCAGGGCGGCAGGGTGACCGGGCGCATCCCGCGTACGGCGACGCTGCGGCCGACGGTCGTCCCGCTGGAGTGGGAGCGGATGGGCGACCCGCCCACCCGCCGCCCGGTCCGCGAGCTGGGCAACGGGCCGACGGACCTCGCGCTGCTCGCCAGCGCCCTGGAACGGGCGGCGCGTTCGGTCAACGCACTCCCCCTCGCGCCCCTGTCCACCTGAAAGCCGGCCCAGCCGCGCCCGAGTCACGCCGGAGCCGCCCTCGAAAGCCCCCGACCGGGGCCGGGACGGGGCGGCCCGATCGTCCCCCAATGGCCGGATACCTGCACTGACCCGACGTCACGAGGGCATCACGATCAAGGATTTGAGACCGAGGGCGGTATTGCGACAGCGGAACGCCGGGCATAGGACTGTGCGCACACGACGACGTGACGCACGACCGGCAGCGCTGGCTTCCCGACCCGATCCGGCGCCCCGGTGGGCGCACGCGGACAGAGAGACGGGGCAGCAATGCGCACAACCCTTCGGATTCGCAGAGCGGCCGTGGTGTTCACCGCCATCGGCGCGCTGGCCCTCACCGGCTGCGGCGGTGACGGTGACGGCGGGGACAAGAAGCCGGACGACGGCGGCGCCACGACGGGCGAGGACTCCACGCCGAGTGTCGCTTTACCGAAACTGGACGGTGAGAAGCTCTCTGTCGCCGCGGTCTGGACGGGTCCGGAGCAGGCCAACTTCGTCAAGGTCCTCAAGGAGTTCGAGAAGCGGACCGGCGCGACGGTGACGTTCGTCCCGGCGCAGGACCCGATCATCAACTTCCTCGGTACGAAGATCGCGGGCGGGCAGCCGCCGGACGTGGCGATGATCCCGCAGGTCGGGGCGATCCAGCAGGCCGTGGCGAAGAAGTGGGCCAAGCCGGTCGGCAACGAGGCGCGGGCCGAGCTGGGCAGGAACTACGCAGAGGTCTGGGGGGACCTCGGCAAGGTGGACGGCACCCAGTACGGGGTGTATTTCAAGGCCGCCAACAAGTCGCTGGTCTGGTACAACACCAAGGCGTTCGAGAACGCGGGCGCGAGCGAGCCGAAGACCTGGAAGGACTTCCTGTCGACCGCCGAGACGGTGTCCGCCTCGGGTGTCACCCCGGTCTCGGTCGGCGGCGCGGACGGCTGGACGCTCACCGACTGGTTCGAGAACGTCTACCTCTCGCAGGCCGGCCCGGAGAAGTACGACCAGCTCGCCCAGCACAAGATCAAGTGGACGGACCCGTCCGTCAAGGACGCGCTGACCACGCTGGCCCAGCTGTTCGGCAAGCCGTCCCTGATCGCGGGCGGCGCGGACGGCGCGCTGCAGACCGAGTTCCCGGCGTCGGTCACCCAGACCTTCACCGGCGGCGACCAGCCCAAGGCCGCCATGGTCTACGAGGGCGACTTCGTCGGGGTCAACATCGCGCAGACGAAGGCGAAGATCGGCACGGACGCCAAGGTCTTCCCGTTCCCCGCGGTCGGCGCCGAGTCGCCCGTGGTGACCGGTGGCGACGCGGCCGTCGCGCTGAAGGACGGCAAGGGCGCCCAGGCGCTGCTGACCTGGCTCGCCTCCGCGGACGCCGCGAAGATCGCCGCCGAGCAGGGCGGGTTCATCTCACCGAACAAGACCCTGGACCCCGCCGCGTACCCGAACGACGTGCAGCGCACGATGGCGAAGGCGCTGATCGCGGCCGGGGAAGCCGTCCGGTTCGACATGTCCGACCAGGCGCCGCAGTCGTTCGGCGGGACGCCCGGGAAGGGCGAGTGGAAGATCCTCCAGGACTTCCTGAAGAACCCGAAGGACATCGCGGGGACTCAAGCCAAGCTGGAGTCCGACGCGGCCAAGGCGTACAAGAGCTGACGGCATGACGACAGCGGCAGCGGGGGGCGCCGACGAGGCGCTCCCCGCCGACAGGCAACGGTCCGGCGGGCCACGCGTGCCCGCCCCCAGAAAGGCCGCCCCGGCCGGCACCCCGGGACGCACGCCCCGGAGCGTGACCGGCACCCGCCGGGTGATCGCGGGGCTCTTCCTGCTGCCCGCGCTGGTGCTGCTCGGGGCGCTCGTCGTGTACCCGATCGTGTACTCCGTCTACCGGTCGTTCTTCGACCAGACGGGCACGGGCTTCGCCGGCATCGACAACTACAAGACGCTGTTCACGGACGACACCATCCGTACAGCGGTCAAGAACAACGCGATCTGGGTGGTCTTCGCACCGACGGTCTCCACCGCGCTCGGGCTGATCTTCGCGGTCCTGACCGAACGCATCCGCTGGGGCACGGCCTTCAAGCTGATCGTCTTCATGCCGATGGCGATCTCCATGCTGGCGGCGGGCATCATCTTCCGGCTCGTGTACGACCAGGCGCCGGAGCGCGGGGTCGCCAACGCGGTGTGGGTGGGCGTGCACGACACGTTCGCCGAGTCCGCGGGCTTCCCCAAGGCGCATCCGCTGCCCGTGGCCCCGCTGAAGGCTGCGGCCGGCGGGACCTTCGTGACGAAGACGACCGTGCACGCCGGGCAGCCGGTCCAGCTGCCCCTGGTCGGGGTGCTCCCGGCGAAGATGCCCGGCGACGCGCAACCGGCCAAGGCCCCGGCGGCGGCCGGGGACGGCGCGGTCACCGGCACCGCGTGGCTGGACTTCACCAAGGGCGGCGGCGGCAAGCCCAATGTCATCGACGCCAAGGAGCTCGGGCTCAAGGGCCTGAAGGTGGAGGCCGTCAAGGGCGGCGAGGTCGTCGCGACCGCCAAGGCGGCGGCGGACGGCACGTTCACGCTGCCCGCCTCGGCGGACGGCGCCGAACTGCGGCTGCCCGCCTCCAACTTCAGGGAGCCGTACAACGGCGTGGACTGGCTCGGCCCGACGCTCGTGACGCCCGGGATCATCGGGAGCTACGTGTGGATGTGGGCGGGCTTCGCGATGGTGCTGATCGCGGCGGGCCTGGCCGGGCTGCCGCGTGAACTCCTCGAAGCGGCCCGGGTGGACGGGGCGAACGAGTGGCAGGTGTTCCGCCGGATCACCGTGCCGATGCTCGCGCCGGTCCTCGCGGTCGTGCTCGTCACGCTGATGATCAACGTGCTGAAGGTGTTCGACCTGGTGTTCATCATCGCGCCGGGCTCGTCCCAGGACGACGCCAACGTACTGGCGCTCCAGCTGTACCGGTCCTCGTTCGGCACGGACGCGGATCTCGGGGTCGGCAGCGCCATCGCCGTACTCCTGCTGCTACTGGTGATCCCGGTGATGCTCTTCAACATCAGGCGGATACGGAAGGAGGGGCGCCGATGACGACACCCTCGGCGACGGCGACCCGGTCGCCGGCCGCGCGGATCGCGGCACGGGCCGGCGGCGGCGTGATGCGGGTCGTCCTGGTCCTGGTGGCCCTGTTCTGGCTGATGCCGACGATCGGGCTGCTGCTGTCCTCGCTGCGCAGCCCGGACAAGATCGCGTCGACCGGCTGGTGGCAGGTCTTCACCGCCCCCTCCGAGCTGACCGTCGACAACTACTCCCGGCTGCTCGACAATTCGGCGATCACGGACTCACTGCTCTCCACCATCATGATCACCGTGCCGTCCACGGTCCTGGTCGTGGTGATCGGCTCGCTCGCGGGATACGCCTTCGCCTGGATGGACTTCCCCGGCCGCGACTGGTGGTTCCTGCTGGTCGTGGGGTTGCTGGTGGTCCCCGTACAGGTGGCGCTGATCCCGGTGTCGAAGCTGTTCGGCGAGATCGGGATCTTCGAGACGACGCTCGGTGTGGTGCTCTTCCACACCGCGTTCGGGCTCCCGTTCGCGATCTTCCTGCTGCGCAACTTCTTCGCGGAGATCCCCCGGGAGCTGCTGGAGGCGGCGCGGCTGGACGGGGCGGGTGAGATACGCCTCTTCACCCGGGTCGTGATGCCGCTGGGCGGTCCTGCGATCGCCTCGCTCGGGATCTTCCAGTTCCTGTGGGTCTGGAACGACATGCTGGTCGCGCTGATCTTCGCGGACTCCGGATCGCCGCCGATCACGGTGGCGCTCCAGCAGCAGGTGCGCCAGTTCGGCAACAACATCGACGTGCTGGCGCCCGGCGCCTTCGTCTCGATGGTGATCCCGCTCGCGGTGTTCTTCGCCTTCCAGCGCCAGTTCGTCTCCGGCGTGATGGCGGGGGCGGTCAAGTAGCGGGTACGTCACAGCGCGGGGCACTCCGGCCGGCCGGCGGGGGTGCCCCGCAGCCGTGTGGTGCCCGGGATCACGGGCTTCGGAGGCGTCCGTCATGGACCGGCACGCCCCGAATTGCCCAAGGTTCACTTACTGTCCCGGGTAGTATGATAAGTGGGGCCTTCATCAGCCGCGCGGTCGACCGCTCACGGGCCCGACGCGCCCGTCTCTTCGGCCTTCGTACGCCTGCCCGCCCCCTGACCCGTCCTGCGGAGCCCGCCCCAGTACGCTGTGTGCTCTCCCAGTACGCACAGTCCGAGAAAGAGTCCGTATGCCCCGGCTGAGTGTCATCATCCCCGTCCGTCGCGCCCGAGGAAGCCTGCGCGAGTGCCTGGAGTCGGTGCTCTCCCAGTCGTTCACGGACATCGAGGTCATCGGGGTGGACGACGGCGCGCCGGACGGCTCGGGCGTGGTCCTGGACGAGTTCGCCGCGCGCGACAGCCGCGTCCGGGCCGTGCACCTGGAGCCGGGCGCCGGGGCGCACGGCCGCCGGAACGCCGGGATCGAGGAGGCCGCCGGGGAGTACGTCCTCTTCCTGGAGGGCTACTACGTCTTCCTGCCCGAGGCGCTCCAGGCCGTCGCGGACCGGCTGGACGCCGCCGGCGACCCGGACGTGCTGCTCTTCGGCCACCAGAAGCGCCCCTTCCGCGGCAAGGTCCGCTCGACCCGGTCCCTGCAGAAGCTGGACGGCATGCCCGAGGGCCCGTTCACCCTGGCGACCCGCCCGGACCTGCTGGACATCGCCCCGGTCTCCTGGAACCGGGCGGTCCGCCGCGCGGTCCTGGAGCGCGAGACCGTGACCTTCGGCCCGGGCCCGCACGGCGAGCGGATGTACGCGCTGGCGACCGTCGCCGTCGCGGCCTCGGTGGCCACGCTGGGCACCGCCTGCGTCGAGCACCGCCAGCAGCGCTACCTGCCCGGCCTCGTGGACGACGTGGAGCCCCGGACGGGCTCGACCCCGCTGGAGCTGGTCGAGGCGTACGACGCGCTGATGACCTTCGTGGAAGCGCGCCCGGCCCTGAAGGACGTGCGCGGCCTCCTCTTCGACCGCGCCGTGCAGGAGTTGCTGACCGCGTACCCCACGGTGACCAAGCGCCGCCGGCAGTACGTGGGCGCGGTCGGCGCGTTCCACGGCGCGCACCGCCCGGAGGGCTTCACGTTCCCCGGCGGCGCCAAGGGGCTGCGCCCGCAGCTGATGGGCGGCGGCAAGTACACCGCGCTCGGCGCCCTGGACACCGCGCTCGCCACCCGCCGCAGCCTGCGCGCCGCGCCCAGCACGGCCCGCGCCAAGGCGAAGAAGCAGTTCACCAAGCGCTACTACAAGGCGCAGCGCAAGCTGCCCCTGGACCCGAAGCTGGCCGTGTACGCCGCCTACTGGAACCGCGGCGTGAGCTGCAACCCCGAGGCGATCTACCGCAAGGCGAAGGAGCTGGCGCCCGACATCCACGGCGTGTGGGTGGTGTCGAAGAAGAACGTGGACTCGGTGCCCAAGGGCATCGACTACGTGGTGCCCGGGACCCGCCGCTACTGGTCGGTGCTGGCCCGTGCCACGTACTTCTTCAACAACGTCAACTTCCCGGACCACCTGGTCAAGCGCCCCGGCCAGATTCATGTCATGACCCACCACGGCACCCCGCTGAAGATCATGGGCATGGACCAGCAGAACTACCCGGCCGCCGCCCAGGGGCTCAACTTCGACCGGCTACTCAAGCGCGTGGACCGCTGGGACTGGAGCGTCTCGGCCAACCCGCACTCCACCGAGGTGTGGTCGCGCGCCTACCCGAGCGCGGCGCGCCCGCTGGAGACCGGCTACCCGCGCAACGACGTCTTCGCGACGGCCACCGAGGAGCAGATCGCGAAGATCCGCGAGGACCTGGGCATCCGCCCCGGCCAGCGCGCCGTGCTCTACGCGCCGACGCACCGCGACTACGAGGCGGGCTTCACCAATCGCCTGGACCTGGACCGGTTCTGCGCGGCCGTCGGCCCGGACACCGTGGTCCTCATGCGCGCCCACTACTTCTACGGCGGCTCGGGCCTCCCGGAGAACGCGTCGGTCATCGACGTCTCCACGTACCCGCGCGTCGAGGACCTGTGCCTGGCGGCGGACGCGCTGGTCACCGACTACTCCTCGGTGATGTTCGACTACGCCCACCTGAACCGCCCGATCGTGATCCTCGCCCCGGACTGGGAGACGTACCGCACGGTCCGCGGTGTCGTCTTCGACCTGCTGTCCGGGCAGCCGGGCGAGACGCCGGGCGCTGTGGCCACGGACACGGACGAGCTGGCGGCGATCTTCACCGACGGCAGCTGGAACAGCCCGGAGAACGAGGCGCTGCTCAAGGCGTTCAAGGAGCGCTTCTGCCCGTACGACGACGGCCGCGCCTCCGAGCGCGTGGTGCGCCGCGTGCTGCTGGGCGAGGAGTCCTAGACCGTACGACGCCGAGGGGCCCGCACCGGAACGTTCCGGCGCGGGCCCCTCGGCGTACCGCGGCTAGCGTTGCTGACCGGCCATGACCGTGACCAGGCCGACCACCACGAGCAGCGAGCCGCCCCAGGTCCACAGCGAGGTCCGCTCGTGCAGCACGGTCGCCCCGGCCAGCACGATCAGCAGGTAGCCGAGCGCGTTGAAGGGGTACGCGACGGAGAGCGGCACCTTCGCCAGCGTCGTCATCCAGGCGAGCGCGGACACAGCGAAGACCAGCAGCCCGAACACCACCCAGGGGCTGCCCGCGGCACGCAGGGCGACGGAACCGCCGTCGCGCCCGGCGGCGGCCGCGGCGCCCTTCATCCCGTGCTTGAGCATGATCTGGCCGCCCGCCGACGAGAACACGGCGAACAGGAGCAGCAGCACACTGGGGAGGGTCAAGGACTTGCTCCTGACTGCGGGGGCGGCGGGTTCGGCCGTCCGGGCGGGCGCGGCTCCGGGGCGGGGCGCCTCAGACACCGACCCGGTCGGCGGGGACGTACTGTCGGTTGAGGATGTCCTGTACATCGACGTGCTCTCCAGCGATGATCGTCTCGGCCGCGTGCGGGGTGAGCAGCGCGACGTGCTGATAGCCGAACAGCGTCGGCCGGACGCGGGTCAGCAGCCTCGACGCCCCGCCGAGCACGGCGGCGAGCGGTCCCCGGCCGAGCAGCGACCAGAACGGCGCGCCGGTGGAGGAGAGTTCGAGGACGTCGTAGCCGGCGGCGCGCACGGTGCGGCGCAGACTGGCCCGGGTGAAGAAGCGCAGATGCGTTTCGTCGAGGATGCCCCGGCGGTCGTAGTCGAAGGCGCCGACGGCGACCCGCAGCCGGGAGTACCAGTGGCTGAAGTTGGGGACGGACAGCAGCAGTCGGCCGCCCGGCCGCAGCACGGCGGCCGCCTCGGCGAGGACGCGTTCGGGGCGGGACAGGTGCTCGATGACGTCACCGGCGACCACGTAGTCGAAGCCGGTCCCGGCCTCGGCGGGCAGCCCCTCCTCCAGGTTGGCGAGGTGGAAGTGGCTGCACCGGTCGCGGACGCCGGGCACCTCCACGTAGTCGACGCCGGTCACCTCGTGGCCCAGGGACTCCAGCCGCTCGGCGAACAGCCCGCCGGAGCAGCCGAGGTCGAGGACGCGGCCGGGGGGCAGCGCGCGCATCTTCTCCAGGATGACCGCGTGCGAGGAGCCGTCGCCCTCCTTGAAGGCGTACTCGACGGGCTTGGGGATCCACCGGCAGGTCCCGAACCCCTTGACGGCCAGCCGGTATTCGAGGACGTCCTTGACGACGTCCTTGGCGTACTTCATGCCGTTGACGTAGCAGATCTCGTCGCCGTAGTAGGTGGGGACGGGGATCTCCTTGATCCGCATGCCCGCGTTCAGCAGCTGCACGATGATCTGGGTGTCGAAGTCGAAGGCATCGGTGTTCCGGTCGACCGGCAGCTGCTTGAGGGCGGCGACGCTGTACGCGCGGTAGCCGGAGTGGAATTCGGTGAGGTCCGAGCCCAGGAGGCCGTTCTCCAGCCGGGTGAGGATGCGGTTGCCGAGCCACTTGTACACCGGCATGCCGCCCTTGAGCGCGCTGCCGGACGTCATCATCCGGGACCCGAACACGGCTTCGCACTCGCCGCGTTCGATGGGCGCGACCATCTCGGGCAGCAACTCGGGGGCGTACTGCCCGTCGCCGTGCAGCAGCACGATGATGTCGAGTCCGTGCTCGGCGGCCAGCGCGTATCCGGCCTTCTGATTGCCGCCGTAGCCGAGGTTCTTGGTGTGCCGCATCACGACGGTACGGGGCATGCCCTCGGCCTGCGACCAGCGGCAGCCCGCCGTGAAGGTGGCGTCGTGACTCGCGTCGTCGAGGATGAGGATCTCGTCGATCCGCGACCGGAAGTCCTCCGGGATCCGGTCGAGGGTCTTCTCCAGGGTTGTCTCCGCGTTGTACGCGACCACCAGGATGCCGATCCTGGGGCTCGGGCTTTCCTTCACGGGGCGTTCTCCAGTTGCGGTCGGGGACGAGGGTTGCGGGATCAGTCGACGGTGGAGCAGGAGCGGAATTCCGTACGGGGTGCGGAGATCGGCGCCCGCTCGGTGGGGATGGCGTCCGGGGGTGCGGCGAGGATGCGGCGGGCGCCGGTGAACAGGCCCGCCGCCAGGACGAACCAGCCGGCCGCGCCCAGGTACAGCACGGGCTCGCTCCAGCGCACGGCGGACCGCCCGCTGTAGCCGAGGACGGCGACCAGGCCGACGACCGCGCTGTAGGCGAACCCTTCGACCGGGCCGAGCACGAACATCCCGGCGGCGGCCCAGGTCAGGTACTGGAGTCCGGACGCGGTGGACAGGAGCAGCAGCAGGCCCAGCGTGACGGCGACGACGCCGGGGGCCTGGGCGGGCCGCAGCCAGGCGAGCCGGACGCCCGCGGCCACGCAGACCAGCACGAAGAGGAAGTGGCCGCCGCCCTGCATGAACGCGATGACCGGCTCGGGCAGGCCGAGGAGGTCCGCGAACCGCACGAGCCCCCACAGCCGGTAGCTGCCGCCCGCGTACTCCAGGACGTTGTGCGTCAGGTCCATGGGCACGATCACCAGCGCCGGCCCCCAAACGAGCGCGGTGACCCCGGCGAACCCGGCGGCGAAGCGGACCAGGACCGGCCGCCCGCCGCGCAGCGCGGCCACGAAGAGGGCCGGGATCACCACGACCGGGATGAACTTGACGCTGATGGACAGCGCCGCCGCGACGCCCGCCGCGAGCGGCGCCTTCCGGTCGGCCAGGAGGTGGGCGGCGGCCAGCGCGAAGGCGACGGCGACGGCGTCGGTGTTGCCGTGGTAGCCGGAGGTCGCGATGAGCACCGGGCTGACGGCGACCCCGATCCCGCAGAGCATCGCGGCGCGCACGGTGGCCCGGCGGCGGACGATCTCGAACACGAGGACGGCGCAGGCGAAGTCGGCGGCCGACGCGGGGACGCGGATCAGCGTGGCGAAGGAGAAGCCGAGTTCGGTGAGGCGGTCCAGGCCCAGCAGCATCCACCCGGCCAGCGGCGGGTGGTTGTAGACGGGGAGCCCGGGCAGCGGGTGCGCGTAGATGCGGACGGGGCCGTACCCGGTGAGGGCCTTCGCGAACCCCGCGAAGATCCGCACGTCGGCGGGGCCGGGCGAGTTGGCCGCGATGATCATGCGGGTGAGGAGGCCTGCGGTCGCCGCGACGAGCACGGCGGTCCTGGCCCGCCGCGCGTCCGTTTCGCCCCACATTCGGATACCCATGAAAGCAGAACGTAGCAAGGCGGCGACGCTATGCGACGCAGCGAATCGTCACCGTGGCGTAAACCCTGGCCGATGCCCGGCCCCGGAAACGCCGATGCCCGGCCGGTGCGGTCCGGCCGGGCATCGTGGCCCCCTCAGGGGCGGCTACAGCATGCGGTCGACCACGCGGGCGGTGGCCCGGCCGTCGTCCAGGTCGCAGAAGTCGTGCCGGAACTGCTCGTACGCCTTGGCGTGTCCGGCGATGGCCTTCTCCGGATCCTTCAGCGCGGCGATCAGGTCGTCGGAGCCCGGGATCAGGGGCCCGGGCGCCCGCTTCTCGAAGTCGAAGCTGAACCCGCGCAGCGTGTCGCGGTAGTGCTCCAGGTCGTACGTGTGGAAGAGCATCGGCCGCCCGGTCTGGGCGAAGTCGAACATCAGCGAGGAGTAGTCGGTGACCAGGGCGTCGCTGATGAGCATGAGTTCACCGACGTCCGGGTAGCGCGAGACGTCCTTGACGAAGCCCGTACCGCTGTCCGGGAGCCGGTCGGTGACCATGTAGTGACGGCGCACCAGGAGCACGGTGTCCTCGCCGAGTTCGCGTTCGGCGGCGGCCAGGTCGAGCTGGAGGCCCAGCGAGTAGCGCCCGCCGCCGAGGCGCTGGTCCTCGCGCCACGTCGGTGCGTACAGGACGACGCGCTTGCCGGCCGGGATGCCCAGCTTCTCCCGTACCGCCGTGGCGACCTTGGCGCGGTCCGGGGCGTGGAAGATGTCGTTGCGCGGGTAGCCGCACTCCAGCACCTCGCCCTCGAAGCCGAACGAGCGGCGCAGGACGGGGGTGGAGAAGGTGTTCGGCGAGACCAGGAAGTTCCACTGCTCGGCCCGCTCGGCGAGGGTCGCGATGTACCCGGCGTTCGCCTGGGCGGTGCCCGCGAGTTCGAGGCCGATGCGCTTGAGCGGGGTGCCGTGCCAGGTCTGGACGACGGTCTGGTCCTCGCGGCGCACGAACCACTCGGGCAGCTGCGTGTTGGTGATGACGTAGCGGCTGCGGGCCAGCGCCTCGTGCCAGGCGGCCGAGCCGTGCTCGACGGCGGTGGCGCCCTCGGGGACGATCGCCTGCTGGTCGCGGACGACCCAGATGTGCTCCACCTCGGTGCCCCGGCGCACCAGCTCCTCGTGGACGGCACGCGGCGAGTCCGAGTACTGGCGGCCGTCGAAGGTGCTGTAGAGCGCGGCGGCGCGCAGCGGCTCGGAGCGCTGTGCCGCGTACGCCTCGCTCAGCAGGCGCTTGGCGCGCGGGCCGCGCTCGGCGGCGCTCAGCACGGAGCCGGAGACGACGAGGAGCTGGTCGCCGAAGCGGCGCTCCAGGGTGTAGTCGCGGCCGCCGAGCGTGCGGGTGGCGGGCAGGGTGTGGAAGGCGGAGGCCGGGAGCCGCAGCGCGCGGTCGCCGCTTTCGTCGGCGGCGCCCTTGTCCCGGAAGAAGAAGTACCAGTTGCCCTCGCCGAGCGGCACGGCGCCGCCCGGTCCCTCCACCGCGTCGGGCCGCAGCTCGGCGCGGAAACGGCGGGCGCTCTCGGGTCCGGTGAATTCGACCGGGAAGACCTGCTCCTCGCGGTGGGCGCTGTTCTGCACGACCAGCTCGACCGGGCGCTCCGGGTCCTCGGGGAAGGTGCCCTCCAGGAAGAGCCGGCCGTCGTCCGTCCAGCTGGCCAGCTCGACGGCGGGCTGCACGGGGCGGTCGCCGATCACCAGGTTGCCGCGCGCGCTGACGGTGAGGGCCAGCTCGCGGCGGGCGCCGTCCGGCCCGTCGGCGAGCGGGTAGCGGCCGGGGTGGACCGAGCCGGGGGCGTCGAGCGACGCCTTCAGGCCCTTGCCGACCAGGTGGACGCTGTACGGGACGCTCTTCGGGGCGTCCTCGTCGGCAGGGCGGTTCTCCTCGACCGCGCTGAGCGGCAGCTCGGCGGTGAAGCGGTTCCAGCCGGCCCCGGCGCCGGAGCCCACGGTGACGGGGACCTCGACGGTGGTCTTGGTGGCGCCGTGCGTCAGGACCAGGGTCAGCTCGTCCTTGACGAGGCGGGCGCGGACCACGCCGGACACCTTGACGGTGCCGGGCCGCTCGCCGGGGCCGTGGGTCTCGAAGCGGGCGTCGACGCGCTCGGAGTGCAGCACCAGCTTGTCGCCCTCGAAGGCGGGGACGATGCGGTGGTCGCCGTCGGGGCGGTGGACGGGCGGCGCGACGGATGCCTCGCGGACCGAGGGGAAGGCGCGCCGCAGCAGGCCGCCCCGGGCGATGCCCACCTGGAACTGGAAGGTGAGCTGCTTGGGGCCGCTGTCGGCCTGGATGCGGAGCTTGGAGGCGTCGACGGAGATCTCGAAGCCGGCGCGGTGGTAGTCGTGCAGGCTCTGCCGGGAGCGGGCGGTGGCCTCGGGCTCGTCGGTGCGGCGCAGCCGGAGCGGGACGACATGGCGCCGGCCGGCGCGCAGCCAGCCGATCCGGAACTCACTGGCCCCGGAGGTGACCGGCAGGTTGCGGATGTACGCGTAGCCGCTGAGGTGCAGCTTGCCGTCGCGCCACCGGGCGTCGCGCAGCCGGGCGGCGAGCGGCAGGTCGCGGTCGGCGACGCGCGCCACGGGCGCGGGCACGGGCCGGGTGAGCACGGGGTAGTGGGCCACGCGCTTGCGCAGGCCGCTGACCTCGAACGCGCCGGGCTCCCGCTTCTCCTGGAGGAGCAGCGCCAGCAGCTCGTCCATGCGGTGCTCGCGTACCAGGTACCACATCACGCGCAGGCGCAGCGGCAGCCCGTCGAGCACCGAGGGGTCGACCTGGTCGATGAACTTGTTGGTGTACGTGAGGAACGCGTCCCGGTACTCCTGGTCGCCGTCCGGCAGGACCTCCATGAAGTACCAGAGGTCGTTGGCCAGCGCGTGCGCCTCGTAGTGGTTCTTGTCGGCGGGGGTGCGCTTCTCCGCCAGGAACTCGGAGACGCCCTGGACGTGGGCGACGCGGTCGTGGATACCCCGGACGACGGCCCGGCTGGTGGTGATGGAGCCGGGGCGGTCGCGCCAGTAGTAGACGGGGTCCTTGACGATGTCGACGGAGCCGGCCAGGAAGTGCGCGGGCAGCACGACGGGGATGTCCTCGTACAGCGCGCCGACCGGGAAGGCGAACTCGTGCTTGTCCCAGAAGGAGCGGCGGAAGACCTTGTTGCAGGCGATGCGGTCGCCGAGGAGGTCCAGGTCGCGCGAGACGTGGGTGCGCCGGCGCGTGGTGGCCATGGGCTTGCGGAACATCGGCGACTGGACCAGCTTGCCGCCGGCGCGCAGCCGCAGGACGTTGCCGGACGCCAGGTCCGAGCCGGTCTCCTCCAGCGATTCGACCAGCAGCTCGTAGGCGTTCGGCGGGATGATGTCGTCGCTGTCGCAGAAGGCCAGGTAGCGGCTCTCCGGGTGCGCGTTGCGGAAACCGGTGTTACGGGCGTGGCCCAGTCCGCCGTTCTTCTGCCTGACCAGCTTGAAGCGGTCGTCGCTCGCGGCGAACTCGGCGGCCAGCGCGGCGCTGCCGTCGGTGGACCCGTCGTCGACCATCACCACCTCGAGGTCGGTCATGGTCTGCTCCGCGAGGGACTTCAGGCAGTCCGTCAGGAAGAGTTCCACGTTGTAGACGGGGACAACGACACTGAGCCGTGGCGGCATGTTGAGCACGTCCGTTCATCAAGGGCCTGGCTATCCGTAGGGCTCAACCGCAGAGGCGGTCGGGGGTCACCGGTTACGGTCCCGAACGAGTGACTGCGCCTGCACCGTGCTCGCCCCGTGCACATGCCCCGGAAGGCCCGGTGGGCGGCCCGCCCACCAGATTAACCGATCGAAGGGTGACCCCTACAAGCACGCTGGCACACCCCTGCGAGCATTCATCCGGCGGGGTCCGCGCCCTGTGTGAGCGCCGCCACTGCGGAGGCCGCGAGGTCGTCCAGATACTCCGGGGGCAGCTCGCCCCGGACCACCGCGAGGCGCCAGTAGAGCGGGCCGACGATCAGGTCGAGGGCGCGGTCGGGGTCACTGCCGGGCGGCAGCTCGCCGCGTGCGACGGCGTCCCGGACCACCACGGCGGCGACGCCCTGCTGCGGGTCGAGCAGAGCGGCCTTGATGGCGTCGGAGATCTCCGGGTTCCTGGCCGCCTCGACCAGCAGGTCCGGGATGACCTGGGAGGCCAGCGGGTGGCGCAGGGCGTACGCGGCCAGTTCGAGGACCGCGCGCACATCCCCGTAAAGCGAGCCGGTGGCGGGGGCGGGCATGCCCTGCGCGGCGACGGCCGAGACCAGGTCCAGGACCAGGTGCAGCTTGGACTTCCAGCGCCGGTAGACGGCGGTCTTGCCGACGCCGGCCCGGCGGGCGATGCCCTCGATGGACATCCGGGCGAACCCGACCGCGGCGAGTTCCGCGAACACCGCGCTGCGGATGGCGTCGGTCACGTCCTCGCGCAGGACGGCGGCTCCCGCCGGGGCTCGGCGGCGGCTTCCGGGGTCGGTGGTCATGGCCGAATCATAGTCCGCGACGACGAAACGGTTGCGTTCCGACGTCGGTACGTCCTACCCTCGGCGTTGCGACGATACGGTCCCGTCCCGTCGCCGGGCGCGTCTTCCTCCGCCCGTACGCCGTGCCCCCGCCTGCCCGCCTCCCGTCGAAAGCGATCGTGGTGAGCCAGACAACAGCCCCGGCCCCGGTGGACAGCCCACCGCCCCTCTCCCCGCCCGTGTACGGCTCCGGCGAGCTCGCCGCGCTGGCCGCGCTCCACGGGCTGACCGTGAGCGGGGCGCGCCCCTCGCTGCCCGCGTACGTACGGGAGCTGTGGGGGCGGCGGCACTTCATCACGGCCTTCGCCACCGCCAAGCTCACCGCCCAGTACAGCCAGGCGAAGCTCGGCCAGATCTGGCAGATCATGACCCCGCTGCTCAACGCGACGGTCTACTACTTCATCTTCGGCATCCTGATGAAGACGAAGCACGGCGTGCCCGACTTCGTGCCGTTCCTGGTCACGGGCGTCTTCATCTGGACCTTCACCAGCTCCTCGATCACCGCGGGCACCCGTGCGATCAGCGGCAACATCGGCCTCGTACGGGCGCTGCACTTCCCGCGCGCCTCGCTGCCGATCGCGCTCGCCCTGCAACAGCTCCAGCAGCTGCTGTTCTCGCTGGGCGCGCTGGCCCTGATCCTGCTGGCCTTCGGGCAGTACCCGCAGCCGGCCTGGCTGCTCGCGGTGCCGGCCCTGGCCCTCCAGGCCGTGTTCAACACCGGCATCTCGATGGTCATGGCCCGCCTGGCCGCGCGCACCCCGGACATCGCCCAGCTCACCCCGTTCGTGCTGCGCACCTGGATGTACGCCTCGGGCGTGATGTGGAGCATGGACACGATGCTGCGCGGCGACCGGGTGCCGGACTGGGTGAAGCTGGCGCTCGAACTGAATCCGGCGGCCGTCTTCATCGATCTGGTGCGCTTCGCGCTCATCGACAGCTTCGGCGCGGACCAGCTGCCCCCGCACGTCTGGGCGGTCGCGGCCGGCTGGGCACTGGTGTGCGGCGCGGGCGGCTTCGTCTACTTCTGGAAGGCCGAGGAGAGTTACGGACGTGGCTGATTCCCTGATCCCGACCGTCGTCGTGGACGACGTCCACATCACGTACAAGGTCAACGGCGCCCGTACCGGGCGCGGCAGCGCCACCTCCGCGCTGAGCCGGATCACCTCGCGCCGGCAGGCCCCGGGGGTGCGCGAGGTGCACGCCGTCAGAGGCGTCAGCTTCGCCGCGTACAAGGGGGAGGCGATCGGGCTGATCGGCTCCAACGGCTCGGGCAAGTCCACCCTGCTGAAGGCCATCGCGGGCCTGCTCCCGGCGTCGAAGGGCCGCGTCCACACCCACGGCCAACCCTCGCTGCTCGGCGTCAACGCCGCGCTGATGGGCGACCTGACCGGCGAGCGCAACGTGGTGCTCGGCGGTCTCGCGATGGGCATGACGCGCGCGGAGGTCCGCGAGCGCTACGACGGGATCGTGGACTTCTCCGGCATCAACGAGAAGGGCGACTTCATCACCCTGCCGATGCGCACGTACTCCTCCGGCATGGGCGCCCGCCTCCGCTTCTCGATCGCCGCCGCGAAGAACCACGACGTCCTGCTGATAGACGAGGCCCTCTCCACGGGCGACGCCCGCTTCCAGCAACGCAGCAAGGCCCGCATCCTCGAACTACGCGAACAGGCCGGCACGGTGTTCCTGGTGAGCCACCACAACAAGTCCATCACCGAAACCTGCGACCGAGCGATCTGGCTGGAGTCGGGAACCCTCCGCATGGACGGCCCGGCGAAGGAAGTAATGAAGGAGTACGAAGCCTTCACGAAGAAGCGGTAGCCCTCAATCGCCGGGCAGGCTCAACGGAGCCCGCCCGGCCACACCCAGCCCGCCCGGCGATTGAGGGCATCTTTCAGCCCGTCCGGCCACACCCAGCCCGCCCGGCGATTGAGGGCATCTTTCAGCCCGTCCGGCGATTGAGGACAAAGGGGCGAGCGGCCACGAACCCGCAGCCGCCCACCCACCGCGGCGCAGCCTAGACGTGCGTACGAAGCAACGTCCGCATCGTCCGCATAGCCACAGACAAATTCGCCAGATCAAACGCATCCGACCCCTGGATCTCCTCCAGCGTCGACCGCGACCGAGCCAGAATCGCCGCGTTCTTCTCCTCCCACGCCTCGAACCGCTCCTGCGGCGACGACGCCCCGTTGCCCACGGCCAGCACATCGGCCGTCAGCGCCGCATGCGCCGCGTACAGGTCCTCGCGGATCGACGCCCGCGCCATCGACTGCCACCGGTCCGCCCGCGGCAGCTCGATGATCCGGTCCATCAGCTGCGTGATCCCCAGCCGGTCCGCGAGGTCGTAGTACACCTCGGCGACGGCCAGCGGCTCTTTGCCCGTACGGTCGGCGATCGCCACGACGTCGAGCGCGGGGAAGACGGAGGAGAACCCGGCGACGCGCTGCGCCAGCTCGTCCGGGACGCCCGCCTCGGTCAGCTCGTCCAGGATGCCCTGGTACCACTCCTGGTCGGCGCCCTTCAGCATCTTCGGCAGCGCCGCCCAGACCTGCTCGACACCGTCACGGAAGAAGTCGACCGTCTCGGAGATCTGCAGCGGCTGCGGCCGGTTGCCCAGCAGCCAGCGCGAGCCGCGCTCGACCAGCCGCCGCGAGTGCAGCCGGATCCGGGTCTGGACATCGGCGGCGACCTCGTTGTCGAGGGCTTCCACCGCGTCCCAGACCTCACCGAGCCCGAAGATCTCGCGGGCCGCGCACTGCGCGCGCACGATCTCCTCGATGGAGGCCCCGGTCTCCTCCCGCAACCGGTGCAGGAAGGTCGAACCACCGCTGTTGACGGTGTCGTTGACCAGCACCGTGGTGATGATCTCGCGCCGCAGCGCGTGCCCGTCGACCGCCTCGGCGTACCGCGTGCGCAGCTGCTCCGGGAAGTAGGCGTGCAGCAGCTTCTGGAGGTGCGGGTCGTCCGGCAGGCTGGTCCCGATCAGCTCCTGCGCCGCCGTGATCTTCGTGTAGGCGAGCAGCACGGCCAGCTCGGGCTGCGTCAGCCCCTTGCCGGCGTTCAGCAGCTCGCGGATCTGCCGGTCGCTGGGCAGGAACTCCAGCGCCCGGTCGAGGTATCCGTCGCGCCCGAGCCGCCGCATGAAGCGCTGCTGGGCGTGGAGCAGGGAGGGCGCCTGGGCGACCGAGTTGGCCAGGGCCGTGTTCTGCGCGTAGTTGTTGCGCAGCACCAGGTGCCCGATCTCGTCGGTCATCTCGGCGAGCAGCTTGTTGCGCTGCTTGACGGTCATGTCGCCGTCCCGCACCAGACCGTTGAGCAGGATCTTGATGTTGACCTCGTGGTCGGAGGTGTCCACCCCGGCGCTGTTGTCGATCGCGTCGGTGTTGATCCGGCCGCCGTCCCGGGCGAACTCGATGCGCCCGAGCTGGGTGGCACCGAGGTTGCCGCCCTCGCCGACGACCTTGGCGCGCAGGTCCGCGCCGTTGACGCGGATCGCGTCGTTGCCCTTGTCGCCGACGTCCGCGTTCGACTCGGCGGTGGACTTGATGTACGTGCCGATGCCGCCGTTCCATACGAGGTCGACGGGGGCCTTGAGGATTGCTTGCATCAGGTCGGCGGGCATCATCTTGGTGACCCCGGCCTCGATGCCCAGCGCCTCGCGCATATGGGCGTTGACGGGGATGGACTTGGCGCTGCGCGGGTGGACGCCGCCGCCCGCGGAGATCAGGTCCTTGTCGTAGTCGGCCCAGGAGCTGCGCGGCAGGTCGAACAGGCGGCGCCGCTCGGCGTAGGAGGTGGCCGCGTCCGGGTTCGGGTCGATGAAGATGTGCCGGTGGTCGAACGCGGCGACGAGCCTGATGTGCTCGGAGAGCAGCATGCCGTTGCCGAAGACGTCGCCGGACATGTCACCGACGCCGACGACGGTGAAGTCCTCGGTCTGGGTGTCGTGGCCGAGCTCGCGGAAGTGCCGCTTGACGGACTCCCAGGCGCCCCGGGCGGTGATGCCCATGCCCTTGTGGTCGTAACCGGCCGAACCGCCCGAGGCGAACGCGTCCCCGAGCCAGAAGCCGTACGCGACGGCGACCTCGTTGGCGATGTCGGAGAACTTCGCGGTGCCCTTGTCGGCGGCGACGACCAGGTACGTGTCGTCCTCGTCGTGCCGGACGACGTCCTTGGGCGGGACGACCTCGCCGGCCACCATGTTGTCGGTGATGTCGAGGAGCGCCGAGATGAAGGTGCGGTACGCGGCGATGCCCTCGGCCATCCAGGCGTCCCGGTCGGACGGGTCGGGCAGCTGCTTGGCGACGAAGCCGCCCTTCGCGCCGACCGGCACGATGACGGTGTTCTTCACCATCTGCGCCTTGACCAGTCCGAGGATCTCCGTACGGAAGTCCTCGCGCCGGTCCGACCAGCGCAGGCCACCGCGGGCGACCTTGCCGAAGCGCAGGTGGACGCCCTCCACGCGCGGCGAGTAGACCCAGATCTCGAACGCCGGGCGGGGCGCGGGCAGGTCCGGGATGGACTGCGGGTCGAACTTCATCGAGACGTACGCGTGCGGCTCGCCGTCGTCCGCGTGCTGGAAGAAGTTGGTGCGCAGGGTGGCCTTGATGACGGTGAGGAAGGAGCGCAGGATGCGGTCCTCGTCGAGCGAGGCGACCTGGTCGAGGGCCCCGTCGAGCTCTTCCAGGAGCCCGTCCGTCAGCTCCGTGCCCGCGCTCTGGCGGCCCGGCGACATCCGGGCCTCGAAGAGCGAGACGAGCAGCCGGGTGGTGTGGACGTTGTTCTGGAGGGTGGACTCCATGTAGTCCTGGCTGAACGTGGAACCGGCCTGGCGCAGGTACTTCGCGTAGGCGCGCAGCACCATGGCCTGGCGCCAGTCGAGCCCGGCGCTCAGCACCAGCGCGTTGAAGCCGTCGTTCTCCGCCTCGCCGGTCCACACGGCGGCGAAGGCGTCCTGGAACCGCTCGCGCGCCCCGTCGGCCAGGTAGCCGCCGTTGGCGGTGGCCCGCGGCATCCGCAGCCCGAAGTCGTAGATCCAGGCGTGCGTACGGTCGGCGCAGCGCAGCTCGTACGGGCGCTCGTCCACGACCTCGACGCCGAGCCGCTGGAGGGCCGGCAGCACGGCGGACAGGGAGACCTGCTCACCGGTGCGGTAGATCTTGAAGCGGCGCTCGCCGGGGGCGGCGCCGACCGGCTCGTAGAGGCTGAGCGAGAAGTCCCGCTCGTTCTCCTTGAGCGCTTCGAGGTGGACGAGGTCGGCGACGGCGGCGCGCGCCGAGTGGTCGGCCTTGTAGCCCTCGGGGAAGGAGTGCCCGTACTGGCGGAGCAGTTCGGCGGCGCGCTCCTCGCCGCACTCGGCGTTCAGCGCCTCCTGGAAGCCGTCCGCCCAGGAGCGGGCGGCCTCGACCAGGCGGGCCTCGATGCGGTCGGCCTCGGCGTCGGTGAGGCTGGGCAGCTCGCTGCCGGGCGCGACGCGGACGACGAAGTGCAGCCGGGAGAGGATCGACTCGGTGTTCCAGGCCGTGAAGTCGACGCTGGTGCCGTTCAGTTCCTCCTTGAGGATGTCGATCAGCCGCAGCCGCACACCGGTGGTGTAGCGGTCGCGCGGCAGGTAGACGATCGCGGAGTAGTAGCGGCCGTATTCGTCCTGGCGCAGGTAGAGGCGCAGCCGGCGCCGCTCCTGGAGGTAGAGCACCGAGGTGACGATCGAGCGCAGCTGGTCGACGGGGGTCTGGAACAGCTCGTCGCGGGGGTAGGTCTCCAGGATCTGGAGCAGGTCGCGGCCGTCGTGGCTGTTGGGCGTGAACCCGGCGCCCTCCAGCACCTCGGCGACCTTGCGGCGGATGACGGGGACCCGGCGCACGGACTCGGTGTAGGCGGCGGACGAGAAGAGGCCCAGGAAGCGGCGCTCACCGATGACGTTGCCGTCGGCGTCGAACTTCTTCACGCCGACGTAGTCGAGGTAGCTGGGGCGGTGCACGGTCGCCCGGCTGTTGGCCTTGGTCAGGACGAGGAGCTTGTGCTCACGGGCCTTGGCGCGGGCGTCGGCGGGCAGCCGGTCGAAGGACGGGCTGACGGGGTGCGCCTCGTCCTCGGTGTGGTGCGGGTCGGAGCGCAGGATGCCGAGTCCGGTGCCGGGGACGGCGGCCAGCGAGTCGGAGTCCCGCAGCTCGTACTCGCGGTAGCCGAGGAAGGTGAAGTGGTCGGCGGCGAGCCAGCGCAGCAGCTCCCGGGCCTCGTTGACCTCGTCGTCGGCGAGGTCGTCCAGCGGTTCGCCGGGCAGGTCGTCGGCGATACGGAGCGCCGCGCCCCGCATCTTCTCCCAGTCCTCGACGGTCTCCCGTACGTCGGACAGGACGCGCAGCAGGTCCAGCTGGATCTGCTTGAGGTCCTCGCGGTCGGTCTCGCGGTCGATCTCGACGTGGATCCAGGACTCCACGAGCGCGTCGTGCGGCAGGCCCGCCTTGGCGTCCTTGGGGCCCTTGCCGCCGTTCCGGCGGGTGCCGTCGGTCAGGACCTCGACCAGCTTGCCGGTGACGTCGCGGCGGACGACGACCTGCGGGTGGATCACGACGTGGATGCCGCGGCCCTGGCGGGAGAGCTCGTTGGTGACGGAGTCGACCAGGAACGGCATGTCGTCGGTGACGACCTCGACCACGGAGTGGCTGCACGTCCAGCCGTTCTCCTCGACGGTCGGGGTGTGCACCCGGACGTTCGCCTTGCCCTGGGGGCGCTCCTCGGCCAGCCGGTAATGCGAGGAGGCGGCGCCGAAGACGTCGATCGGGTCCCGGCCCTCGATGTCCTCGGGGGCGGTGTGCAGGTAGTAGCGCTGGAGGTAGGAGAGCAGGACGTCCTGGCGGGATTGCTCCTGCCCGGCCCCCGAGCCGTCGGCCCCGGCGGACGCGACGTGCACCCGGGGGGCACCGCCCGGCCCGCCGACACCACCGCCCGGGCTGTTGTCAGCTACCTTGGCGGCCCGTGCGAGCAGCTCGGCCTTGGCTTCGTCCAGCTTGGTCTGCATGTCCTCTGGCTCCTGTCGCGCGCCGTTGCGTGACGTAGGTGAAAAGGTCGGCGTAACGCCACGACGCGGGGTTTCCGGTCGGGGTCGACGCTATGCCGCGATGAGAGACCGCCGGGACCGTATCGGCCGTTTCCTGCGGCCGGTCCGGGCGGGAGGGATCAGCCGAGGCAGCCCGGGCACGGTGGCGCTCCGGGCGCGGGCCGGGGGCTTCGCTGCCCCCGAGGCATATCGCGCTGATCACGGGACCAGGCTATCTCGCCCGCACCGGTGACCGTCACGATCCGGATGTGTACAAAAGAAGGCCGCGAAATTTGACACTCTGGACAGCACGAACGCATGGACGAAAGCACTTCCGCGACCACCGGGCCGCCACCCGACGGACGTGCGACCGGCTACCGGGGCGCCGCTCGGCGGATGCGCGACCGACCGCCGGGGCGCCCCCGGCGGACGCGCGACCGGCTACCGGGTCAGCTGCTCGGCGAGCGCGATGGCCTCGGTGAGCGTGTCCACGACGGGCACACCGGCCTTCTCCAGGCTGGCACGGCTGTGCGAACCACCCGTGTAGAGAACGGCCCTGGCACCGGCGTGCGCGGCGGCCACGGCATCGTCGACCGCGTCACCTATGACGACCGTGCGCTGCGGGGATATCCCGTCCATGGCGGCGAGATGCCGCCGCATGTACTCCGACTTGCTGCCGCCGGACGGACCGGTGCGCCCGTCCACGCGGACGAAGTGCCGCTCGATGCCGAATCCGCGCACGACGGGGACCAGCTCCTCGTGCCGGTACATGCTCATGATCGACTGGCTGTGCCCGGTCAGCTGCCACCGGGCCAGCAGCTCGGCGGCCCCGGCGGTCAGCCCGCAGGCGTCGCGCTGCTCGGTGTAGTGGCGGTGGAAGACCCCGTCCATCCGCTCCCACTCGGCGTCGGTGGGGAGCCGCCCCATCAACCGCTCGTAGAACCGGGGTATCGGGATGCAGTACATCTCCCGGTACTGCTCGACGGTGATCGGCGCCAGGCCGACCTCGCCGAACGCGGCGTTGGTCGCGCCGACGACGGCGGTGTTGTCGTCGAGCAGTGTGCCGTTCCAGTCCCAGACCAGATGCGTGCGGTCGTGTTCCCCCGGTGCGATCCCCATGCCGGAAACGGTACTCGCCCCCACTGACAACGGCCCCGCCTACCCGATCAGACCGGGGATCTCCTGCACCCCGAACCACAGCAGCTCGTGGTCCTCGGCGCCGTCGACGGTGAACTGCGCGTCGTCGTCCCCGAGGTCCGCCGCCCCCAGCGCGGCCGCGGCGGCGGTGACGTCCTCGTCCGCGTCGTCGGAGTCGACGTGCACCGCGGCGGCCTTGGCCAGCGGGACGGCGGAGGCGATCGTGACCTCGCCGAGCGAGGAGGCGTCCAGGATGTGGTCCGGGTCGGCGACCGCGTCCCCGTCGGCCACGTCGACGGCGACGACGACGCGGCGCCGGGCGGCCTGCGGGTCCCCGGCGATCAGTCGCAGCGAGGCGGAGGCGGCCCGGTTGAGCGCCGCGTACTCCAGCTCCTCGATGTCGTCGGAGACGTACCACTCGCGCAGCGCCGGGGTGACGGCGTAGGCGGTGAGCGGACCGGGCCCCAGCTCACCGGCCCGGTGCGCGGCGGCGAGCGCGGCGAGGGTCAGGGGTACGTACACGCGCATGGGCTCGGCCGCTTTCGTAGTCGGAGACGCCCTCAGGATACGTGCGAGGTCCCCCTTTGGGGTTACGCGTACACCCCGGCCCCCGTCCACCTCACGCCGCCCACTCACCCTGCCCGCCCCGCCCGCAGCTCGCCCCACCACCCTGCCCACCACCCAGACAGGTGAATCCCACCGCACCCCACCCCCTCCCCCCGACACTTGCGACAAATCCGACTCCCCCGTAGAAGATCACCAACAGAAGTTACCGCCCGGTATATCCGGGCCTCTGGAGCACGGGGGCGACAGATGACCACGAACAGGACCCGGCCCGCAGGACGCCAGGACACCCGCAGGCCCGAAGCCGTACCCGCCCAGCGCCACCGCGTACCGAGGCGCATGCGCCCCCACCACTGGTTCGCGGAACGCCTGCTGGCGGTCCTGAGCGGCCAGCGCCCGGTCCACTGGATGCTGGGCCACACGATCGGCGACGCCTACGACCAACTGGCAGAACTGGCCCCCACGACACCTCTGCGCACCCGAGGCACCCGCCCGGTCATCCGCATGTGCCGAGGAGCCCAGCCGGCCCCCGGCGTGGTGGAGGCATGCGCGAGCATCGCCGCAGGCGAGGAAGTCCGAGCCATGGCCTTCCGCCTGGAACAGGGCCCAGACCTCCGCTGGCGCTGCGCGGCGGTGGAACTGGGCAACACCCCGATGCGGACAAGGTGAGCCGACGAGCCCGGCGCTCGCGAGGCCCGCCGGGGTGACGGGCCCCTTTGAGGGGCCTGGGGCCCCGCAAAAGGACCCGGTGCCCCAAGGGCCCAAGGGGCCGCCAGCAGGGCCGGGAAGCCCGTACAGAGCCGCACAGGCCCCGTACGGGCCCATAATCCAGCCCCGCCGCCCACCCAGCCCCACCGGCCATCCAGCCCCGCCGCCCACCCAGCCCCGCCGGCGCTTGAGGCGCGGGGCCCGGGGCAGAGCCCCGGTTTCGGGAAGGGGCGGGTAGGGGAAGCCCGCCGCAGGCACACCCACCCGCACCGCCCACCCCACCCCAAACACGGCTGGGCCGGACACCACCCGGTGCCCGGCCCAGCCACAACCACAACGTCAGCGCAAGCTACTTCTTACGCCGCCGCCCCCCAGAAGACTTCTGCGCCTTACGCCGCTCCGCCCGAGTAAGCCCATCCGACCCCGCTCCGGAGCCCCCCGACCCACCGTCCACATTCGCGAAGTCGCCCTCGACGACCCCGCCCTCCCCGTCAACCGTGGGAGCGGAGAAGTGCAGCCGATCCGGCCGCTGCGGAGCGTCCAGCCCCTTCGCCCGGATCTCCGGCCGCGAGGCCGGCACCGCGTCCTCCTTGGACAGCGAGGTCGCCGCGTCCTCGACCGGCACCTCCTCGACCTGCTGCTCGACCTGGACCTCCAGGTTGAACAGGTAGCCGACGGACTCCTCCTTGATGCCCTCCATCATGGCGTTGAACATGTCGAAGCCCTCGCGCTGGTACTCGACCAGCGGGTCCTTCTGCGCCATGGCCCGCAGGCCGATGCCCTCCTGGAGGTAGTCCATCTCGTAGAGGTGTTCACGCCACTTGCGGTCCAGGACCGACAGCACCACACGCCGCTCCAGCTCACGCATGATCTCGGAGCCGAGCGTCTTCTCCCGCTCGTCGTACTGCTCGTGGATGTCTTCCTTGACCGACTCGGCGATGAACTCCGCCGTGACCCCGGCCAGGTCCCCCGCGGTCTCCTCCAGCTCGGCGACGGTGACCTTCACCGGGTAGAGCTGCTTGAACGCGCCCCACAGCCGGTCGAGGTCCCACTCCTCGGCGAAGCCCTCCGCCGTCTCCTGGCGGATGTAGTCGTCGATCGTGTCGTCCATGAAGTGGCGGATCTGCTCCTGGAGGTCCTCGCCCTCCAGGACCCGGCGCCGCTCGCCGTAGATGACCTCACGCTGCCGGTTGAGCACCTCGTCGTACTTCAGGACGTTCTTACGCGTCTCGAAGTTCTGCTGCTCGACCTGCGACTGCGCCGACGCGATCGCCCGCGTCACCATCTTGTTCTCGATCGGCACGTCGTCCGGCACGTTGGCCATCGACATGACGCGCTCGACCATCTGCGCCTTGAACAGCCGCATCAGGTCGTCACCGAGCGACAGGTAGAAACGGGACTCGCCCGGGTCGCCCTGACGGCCGGAACGACCGCGCAGCTGGTTGTCGATGCGGCGCGACTCGTGCCGCTCGGTGCCCAGGACGTAGAGCCCGCCGAGCTCCTTGACCTCCTCGAACTCCGCCCGCACGGCCTCCTCGGCCTTCTCCAGCGCGGCGGGAAGCGCGGCCGCCCACTCCTCGACGTGCTCGACGGGGTCGAGGCCCCGCTGGCGCAGCTCGGCCTCGGCGAGGTCGTCCGGGTTGCCGCCGAGCTTGATGTCGGTGCCTCGTCCGGCCATGTTCGTCGCGACGGTCACCGCGCCCTTGCGGCCGGCCTGGGCGACGATCGTCGCCTCCCGGTCGTGCTGCTTGGCGTTGAGCACCTCGTGCTGGACGCCGCGCTTGGAGAGCTGCTGCGAGAGGTACTCGGACTTCTCGACGGAGGTGGTGCCGACCAGGATCGGCTGCCCCTTCTCGTGCTTCTCGGCGATGTCGTCCACGACCGCGGCGAACTTGGCCACCTCGGTGCGGTAGATGAGGTCGGACTGGTCGGCGCGCTGCATCGGCCGGTTTGTCGGGATCGGCACGACGCCCAGCTTGTAGATCTGGTGGAACTCGGCGGCCTCGGTCATCGCCGTACCGGTCATGCCGGAGAGCTTGCCGTAGAGGCGGAAGAAGTTCTGCAGGGTGATCGTGGCGAGCGTCTGGTTCTCGTCCTTGATGTCCACCCCCTCCTTCGCCTCGATCGCCTGGTGCATGCCCTCGTTGTAGCGGCGGCCGGCGAGGATACGGCCGGTGTGCTCGTCGACGATCATGACTTCGCCGTCGATGACGACGTAGTCCTTGTCCTTCTTGAAGAGTTCCTTGGCCTTGATGGCGTTGTTGAGGTACCCGACGAGGGGGGTGTTCACCGACTCGTACAGGTTCTCGATGCCGAGCCAGTCCTCGACCTTGGAGACACCGGACTCGTGGATCGCCACGGTCCGCTTCTTCTCGTCGACCTCGTAGTCGCCGGTCTCCTCGATGCCCTTGAGCGGGTTGCCCGCCTCACCCTTGGTGAGGCGCGTGACCAGCTTCGCGAAGTCGCCGTACCACTTGGTGGCCTGGTCGGCCGGGCCGGAGATGATCAGCGGGGTACGGGCCTCGTCCACCAGGATCGAGTCGACCTCGTCCACGATCGCGAAGTTGTGGCCGCGCTGGACCAGCTCGTCCTTCGACCACGCCATGTTGTCGCGGAGGTAGTCGAAGCCGAACTCGTTGTTCGTGCCGTACGTGATGTCGCAGGCGTACTGCTCGCGGCGCTGGGCCGGCGTCATGTTCGCGATGATGCAGCCGACGCTGAGGCCCAGGAACTTGTGGACCCGGCCCATCATCTCGGAGTCACGCGAGGCCAGGTAGTCGTTCACCGTGATCAGGTGGACGCCCTCGCCGGACAGGGCGTTCAGATACGCGGGCAGCGTGCCGACGAGGGTCTTGCCCTCACCGGTCTTCATCTCGGCCACATATCCGAGGTGCAGCGCGGCGCCGCCCATGATCTGGACGTCGTAGTGGCGCTGGCCGAGGACGCGCTTGGCCGCCTCGCGGACGGTGGCGAACGCCTCGGGAAGCAGGTCGTCCAGGCTCTCGCCGTCCGCGTACCGTTCCTTGTACTCGTCGGTGAGCGCCCGCAGCTCGGCGTCGGAGAGGTTGACGAAGTCCTCTTCGATGGAGCTGACCTGGTCCGCGATGCGGTGCAGTTTGCGCAGGATCTTGCCTTCGCCTGCACGCATGAGCTTGTTGAAGACGGACACTGAGGCTGGTCTCCTTGCCGGTCGGGCCTG
Organism: Streptomyces sp. NPDC097595; assembly: GCF_044761525.1. NCBI lineage: Bacteria > Bacillati > Actinomycetota > Actinomycetes > Kitasatosporales > Streptomycetaceae > Streptomyces > Streptomyces sp. NPDC097595. The sequence continues at coordinate 16,743 of NZ_JBIWCN010000003.1, read as the reverse complement.
GGCACTGGGTCGTGTGATGGACTCGGGCACGGGCACGGCAGGTGGGCCCCACCGCAACGGTCATCGTAAGCGAGGACCACGCCGCGCCGGGAGGGCTGCCACCGCGTTCTCCCCGCGGTGCCCTTCAGAGTCAACGGACGAAGGGCACCGAAGGTGCCGGGGAATCACGAAAAGTACTCGCGCCCTCACCGGCACCTCACCAGAATCCCTTCATGGAACCCTTGGAACCGATCACCCTCACCACCGACCGCCTGCTGCTGCGCCCCTTCACCCCCGCCGACACCGACGCGGTGTACGAGGCGTGCCAGGACCCGGACATCCAGCGCTGGACGGTCGTCCCCTCGCCGTACGCCCGCGCCGACGCTGAGTTCTTCACGGAACGCCTCTCGCCCGAGGGCTGGCGGGACGGCTCGATGTACAACTTCGCCGTGGTGCCCCGCGAGGGCGGGCCGCTGATAGGCGCGCTCGGCATGAACCGCCGCACCGGCCCCGGCCTGTACGAGGTCGGCTTCTGGACCGCGAAGGAGCAGCGCGGCCGCGGCTTCATGACCGAGGCCGTGCTGTGCGCCGCCCGGTGGGCCTTCACCGCGCTCGGCTGCGACCGGCTGGAGTGGAAGGCCGAGACCGGCAACGACCCGTCGCGGGCCGTCGCGCTGCGCGCGGGCTTCCGCATGGAGGGCGAGCAGCGCTCGGGGCTGCTCAACAAGGGCGTGCGCCGCAATGCGTGGACGGGCGCGCTGCTCCCCGCCGACCTGGGGCTGCCGGGCACCGCCGCCTACGTACCGCCCAGCGGTGTCAGTGCCGCCCCCTAGAGTGCGGAGCATGACGTCTGTGCAGCCACCCGCAGTCGAACTCTCCGCCGACCAGGCCCGCAGGATAGCCCTGCGGGCCCAGGGCTTCCTGGGCGCACCGGACCGCCGGTCGGGGGTGCCCGGGGTGCTGCGCCACCTCGGCGCCGTACAACTGGACACGATCTCGGTGCTGGCCCGCTCGCACGAGCTGATCCCGTACGCGCGCCTGGGCGCGATCGGGCGGCGCACCGTCGAGGAGGCGTACTGGTCGGGCGGTCGCGCCTTCGAGTACTGGTCGCACGCGGCGTGCATCCTGCCCGTCGAGGAGTGGCCGCACTTCGCGTTCCGCCGGCGCGCCTACCGGGCGCGGCCGCAGTGGTCCCACGACCTGCCGGACGGCGCGTACGACACCGTCATCAAGCAGCTGACCGCCGAGGGCCCGCTGACGGCGACGGAGCTGGGCGGCGCGAAGAACGGCGGGGAGTGGTGGGACTGGTCCGCCTCGAAGGTGGCCGTCGAACGGGCCCTGATGTACGGCGAGGTGGTGTGCACCGAGCGGCGCGGCTGGAAGCGGGTCTACGACCTCGCGGAGCGCGCCCTGCCCGACACCGTGCTCCACGACGACCTGGACGACGCGGAGTGCCTGCGCCGCCTCGTCGCGCTCGCCGGGCAGTCGCTGGGCGTGGGCACCCGGGCGGACATCGCCGACTACCACCGCCTCAAGGGCGAGCAGTTCGACGCCGTGGTGGCGGATTCCGGGCTGGTGCCGGTGGCCGTGGAGGGCTGGTCGAAGCCGGCCTGGGCGGACCCGGCGGCGCTGGCCTCCGAGCCCCGGGGCCGGCACCGGACGACGCTGCTCTCGCCGTTCGACTCGCTGGTCTGGGAGCGGGCGCGGACCGAGCGGATCTTCGGTTTCACCCACCGCCTTGAGGCGTACGTGCCCAAGCAGAAGCGGGTGCACGGCTATTTCGCGATGCCGCTGCTGGCCGGCGGGCGGCTCCAGGGGCGGGTCGACCCGGCCCGCGAAGGGACGACGCTGATCGCCCGGCAGGTGTCCCTGGCGGGTACGAAGGCCGTGGCACCGATGGCTCAGGCCCTGGTGGAGGCGGCGTCCTGGGTCGGCTGCACGGACGTCCGGCTGGAGCGGGTGGAAGCGCCGGAGCTGCGCGGGCCGCTCGCGGCGGAGATCGCCCGCCTCCTGGTGTGACCGCGCCCGGTGCGCCGGCCGTCGCGCCGGCTCACCGGCTCACCGGATCTCCAGGATCTTCTCCCGCATGGCGTAGACGACCGCTTCCATGCGGGAGTGGAGCTGGAGCTTCTCCAGAATGTTGCGGACGTGGTTCTTCACGGTGTTCTCGGAAATGAACAGTTGCTTCGCGATATCGCGATTGTTCATGCCGGTCGCGACCAGTTTGAGGACTTCCAGTTCCCGTTCGGTCAGCCGGGGCGCCGGTACCAGCCGTCGTTCGTCGGTTCGCTGGATCATCGACTTGAACTCGGTGAGCAGTTTCGACGCCATGGACGGGCTGATCTGGGACTGCCCGTCGGCGACCGCGCGAATAGCGGTGGACACCTCGTCCGTGGAGATCTCCTTGAGGAGATAACCCGTGGCGCCGGCCTTGATCGCCTCGTAGAGATCGGCTTCCTCGTCGCTGATCGTCAGCATGATGATCTTCGCGCTGGGTGCCACTTCCTTGATGGACGTGCAGGCTTCGATTCCGCCGCGCCGGGGCATCCGCACATCCATCAGCACGATGTCCGGGAGCAGATCGGCCGCCTTGTCGACCGCCTCGGCGCCGTCCCCGGCCTCGCCGACGACCTCGATGTCCTCCTCGTGCGCGAGGACGATCTCCAGGCCTCTGCGGAAAAGCGCGTGGTCGTCCACCACCAGGACCCGGATGGGCTCCTTGCGGTAGCCGCCGTCCCGGTCCGCACCGCCGAGGTCCCGTGCGTCGTCGGCATCACTCGCGTCGCGCACGGGCCCGAAGGTGTCCGCCATCGTTCCTCCCCCTGAAGGCCACGGCCTGAAATTCACGAACGGTCCGCCAACGGCAGTTCACAGAGCACCGATTGGCTTGGGTCGCCATGATTTCATGCCGGGACGGCAGTGCGGTGATGACTTGGTGACAGACGGGTGCCCCTGGGGGCGTGCGGACGCTCCAGGGGCACCACTCGATGGTGGCGTCAGCCGCCGAGTGCGCCGCCCGCGCCGCCCGCCTCGTCGGCGGCCAGCGGGTCGGTCCTCAGGTGGATGACACCGTAGTCGTAGGCGTGCCGCCGGTAGACGACACTGGGTTCCTTCGTCTCGTTGTCCACGAACAGATAGAAGTCGTGTCCGACCAGTTCCATCTCGTAGAGGGCCTGGTCGAGCGACATGGGCGCCGCGACGTGCGTCTTCTCGCGCATCACCAGCGGTCCTTCGCCCTGCACCTCCAGCGAACCGACCCTGGTGGTGGGTACGGGCTGTGCCGTCTCGTCGGGAATCAGCTCGCCGTCACCGTTGAAGGACGCCGCGTCCGGCACCATCTCTCCGACCTCGGCAGCGGGGATGCGTCCCGTGCCCCGGCGGCTGTAGCGCTTGTCGTGCTGCTTGCGCAGCCGGGCCTCCAGCTTGCCGGTGGCCAGGTCCAGCGCTGCGTACGGGTCGCCTGCGGCCGCTTCTGCCCTGATGACCGGTCCACGCGAGCGGAGCGTGATCTCCACCCGGTCGGAGCGGTCTGCCTGACGAGGGTTCGGCTCCTTGGACACCTCCACGTCGAGGCTGATCACTTTGCCGTCGAACTTCTGGATCTTGTCCAGCTTCAGCTTCTCGGCCACGTGCTTGCGGAACCGCTCGGGCACCTCGGTCTTGCGGCCCTTGACGACGATGTCCACGCAGAACTCCGTTCCCGGATCGCTCCGCTCGGCGGCGGAGCATCTCCCTTTTGCACCTGGTCCCGGTGATGGGCCGGGACCGCGGACTCGGTGACTTCCACCTCCTCCTCCCCAGCCGGAAGGGTTTCACCCCACCCGATTTCCGGTTTCCGAACCACTGGTGGGTCGCCTGCCTGAAACCTGATGGTGCATTCGTCGAGGGCCGGCATTCACCATTCCTCACAACCGAACATAGCCTGCTCGGACGGATGTCGGCACCCGCTACTCGCACGTACCTCCGTTCAGGTCTTTTTACCCACTCACTACCTGCAACGATGCAAGTTCAGTTCCAGTTCCGGTTTATTTTCCGACCGGCGGGACATGCTGCGTCGAAGGCCGGAGGGGGCGCCGCGACCACGGCCGCGTCGCGCACGCGGGACCCCGCGCGCCCGCAGGCCGCGTCGAGCGCCCGGGCCGCCTCGGCCAGCGTGGCCCCCGTGGTCAGCAGGTCGTCCACCAGCACCACCCGTCCGGCGGTGAGCAGCCTCCCGCCCCCGGCCGCCACATCCAGCGCCCCGGCCACGTTGGCCCGGCGCTCCGCCGCGGTCAGACCCGACTGGTCGGCCACTCCCCGCCGCTGCCGCAGCACCGCGGCGACAGTCGCCGGGACGCCGTTCCGCCGCAGCTGGGCGGCCGCCGCCAGAGCGATACGCCGCGCCGGGTCGTGCCCGCGCGCCGCGACGGCCCGGCGCGCGGAAGGCACCGGTACGAGCAGCAGAGGCCGCCCGTCCGGATCCCGCCCGGCTCCGGCCCGTACCGCACCCGCCAGCGCCCGGCCGAGCGGGCGCGCCATCGCGAGCACGCCGCGCTCCTTGTGGGCGAGCAGGACCGCCCGCGCCGCGCCCTCGTATCCGGCGGCGGCATGCACCTCGGGCAGCCCGGTCGGCTCCGGCGAGGGCCGCACCCGGCGCGGCACACCTCCGTGCAGCTGTACGCCGCACGCCTCGCACAGCTCCGCCCGCGCCCTGCCGCAGCCGCCGCAGGACACCGGAAGCACGAGCCCGCTGATCTCCCGCCACCACCCCCGCACACCTCAACTGTGCCCCTCCGGGAGCCGGCGGGCCACCCCTGTGGAAAACCCCGGAGGGCGGCGGTGTCAGCCCGGGTAGACCAGCGCCGAGCCCTCCTTGAGGACCGTCTGCCAGTTGTCCCCGGGGAGCAGCTTCACTATCCCGTCGCCGAAGGTGTCCGCCATCAGCGGCAGCTGCTCGTCGTCGGCGGCGGCGATGGCCAGCACCTGGTTCACCCCGGGCAGGACGCCCGAGGAGGGCGTCGAGCCGTCCGTCTGCACGTAACGGACCTGCTGCACACCGCCCTGCTCCTTGCCGACGACCACGAGGCGGCTGCGGCCGGACCAGGACACCGCCGTCACATCGGCGAACTGTGGCGCCGCCTGACGCAGGTCGACCACGGACACCTCGGCGTCGTCCTCCGGGCCGAGCCGTTCGATCCGGCCGATCTTCAGCGTCGTGTGGCCGTCCTTGGTCAGCAGCAGCGCTATGCGCACCCCGTCCGAGGAGAGCCGCAGCCCGGCGATACGGCTGCCGCCCAGGCTCGGCACGGTCACCTCCTGCGGCTTGTCCGTGCCGTGGGGCAGCCTCAGCAGCCTGGAGTTCTCCGGGTCGCGGTCGGCGACCCAGAGATCGCCCCGGCCGTCCCAGCTGGGCGCCGTCAGCCGGTCATCGGGGTCGGCCGCCTTGCTCGTCAGGGCTGGTACGGGGAGCTCGCCGTCCGAGGCGATGGAGGCCACGTAGAGCGACTCGTTGTGCTGGGAGAGCACCGCCGCCGACTGCTCGTCCCGGGCCACGCCGACCGCGCTCACCTTCAGCGCGCCGCTGCCGAAGGGGCCGACCACCGGCTCCGGCTCGCCGCTGCCCCTGGTGCTGCCCGGGATGCGCTCCACCCGGCCCTTGGCATCGACGAAGTACTGGCTGTCGGGTCCGCCCGAGGAGCCGTCGGGGGCGTATTCCTCGGCCTGGTCCGCGTCGAGCACGCACAGCGGCGAACCGTCGGAACGCTGCAACTCCACCTGCTCGACCCGCGCGGAGGTCAGGTCCCGGAGGGTGAAGAGAACCTGCGAGGCCATCATCCGGCAGTCCCGCTGCCCGGTCCCGTCCGCGTTCTTGTCGAGCGGGACCTTCAGGACGTTGCGGTCGTCGGGCGTCAGCGAGCCGACACCCTTCCTGAGGTCCGTCCCCTTGGGGAAGCGCGAGGCGACGGCCGGCCGCAGCCAGTCGGTCGGCCCCCGCAGAAGGCTGCGGACCGCCTGCGTCACCGTGTCCATCCCGGTCGAGGGGTCGGTCCGGTTGCGGAGGTAGACAGGGTCGGCGACGAGGGTGGCCTCCGCGTCGGACCGCCCGGTCGCGAAGTAGTACTTATTGACCGAGCGGTACAGCCGCTTGAAGTCGGACTGGCCGAGCACCAGGCCGTCCGCCACGGAGTCGATGCGCCATTCCTTGCCGTCCGGCGTCTTCTCCCGCACCAGGTGGAGCGTGCGGGAGAAGTCCGTGGGGACGAGCGGCTGGTACGCGTTCTGCTCGTCGACCGTCGCCACCTGCTCCCCGGTGAGGGTGTAGGAGACCTCGGTCGTGGTGCGGTCGTGGTCGTGGACCGGGCGGTCGCTCCGGTTCGGCGCCTTGGCCAGCACGGCGGTCTCCGCGCTCGGCTTCCACCGGCGCGACGCCTCCTTGGTGAGGTACTTGCGCGTCGTCCGGAAGTCGGAGTCGTCGCTGGTCATCGACTCCAGGAAGCCGTCGACCACCTCGTTCGGGGTGGCGCCGTCCCTGGGGGCGACCGCGTACACCTGCACCTGGGAGTCGCCGGGCTGCGAGGCGTCGACGGCCTTGATGTCCCCGGACACGGGCATCGAGCCGCACGCCGACAGCACGAGCGCGCCGCACCCGACCAGCACGGTCACCCCCACCACACGCCCACGGCCGCCCTGACGACGGTCAGTCCTCACGGATCGTGTCCTCCCGCCCCGGTTCACGCCCCGGAGAGTCGTTGTGACCGGCCTGCCGCTCCTCCGAGGGACGCGGCACCACCCGTGCCCCGTTGCCCGGCAGGGCCGCCGGGTGCACCGACGCGGGCGCGGTCCTGGCCGGCACGGCGGCCCGGCCGGGCACCTGCAGCGGGGCACGGCCCGTACCGGCGTGCTGCGAGGGCACGGCCAGCAGCCGGTGCCCGCCGCCCGAGGCGGAGGTGTCCGTGGAGGCGTCCTCGGCCCGCTCCCGGCTCTCCCGGTTGCGCCGCGAGTCCTCCGGCTCCAGTGGTATCGGCGAGCCCCGCAGCGGCTCGTCCGCCGTACGCGGCAGCGTCAGCCGGAACTGCGAACCGCCACCGGGCTCGCCCCACGCCTGGAGCCAGCCGCCGTGCAGCCGGGCGTCCTCCACCGCGATGGAGAGGCCCAGGCCGGTGCCGCCGGTGGTCCGGGCCCGGGCCGGGTCGGCCCGCCAGAAGCGGTTGAAGACCCGGGTCGCCTCGCCGGGCTTCAGCCCGACGCCGTAGTCCCGGACGGCGACGGCGACCGCTCCGCCGGCCGCGCCCATCCGCACGACCACGTCGCGCCCCTCGCCGTGCTCGACGGCGTTGACGACGAGGTTGCGAAGGACGCGCTCGACGCGCCGCGCGTCGGCCTCGGCGATCACCGGCTGCTCGTCGCCGACGACCCGGATCCGGGTGCCCTTGCGCTCGGCGAGCGGCTCGGCGCCACCGATCACCCGGCGCACCACCTGCCGCAGGTCTATCGGCTCCGCCTCCAGCGCGGCGGCACCGGCGTCGAAGCGGCTGATCTCCAGCAGATCGGAGAGCAGTGACTCGAAGCGGTCGAGCTGGTCGCCCAGCAGCTCGGCGGACCGGGCCGTTATGGGGTCGAAGTCGGCCCGCGCCTCGTGGATGACGTCGGCGGCCATCCGTACCGTCGTCAGCGGTGTACGCAGCTCGTGCGAGACGTCCGAGACGAACCGCCGCTGCATCCGGGACAGCTCCTCCAGCTGCTGAATCTTGAGCTGGAGGCTCTGCGCCATCTTGTTGAACGCCTCACCGAGCCGGGCGATGTCGTCCTCGCCGGTGACCTTCATCCGTTCCTGGAGCCGGCCGGCGGAGAGCCGTTCGGCGATGCCTGCGGCCATGCGTACGGGGGTGACGACCTGGCGCACCACGAACCAGGCGATGGCACCCAGCAGCACCACCACGAACAGGCCGGCGGTCGCCAGCGTGCCCTTGACCAGGTTCAGGGACTTCTCCTCCTGCGTGAGCGGGAAGACGTAGTACAGCTGGTACGGGTCGCGGTCGATGTCGTAGAGGCGCTTGCCGACGATGAGGCCGGGCTGGGACTCCTGCCCGTTCTCGTACTGGATCAGCGTGTACGTCTGGAAGGCACCGGGGCCCTTGTTCACCGCGTCCCGCAGGCTCTGCGGAAGGCTCGACGCCTTGACGTATCCCGAGCCACGGGGCGCCCGGGCCCCCTCGTCGGCACTGAGCGCCATCACGTTGAAGGCGTTCTTGCCGCCACTGGCGAGCTGGTCGACGAGCTCGGTGCGCCAGGAGTTGTTCTCGGTCGTGCCGTCCGCCGCGTCGTCGACCTCGCCGGCGACGGGGGTGAGCGGCGCGTTGGCCTTCTCCTGGGCGGCCGCGAACCCGCCCGCGGCCTGTGTCTGGGCCGCCTTGCCCTTCGCGTCGAGCAGGCCGTTGCGCACCTGCCCGATCACGACGAGGCCGAGCAGGAGCACCACTCCGAGCGACATCAGCAGCGTGCCCGCGACGACGCGCAACTGGAGGTTGCGCCGCCACAGCCGCACGGCCGGCAGCAGCGGACGCCGCACCCAGCGCATCAGCAGACGCGGCACCGGCCCGCCGGGCGCCCGGTCCTGGAACAACCGGCCGCCCTGCAGGAAGCGCTCGACGGGGGACGAGGTGTGCCCTGAACCGGCAGCCCGCTCCGCACGGACTCCCGGCTCCCCGGGCTTCGGAGCAGTGCTACCCAGGGACATGTCAGCTCGGTCCGGCCTTATACCCGACACCACGGACGGTCACGACGATCTCCGGCCGCTCCGGATCCTTCTCGACCTTGGAGCGGAGCCGCTGCACATGCACGTTGACCAGACGGGTGTCCGCCGCGTGCCGGTAACCCCAGACCTGCTCCAGGAGCACCTCACGGGTGAAGACCTGCCACGGCTTGCGGGCGAGCGCGACCAGCAGGTCGAACTCCAGCGGCGTCAGGGCGATGGACTGCCCGTCCCGCTTCACCGAGTGCCCGGCGACGTCTATGACCAGGTCCCCGATGGTCAGCTGCTCCGGGGCCGGCTCTTCGGACCTGCGCAGACGTGCCCTGATCCGGGCCACCAACTCCTTCGGTTTGAACGGCTTGACGATGTAGTCGTCGGCCCCGGACTCCAGGCCCACCACCACGTCAACCGTGTCGCTCTTGGCAGTGAGCATGACGATCGGCACACCCGACTCGGCCCTGATCAGCCTGCAGACCTCGATGCCGTCCCTGCCGGGCAGCATGAGGTCGAGCAGGACCAGGTCCGGCTTCGCCTCTCGAAATGCAGCAAGTGCCTTGTCGCCGTCCGCTACGAACGACGGCTCGAAACCCTCACCACGCAGCACAATCCCGAGCATCTCGGCCAGTGCGGTGTCGTCGTCGACGACAAGGACGCGTCCCTTCATAAACGACATCATCCCATTAGCTAATCGTTACCTGCGATGATCTGGCACACAGCTCTGCCAGCCCGGCCCCCGTGACCGGCGAGATTACGCCTTCTTCCGTGACGATCGCCGTGACCAGCTCCGGCGGCGTGACATCGAAGGCGGGGTTGTACGACTGGGTCCCCACTGGGGCGACGAGCATTCCGCCCGCCTCCTCGTCCCCCGCTCCGCGCGGCAGGACTGTGAGCTCCGTCACTTCGCGCCCGGAACGCTGCTCCACGGCGATGGACGCCCCGTCCGCCGTGAGCAGATCCACGGTCGTCGTCGGCGCCACCACGATGAACGGTACGTGGTGGTACTTGGCGAGCACCGCCAGCGGATAGCTCCCCACCTTGTTGGCCACCGACCCGTCCGCGGCGATGCGGTCCGCCCCGATCAGCACGGCGTCCACCTCCCCCGCGGCGAACAGCGACCCCGCCGCATTGTCCGTGAGCAGGCTGTACGGCATGCCGTTGCGCGCCGCCTCGTACGCGGTCAGCCGGGCGCCCTGCAACAGCGGACGGGTCTCGTCCACCCACAGCCGCCTCAGCTGCCCCGCCCGGTGGGCCCCGAGCGCCACCGCGAACGCGGTGCCCTCGCCCCCGGAGACGAGCGCCCCCGTGTTGCAGTGGGTCAGCAGCCGGTGGCCCCCGCCCGGAACCAGCTCGTCCAGCAACGCGAGCCCGTGCCCGGCCATCCGTCGGCTGGCCTCGGCGTCCTCCCGGTGCAGCGCCCTGGCCTCCGCCAGTGCGACCGCTCCCGCCCGCTCCTGTCCGGCCCCCTTGTCGAGCGCCGCCCAGTACCCCGCGGCGGCCCGGCGCACGCCGTATCCCAGGTTCACGGCGGTGGGCCGCGCCCGCTCCAGGAGCCCGGTGGCCTCCGCCACGTCATAGCCCCGCACCGCGGCCAGGGCCACGCCATAGGCACCGGCGATCCCCAGCAGGGGCGCACCCCGTACCGCGAGCGTCCTGATCGCGGCCACCAGAGCCGGCACATCGGTGCACACCAGCTCCGTCTCCTCCGCGGGCAGCCGCCGCTGGTCGAGGAGCACCAGCACGGGGCCTTCCGGAGGCTCGTCCCAGCGAATTGAGGGTAGTCCGGCGGCCTCGCTGCCCACCGGCGATTGCGCGTCCTGATCAGCCATCCATCCAGTCTGCCCGGTGACCCGCCCGGACTTGAAGGCACGAGCCGGTCACAGGGCCGGGGCCGGACGGCAACGACGCGTGGCACGATGGCTGCCAGCCTGACGCCGCGCCGCGCGGACAGGACCGCGAAGGAGCGACAATGAACGACACTCCGGGCTGGGCCTCGCCCGGATCCGCCCCCTCCGACGACCAGCGGACGAACGACCACGCAACGGACCACCGCGCCCCGGCCGACCGAGAATCGCCTGATCAGGACCCGGCACGTCGAGAAGCGGCAGACCGGCAAGTGGCCGATCAGGAGCCGGACCGCCGGAAGCCCGAAGGCCAAGAAGCAGCCGACCAGGAAGCAGCGGGCCAGGAAACGACCGGCCGGGAGCCGGGCCGCCCCGACACAGGCATCCCCCGCCCCTCCGAACCGGCCGACGATACCGCCCCCTCGGGAACCTGGGCCGCCCAGCAGCCGCCCGCCGGCCAGTGGTCCCCTCCGAGCCCCACCGGAACCGGCCCCACCGCCCCGCCGCCCAACACGGGCTGGGGCACCCGGGCACACGGCTCCGGTTCCAGCACGGGCCCCGGCTGGAACACCTCGCCGCAGGGATCCGGCTGGGGCACTCCGCCGCGAGGATCCGGCTGGGGCGGCCCGCCGCCGGCGGCGGCGAAACCCGGCGTCATCCCGCTCCGGCCGCTCGGCATCGGCGAGATCCTCGACGGCGCCGTCTCCACCATGCGCGCCCACTGGCGCACGGTCCTCGGCATCACGCTCGCGGTCTCCGTGATCGCCCAGGCCGCCATCCTCCTCATCCAGCGCTATCTGCTGCCCGACGCTCCCTCGGTCGACCGCAACGCCACCGGCTCCGAGGCGCTGCGCCAGGCCACCGAATCGCTCCGCTACAGCCTCCTCGACCTCGCCCCGACCCTGCTGATCTCGATGCTGGCCACGATCTTCACCACGTCGGTGCTGACCGTGGTGATCAGCCGCTCGGTGCTGGGGCGCCCGGTCACCCTGTCCGAAGCCTGGGCCGAAGCCCGCCCCCGGCTGCTCCCCATGCTGGGACTGACCCTCCTGCTCGCCGTCATGGGCGGAGCGATCATGACCGCCGGCATCCTGCCCGGGTTCCTGATCGGCGACACCGCGGGAGCCGGTCTCGCACTGCTCGGGCTGCTCGCCGCGACCGCCGTCTTCCTCTGGCTGTCGGTCCGCTTCAGCCTGGCCGCCCCCGCGCTGATGCTGGAGCGGCAGCCGATCGCCGCCTCCCTGCGACGCTCCGCGAAGCTGGTCCGTGACGCCTGGTGGCGGACGTTCGGCGTTCTCGCCCTGACCTGGCTGCTGACGCTCATCGTCGGTCTGGTGGTCGCCATCCCCTTCGGCATCGTCGCGGTGGGCGTCGACGACGGCACCCTGAGCTCCTTCCTCTCCGGGGAAGCCACCGAGTTCGGCTGGCCGTTCCTGATCGTCTCCGCCATCGGTGACGTGGTCGCCGCCGCCCTCACGTATCCGCTCTCCGCCGGCGTCATGGCCCTTCTCTACGTGGACCAGCGCATCCGCCGCGAAGCGCTCGACCTCGACCTGGCCAAGGCAGCGGGCCTGCCCGGCTTCGACAACAGGAACTGACACCGTGCCGGGGGCGGGCGAGGCGGCAGCACGACTGCTGGTACGAACGAGCGGCGGCGCCCCCGTGGACACCGGCCGCCTCCCCGCCCGGGAGGCGGCCCGACGCGAACTGTCCAAGGGCGCGTACCACGAGAACGACCCGAACCCCCTCCAACGGGCCCTGGACCACCTGTGGACCTGGTTCGGCGATCTCATCTCAGCGGCCTCCGTCGTCGCACCGGGCGGGGCTGCCGGCCTGGTCGTTCTCCTCGTGATCGTCATCGCCCTCGCCGCCGCGCTCCGGTGGCGGCTGGGCGCCCCGCACCCCGGCCGGAGGCGCACCGAAGCGCTCTTCACGCACGGCCCGCGCAGCGCCGCGGAGCACCGTGCAGCCGCCGAGGTCCACGCGGCAGCCGACCGCTGGAACCAGGCCGTCCAGGAACGGATGCGTGCCCTCGTCCGCTCCCTCGAAGAGCGGGCTCTGCTGGACCCCCGCCCCGGACGCACCGCCGACGAAGCGGCCGCGGAGGCGGGCCGCACCCTTCCCCCGTACGACACACGGCTGCGGGCGGCGGCCCGGGTCTTCGACGACGTCACATACGGGGGCCGCTCCGCCGACCGGACGGCGTACCTGACTCTGCTCGACCTCGACCGCGCCGTCGAAACCGCCACACCGCGACTCACCGGCGCCCGCGAGGGGGCTGCCGAATGACCCCGGCCGCCACCGCCCCCTCCACCTCCATATCCGTCACGCCTCAAGAGATATGGCGCCGCTCCCGCGGAGTGCTGCTCGCCGTCCTCCTGCTCGTCGTCGCCGCGACAGCCCTGGCAGCCGCCCGTTCCGGGGACCAGCACGGCCGCCTCGACCCCCGCTCGGCGGACCGCTACGGCAGCAGAGCCATCGCCGAACTCCTCAAGGAACACGGCATATCCGTCCGCGTCGTCACCACCGTCCGGGACGCGGCATCCGCGACCGGCCCCGACACGACCCTTCTGGTCACCGGCCCCAACCTGCTGACGCCCCACCAGCAGCGGGCTCTGCGCACAGCGACCGCCCGCACGACCGGCCGCACCGTGCTCCTCGGCGCCGACTCCCCCTCCCTCGACACCCTGGCCCCCGGTGTGCGGGCGAAGCCCTCCGTACCCGTGGTCGCACGGCCCCCGGACTGCTCCCTGCCCGCGGCCCGAAGGGCCGGAGCCGTCGAGACGGGCGGCATCCGCTACGACGCCGAGCACCTTGGCACTGAGGGCCTTGATACCGATGCCTGCTACCCCGCAGGGGGCCTTTCCTCGGTGCTCCTTCTGCGCCGGCCCGCAGCCGGCGACACCGTCCTGCTGGGCTCCCCCGACTTCCTGTACAACGAACGCCTCGACCACCAGGGCAACGCGTCCCTGGCCCTGCAACTCCTCGGTTCCCGCCCTCATCTGGTCTGGTACCTCCCCTCGCTCACCGATCCCTCCGCCACTGACAGCACGGACGGCCGGAGCAGCCTCATCGAGCTGATCCCGTCCGGCTGGCGGTGGGGCATACTGCAACTCGCCATCGCCGCCGTGCTCGCAGCGGTCTGGCGCGCCCGCCGCCTGGGCCCCCTCGTCGACGAGCGCCTACCCGTGGCCATCCGGGCCTCCGAGTCCACCGAGGGCCGAGCCCGGCTCAGCCGCAGAACCAACTCTCGCGACCGCGCCGCCGCATCACTCCGCCACGCGACGCGCACCGCGCTGGCACCACTCGCCGGTGTCTCCCCCGGAGACGCTCACTCCCCCGCAGTGCTCCTCCCCGCTCTCTCCGCACGCCTCGGACCGGCCCACAGCAACCTCAGCGATCTACTCTTCGGCCCAGGCCCCTCCGATGACCGGGCCCTCGTACTTCTGGCAGACCAACTCGACTCCCTCGAAAGAGAGTTCCGAACCTCATGAGCGCCCCGCCTCCCGCGCCCACCGGGACAACTGGAACCGCCGGGCCCGCCGCCGCCGACACGCACGACGCAGCCCGCGCCGCTCTGGAGGTGCTGCGCTCCGAGATCGCCAAGGCCGTGGTCGGCCAGGACCCCGCCGTCACCGGACTCGTCGTCGCCCTGCTCTGCCGAGGGCACGTCCTCCTCGAAGGCGTCCCCGGCGTGGCCAAGACCCTGCTGGTCCGAGCCCTCGCCGCGTCACTCGAACTGGACACCAAGCGGGTGCAGTTCACACCCGACCTGATGCCGAGCGATGTCACCGGGTCCCTCGTCTATGACGCGCGCACGACCGAGTTCTCCTTCCAGCCCGGCCCCGTTTTCACCAACCTCCTCCTCGCAGACGAGATCAACCGGACCCCGCCCAAGACGCAGTCATCTCTGCTGGAGGCGATGGAAGAGCGTCAGGTCACCGTCGACGGCACGCCCCGTCCGCTGCCCGACCCCTTCCTCGTCGCCGCGACACAGAACCCGGTCGAGTACGAGGGCACGTACCCCCTCCCCGAAGCCCAACTGGACCGGTTCCTGCTGAAACTGACCGTCCCATTGCCCACGCGTGCCGACGAGGTCGCTGTCCTGACCCGCCATGCCGATGGGTTCGATCCCCGTAATCTGAAGGCTGCGGGCATCCGACCGGTCGTCGGGCCCGCCGACCTCGAAGCCGCCCGCGCCGCGGTCGCGAGGACGGCTGTCTCCCCCGAAATCGCCGGCTACGTAGTCGATATCTGTCGTGCCACGCGTGAGTCCCCCTCGGTCTCTCTCGGTGTCTCCCCCCGTGGAGCCACCGCCCTGCTGTCCACCGCCCGAGCGTGGGCCTGGCTCACCGGCCGCGACTACGTGACCCCGGACGATGTGAAGGCGCTGGCCCTCCCGACGCTCCGGCACCGCATCCAACTGCGCCCCGAAGCCCAGATGGAAGGGGTCACCCCCGACTCCGTCATCACCGTTGTGCTCGCCCAAGTCCCCGTACCTCGATGAGGCGATGAGCCGTGGCCCTCACCGGACGTGCCGCCCTGCTGGCGGCTCTGGGATCACTCCCTGTAGGCATCGTGGCCCCGAGCTGGACGGGAATGCTCGCGGTCAATGCCCCGCTCTCACTGGCAATTCTGTGCGACTATGCCCTGGCAGCGCCAGTGCGAACGCTTCAGTTCACCCGATCCGGTGATACATCCGTTCGACTTGGTGACCGGGCAGAAGTGCAACTCACCGTAGTCAACCCTTCCCGCCGCCTGCTGCGGGCACATCTCCGCGATGCCTGGCCGCCGAGCAGCTGGCTACCCGGAACCGAGTCGTCCGCCTCCCGCCACGAGTTGGCTGTCCCGCCCGGCGAGCGAAGGCGCATCAGCACGATGCTGCGCCCCACCCGCCGCGGTGACCGCCGGGCCGAACAGATCACCGTCCGCTCGTACGGGCCCCTCGGCCTGGCCGCACGCCAGGGCAGCCATCGGGTGCCCTGGACGGTGCGCGTCCTTCCGCCGTTCACAAGCCGGAAGCATCTCCCCTCGCGGCTCGCCAGAATGCGCGAACTCGACGGTCGTACCAGCGTGCTCACGCGCGGGGAGGGCACGGAGTTCGACAGCCTGCGCGCCTACGTTCCCGGCGACGATGTCCGGTCGATCGATTGGCGCGCGACCGCCCGCCAGTCCACGGTCGCCGTACGGACCTGGCGCCCGGAACGCGACCGGCACGTCCTGGTCGTCATCGACACCGGCCGCACTTCGGCGGGCCGGGTCGGCGATGTGCCTCGCCTCGACGCGGCGATGGACGCGACCTTGCTCCTCACCGCACTCGCCACTCGCGCCGGCGACCGTGTCGGCCTCCTCGCCTACAGCCGCCGTACGAGGGCGAGGGTCCAGGACCGGGCGGCCGGGGACGTCCTGCCGGCCGTGGTCGACGCCCTGACACCGCTGGAGCCGGAGCTCGTCGAGACCGATGCGCGAGGGCTCATCGCCGAGGCCATCGCGCAGGCTCCTCGGCGTTCGCTCGTTGTACTCCTGACGAGCCTCGACGCGGCTCCTGTCGAGGAGGGGCTGCTGCCCGTACTGCCTCAGCTCACCCAGCGGCACACGGTGCTGATCGCAGCGGTGAGCGACCCGCGCATCGCGGAGATGGCCGGCGCGCGCGGAACAGTGGACGCGATGTACGAGGCGGCCGCCGGTGTCGAGGCCCAGGCCCAGCGTCGCCGCACTGCGGACCAACTCAGGAGCCACGGTGTGGTCGTTGTCGATGCATCACCGGACGATCTCGCACCCGCACTCGCCGATGCCTATCTGGCACTCAAAGCGGCGGGGCGCCTGTAGGCACGAGCGACGGGAGGGCGGACCCGTCTGGTCTGCCCGGGCTGAAACGCAGAAAAGCCCCGTGCCAATGGCACGGGGCTTTCCCACAATGATTGTTCGGCGGCGTCCTACTCTCCCACAGGGTCCCCCCTGCAGTACCATCGGCGCTGAAAGGCTTAGCTTCCGGGTTCGGAATGTAACCGGGCGTTTCCCTAACGCAATGACCACCGAAACACTATGAAATTTGAACCAACCGGATGAAAACACGGCTGTTCGTTATTTCAGAACTAACACAGTGGACGCGAGCAACTGAGGACAAGCCCTCGGCCTATTAGTACCAGTCAGCTCCACCCGTTACCGGGCTTCCACATCTGGCCTATCAAC